>DATJDA010000392.1:0-6298 GCA_035497695.1 Marinobacter sp. | reverse complement strand
ACCTTTAGTGAGGGTTGCCGGGGTAATTTTGTCTCTCCCCATTAAATGAAAAACCACCTCGCCCCGCGCCAGCAAGTGGTCGGTGACAATTCTGCGGTGGCAGCGCCACCAGACAGCTTCGGAGCACATCATGGCGCAGCGGTGTTTCCGGCCCAGCCCAATAAGCTGATCAAGGCCTCCCTGAAATGCTTCTGTAAGCGCGTAATCGGCATAATTATGGAAACTCTGATTCTTCCAGAAGCCGTTAACCGTGGGATCAGTTTGCTTGCTTTTGTTTCGCAGGCCGCCGAGCTCTTCAATGAGTTGGTAGCTGATATTAAACGGAGCAAGGCTCAGGGGCAGGTTGTCCTGATTGTATTGCGGGTTGGTGCGCGATCTGGGCACATGTCGTATGTCTGCCACATGCGTGACACCGGCCGCTTGCAGCAGTTCCACGAACTCTGGAATTGTGCGGGTGGAATGGCCAACCGTAAAGAACGGAAGTGCCATAGCTACTTGCCTGCCTGTTGGAGAGCCACCTCAACACCCCTTCTGAAACATTAATGCCGGGTGTTCAGCTTAGTTCAGACTTACCGGACAACACAATGTGCGCAGTGTGACGCAGGTCCGGGACGAGTGCCAGACCATGAAAGCCCCACCCCATTCGCCTGACGTAATGTTTAATGAGGATGGTCATCATCCCAAACAAAATAAATACAACCCTGAGCCCTCTGGTGACACTTATGACAACAATAAGCGTTAGAACATCAGCCATAGCCGCGTTTGCAGTAACCGCTATGCTGTATTCACTCTCTGCCTTCAGTTTTAATCCACCCAAAAGCCCGACCCCTGATCCGGATACCTGCGAAACAAACTGCGGCTTTACTCGCGGCCCGGCTCCCACTGCATCGTATCTGGAGGCAGCAGCCGGCCCCTATTCTGTAAAGACAATCAGCGTGTCCCGGTCTGCACCCGGGTTTGGCGGTGGCACCATTCATTATCCCACCGGCACCACCGGAAAGATGGGTGCGATTGCAATTGTACCGGGATTTCTGGCGGCAGAATCTTCCATTAAATGGTGGGGGCCACGGTTGGCGTCTCATGGTTTTGTTGTCATTACCATCAGCACAAATTCAACGTTCGATCAGCCGGCGTCCCGCTCGGCACAACTTGCCAGCGCCCTGGACTATGTGATTGCCCAGAGTAATTCTTCCAGCAGCCCCATTCGCGGCATGGTCGACAGCTCCCGCGTGGCGGCTATGGGCTGGTCAATGGGCGGTGGCGGCACACTACAGCTCGCCTCCGGTGGACGCTTAAGCGCGGCCATTCCGCTGGCACCCTGGAACACAGGCAGTAACAACTTTAACCAGATCCGCACCCCCACGATGATCCTCGCCTGCCAGAGAGACAGCACCGCCCCGGTGAGCCAGCACGCGTCACCTTTTTATAACCGCATCCCCGCCACAACTGCAAAGGCCTACCTCGAAATTAAAAATGGCCAGCACTCCTGCGCTAACGGCGGTGGCAGCAACGGTGGCTTGTTGGGCAAGTACGGTGTGTCCTGGATGAAGCTCCATATTGATAAAGACACTCGGTACAACCAGTTCCTGTGTGGGCCAGCCCATGCATCGAACCCGGCTATTTCCGAGTACCGTGGAACCTGCCCGTATTAAATACGGCGACACCTGTAAGCTAGCGAGTAATGCCGGGGTCGGATACGCCCCGGCGCTTTCGTATATTGGGCAGTTAACTGTTGATAGTGCGAATTAATACAGCGGGTTAAACATGAGTGGTGACATAAGCCAGCAACCCACCCTTGGGGCGATACCAAGATTCTATATCTGGAATGGCGAAATGCTGTTTCTGGGAAACTTCAGTATTCCTCATCGTGCTCATAAAGTTGTTCAGGAAAAACTGATCGTCTGTCTTAAGGGTGCGCTCACGCTTCAATGCCCGGGGGGCAAACGTATTGTTACTCGTAGCTGCCTTCTTCAAACTGGGGTGTATCTTGATACCACTCAGGTCGATGCTGGGCAGGCAGTAGTGGCAATATACTACCTTCAGCCCTTTTCCCAAGATTATCCGGCGCTGGCGAGCGTGATGCAGGAAGCTTTTCCTGGTGTATCGTTCGGGCATCCGCTGGAAGACGCACTGGCGGCGTGCTTTTTATCACTTCGGGACGGTAAGCCGGCATCGCCAGAAGAGGCGTACACGAAACTGCATGGGCTTTTAGTGCCATCGGAACTGGAAACCAGAATGTTCAGAGAGTTTGATAGCCGGATTCTCAGCGTGGTGCAAACGATACGGAGTGCAGTCTGCGAAAATCATTCGCTAAGTGATCTGGCGGCTAGCGTTCATCTCTCGGAATCCCGGCTGGGAAAGCTGTTTAAAGATCAGATAGGCCTTCCGGTCACGCAATACCGGTTGCGATACCGTGTGTTTATCAGCGTGATTCTACTGGCGCAGGGTTATTCGGTAACCGAGGCTGCTCTGATAGCCGGTTTCTCAAATTCTGCTCATTTTTCAAGATCTTTTAGCGCCATCAACGGCGTGCAACCGTCTACCACGTTTATGCGGCCTCCGTTTCTGGAAACATTTATTGACGACGACATTCAGGCCCTCGTGAAATCAATTGCTGACAGGCAGCCTTTACCATGACACAACCAGCTCCATTTAAACGTATTGCCATGTTATTAAGCCTTGTGGTTCTCGCCGTTGTACTCGTGCTCGTGTTCGCCGGTTATTTAAAACCGACTCAGGAACTGGCCGGCACATCTGTGGACGATGAACCGGTCCCCACTACCAACACCCATAACACCAAAATAACCGGAACTGTCGCTGCTATCTGGCAATGGCAGGCACCAGAAGATGCATTGGCCGAACCTGGCGAGCCAACCACTGCAGACGCCATTCCGTTCAGCGCTGATGCGCTCTACGAGGCATTTCAGAACGTAAGAATTGACGAGAATGGCGATGTAATTCTGGATAACGAAGCGCTGGAGGCGCTTAATCAAACCCTGCACTATGGCCAGATGGAGTTAAGCAGCCAGAACCTCGCCGATTTACAGGAACTGATCAAAGTGGGTGTACCTGGAAAGGCGGGTGAGCAAACCGCAAAAATCGTTGTGGATTACTATCGCTATCTGGGTGCAGAAAATGAGTTCAACACCCTGTATGAACAACAGGATTCGCCGGTCGACATGAGCAGTGACGCCTACACACGGCAGTACGAAGAGTTAACCGCACTGCGAGCCTTATACCTTGGGCAGGATGTGGCAACCAGCCTGTTCGCCACCGCAGACGCCAGTGCCCGCTACATGTTTGACGTGCAGCGTGTGGAAGCAGACAGCACACTGACCGCCGATGAAAAAGCCGCCCGATTAGAAGAAATAAATAACCGATTAACCGATGCAACTGTTCCGGTAACCAACTGGCGCGAGCGTTACAGCACGTTTTTAACCGAGAAACAGCGCCTTATGGACGCCGGGCTTGATGAGCAAGAGAAAAAAGTGCAGTTGGAGAACCTGATGCACCAGCATTTTGACCCAGATGAACTCGCCAAAGTCCGATACCTGCAACTGGATAAATTCTGATTTTTTATGACGGGGAGCAGTCAAAGCGTGATCAAAAGCCTGATAGTGGCAGGCACCGTGTTTGCCATCACGCTTGGTGTCATAGCCGCATCCATGCCAGACAGGCAAATAGCCGCTGCAAACAGCACCACAACACTGATCTCAAACCACGAGTGGGCGTTCGACTACCCGCCCGTTGAAGGCCTGATTCAGACACTGGTGATCGGTTCTGATAACAGCCTTGTGCTGAATAGCCATACCGCAGAGGTTCTGGACAGCATCGCCTCCGCACTGCCCGAAACGCTCACCAATGCAGACATTGAGCGGATCGGTTTCCTCGCCCAACAAGGCTTCTCCGCTCCGGCAGCCAGCAGTGTAGCCACCACACTGACCGGTTTTCTTCGTTATCGACAGGCTGAGCGCCACAGCCAGCGGAACACAAACGATAACAACGAGTTGGTGCCAGCAGAGGCTCGTTTTGAGCTATCAGTTGCCTTGCAAAATCAATATCTTGGCACAGCACAGGCCGAGCAACTGTTTGGCCAGCAGCGGCGGTTAAAACAGTACCTGCTTGAGCGGCGCGCCATTCAGGCCAACTCCGAGCTGAGCGCAACACAACGCCAGAACATGCTTGAACGCACCAGTCACCAGTTTGAAGCCGAGCGTGAGCAGGAGAATACCCAGTGATCGCGCGTCTGGCCGGCTGGCAGCGGCTTTTACTGGCATTAGCATCAGGAATGCTGATCGCTATCTCTTTCCTCTACCCCACACTT
Organism: Marinobacter sp.; assembly: GCA_035497695.1. Lineage (GTDB taxonomy): Bacteria > Pseudomonadota > Gammaproteobacteria > Pseudomonadales > Oleiphilaceae > Marinobacter. Next base: position 1,974 of record DATJDA010000392.1, on the reverse strand, counting down.
TACGGGCTTACCTGGATTGCATTTGTTCCGCTGCTGCTGGCAATTGAGCAGGCTGGATTGCCGGCCTCGTATGGCCTTGGGTTGGCCAGCGGCCTGATGTTCAATATGGTCGCCGGCTACTGGATTACCGATTTTCTGGTAATCGCCAAGGGTTACGGCATGGCACAAAGCCTTTTACTCGGTGGTCTGTTCTGGATTTTCGGCGCCCAAATAACCGCGCTGATCGCAGTTGCTCTCAATGGTTTAAGACGATGCAGCCAGCGTTATCTTCCCATTCACGACTTCCTGTTGTTTCCACTGGTAGTAGCATCGATTTATGGATTGATGCCCACACTGTTCCCATTCCACCCTGCCGATACCCAAAGCCGGTTTTTAAGCGCGCTTCAAGCTATCGAGTTCACCAGGCTTTACGGCCTGGATGCACTGATTGCACTGGTAAACATCATGATTTACCGGGCGCTTGTTCTTCGGACCGTACACCCGGATGCGCCAACAAAAAACTCACAATGGCTATCCTGGGGCCTGTCGTCAATTATCGTGGTGTCGTGGTTTTCATACGGTGCAGTCGTTTCACGAGCCTGGGACAAGCAGCTCGCTGCCTGGACAGCCGTTACCGTGGGCATTGTTCAGCCAAACGACACCCCCTCCCTTGCAGAACCCGCTATCTACCCCGGCTACAGCTTGGCTTACCCACCAGAGATGGCGATGACTGAACACCTGGCCCATGCCGGTGCCGAACTGGTTGTCTGGCCAGAAGCCCGTTACAAGGGCTACTTTGATCGACCTCACGTTCAAAGTGCCTACGCTGACCGGCTGGCAGACGCTGGCGTAGCCTTGTTGTTTCAGGATGCAGAGCAGGTAATGCACCAGAAGCCGGGGCAAAAAACTCCGAACCCGGATCAGTACAACTCTGCAGTGATGATACGAAGCAATGGCCAGCCGTTAGCCCACTACCGAAAAATGATCACCATGCCTTTTGGCGAATCGGTGCCTTTGTCTGAAACACTTCCGATTCTGCAAAACACAATGGCGAACGTACTGACGGGTTTTACAACATCGCTGCAACGAGGCACTGAACACGTAGCATTTAATCTGGGCACCCTCACCGTTGTGCCACTAATCTGTTATGAAACACAATTCCCCGGTTTTGTTCGGGAGGCGGTTCCGCAGAAGGCTCAGGGTGCGGTGCTGGTTGGGCTGTCCAATAACGGTTGGTTTGGCAACACCCTGCAACCGTACCAACACGTAAACTCAAGTATTTTGCGTGCGGTTGAAAACCGGCTGCCTTTCATCCACGTGCTCAACAATGGCCCCTCAACCGTGGTACTACCGAATGGCCGCATAATATTTCAGTCAAAATTTGGTGAGGCCGGCGGGTATCTGATAGATGTCCCCTACCTTAAGCCTGACTAAACGCCTGCCGACGAATTCCACAAGTAACTCGACCTCACCAAGCCTGTGAATTGTCCGGCCTTTCCCCTAAGCTTGAAATACCACATCGGCTGAACGAGGCGGTTTGCCAAAACGCATGTCTGACAAAAAGCTCCCCACCAAATCGGATAAACAGTCCATCGACCAGTTTATTCATCAGGTTCGCACGCTGCCAAAAGCAGGCAATACGCAGGGCCGGCTCATCTTCGCGCTGGATGCCACTGCCAGCCGGGAAGCCACCTGGGACCAGGCCTGCCACTTACAGAGTGAGCTTTTTCTGGCAACCAAAGATTTAGGCGGCCTGGCAATTCAGCTTTGCTACTACCGCGGATTCAGAGAATTTAAAGCCACAGGATTTGTTACCGAAACCGGCCAGCTTCTTAAACTGATGAACGGCGTTTCCTGCCTTGGCGGGCACACACAGATTCATAAAGTGTTGACCCACGCCAGAAAAGAAACCCGGGCAAAACCAGTCAAAGCTGTGGTGTTTATCGGAGATAGCTGTGAAGAACCTGTAGACGAACTGTGCCATGTTGCCGGGGA
>DATJDA010000391.1:0-4278 GCA_035497695.1 Marinobacter sp. | reverse complement strand
CCGACAAGGCACTTTATACCGCCAAGAAGAATGGCCGGAACTGCCTCCAGCATTTTGGGATTGAACACTGAGCGTGGTTGTAAGAGACAGAAAGTGCAGAGAGGCTCGGGCGTGATTTCTGGGCACGCCCGAGAGATGCTTCAGAACTGATACTTCAAACCAACGCGGCCTGTATCAAATTCAGGGCCGTCATTATTTAGCTGGCCGTTAAAGTCACTCTCATCAATATCGACGTTATAGTGATTATATTCCGCGAATGCTGACAAGTGTGGCGTTACCCGGAAATCGACACCAGCGCCCACCAGCGGGCTCATTTTATCGTACGTTTTTTTCTCATCAAACGCAGACACATCAAATGACGGAGCAAACGCACCCGCTTTACCATAAATCCCAAAGCTGTCGGTTAGTGGAATTCGGCCAATAACACTTAAAGCCGCTGCCTTTAGCTTACCGTCAACGTCATCAGAGCCGAATTTGCCGAAATCAATGTATTCGGCCTCAAGTGCAAAATACCGATTGAACTGATAGCCAACGGCTGCACCAAGCAGATCATTATCGTCTTTAAAATCACCGCCATGCGCTTTGTAGGCACCATAACTACCACTGATATAGGGGCCAGACTGTTCTCGATCACTACTGTCTTGCGCCCAGACGTTTGGCACCGCAAACACAGATGCGGTCAGAACGGTGGCACAGGCAATACGGATATGGGAATTCATAGGGTCTTCCTCCTCAGAGTTCAGTTAGTCCTTTTTCTGACTACTGGTGATCACGCTCAGTTTCTCTTGTCGTGATCACGTAAAGTTACCCTAGCGCGAAAAATGCTTTGTGCGGATTACAACCAGACTACGATTTCTTCATCAGTTGTTCATTCTGCTTCTTCTGGAGGTGTGTGTTCACTTGCGGGATCGGGCGAGGTTTTACCTGGCTCGCCACTGAAATCTGTTTGTTTCATCAGTGTCATTCCGCCCTGAAACAGCAACTCCTTCAATCGCGGATCACCCTGTTCGACAACACCGGCGGCAAACGCCATCAGAGTAGCCTCTAAGGGATTTTCCATTATTATCTTGCGCAAAGCGTGAACAGGCGACAGGTTGCTTCTGGCAGCCTCACCCTTTCTCTCGGCAGACGCCGGGCGCATCATGCGCTGGAAAAACGCCACAAGCAGCAGTACACACAACAGCCCGGCCAAACCCATAGCACCTGCCTGCCCCACCCATGGCGATAGCGTAAGAATCAAGGCTTGAATAAGGAGATAAAAACCAGTGACCAACAGGGCAATGAGCAAGACCAGCGCTAACAGAAAACCTGTTATCGCAGCCACTGCTTTGCGCACTATGCCCTGAAGTTGTTTGGAATCAGGCATGGTTAACGATCAAGTAATTTACCGACCAGAATACCTGCCAGGAACATCAGGATAACGCTGAGAAACGGACGTTCCTCAATCTTCTGTTCAACATTACTTACAGCCTTGTCTCCGGCATCTTTGGCACGATGTAATGCTTCGTCGCCTTTTTGCCGCATCTGGTCAAAAGCTTCCCGGCTTTCTCGACGGATTTCATCCCGGAAGTGGCTGATATTGCTCTTTTGGCTTTCGGAAAATGCCCGCGTTAACTTCGACATATCTTCACGAAGTTGCAGCAGATCCTGTTTCACCTGGTTGTATTCATCTTGCGTGTTTTTAGCTTCCATTGTGTTGCCTCCTTAGCCAATTAATGACGCTGTACAGGCATTTGCAAAGACTCCTGTGGTGCCGCTTGCCATAAAATTCACCGGACAAAACCGATCAGCAGACGGGCATCTAAAGCTTAGCACAGGATTATCAAACCAACGTGACAGTGGATTAATACCGGGGTTTGCGATTGTGGCTTCGTGCCCTTCTTGGTTCTTTTTCAGAGCCGCCTTTCGTTTGCTCCGGCCTGGCATCACGTACCGCCTGCCACGCCGACAGGGGGCCCATATCCGTGAAGCGCAAGCCGCTCCCATAGGCCATGATGAGCTGCAGATTGATGGCTTGCAGCTCTGCAGAAGGTTGCGCCCACTGGGATGCCGGCAGGGGCTCCGACCAGGCTCTCACTTCTTTTGGCAGCATGCTAACCGACACGGTTTTTGTGCGCCGTTCGGTGATGATATGGGCGAGATAACGTTGAAAGAACCAGTCGCCGATTTTTTTCCCGACCCACGGCAAGAACGACATTTCCTTTCTTGCCTTACGACAGTTCAACTTATAGTTGGCTAACGTGTCGTCGTTGCGCGGATCGGGGCAGGCCTCGGGGCCGTCCTCCATGAATCGGCGAATGCACTCCCACTGAGCCAGACCAGCCGTTTCGTGGCCGACATTGATACTGGCCGCTGCCAGCGCGGATTCAGGATCATCCGGCTTGGGCACGGCCAGGGTGAGTACAGTACTGGTTAACATCAAACCGGGGCCGAGGTTGTCTTTGGTTTCGATGAAGGCAACCAGTTTTTCCCATGGGTAGATTTCGTATACGAGGCGGGGGCCGTGTTTTTTCATGAGGCGGCGGGCCCACGCAAAATAGACTCCCAAGACTAGGATCTCAACCGCCAGAACACATACAAAAATGATGAAAAGCAACCTTACATATTCCGGAGACTCATCTTTTAGCATAAACGGTGTGAAAACAGCTGCTATTGAAAACGCGAGTATCATATATGCGATCAAACCCGCATTCGTATTCCAAAGCGGTAGTTTAAACTCTGCATCTCCCACCCAGCGAGGCATGGCCACCTCGCGCCGCTGACGGTTCAGTCTCACCGGGGGATCCTCTTTCGCAGCTTTGTTGCCGAGAAAGTGGGCATAAAGTCCCCAAGGCAACGAAATCAAAATATTTCCGCCCACCATCAAAATCACTGGGTCCCAATTCCAGCGTCCATACTCAGGCCCTGCCGCCAGTGTCAGACCAAAACCTAAGATGGCTGTAGATAACACACTTAGGCTGAGAAACATTAATGCAAACTCAGCCCCAAATAACAGGTTGCCACCTTGTAAATCCAACCACGTACTGGTTTTCCGGCGCAGCCAGGCATTCACATCAACGGCATACTCACCGGTCGTTACCGGTAAGGGGCTCAATGCCAGAACACGCCCGTCGCGCGTGGTTCTGCGGATACCGGGTTGCCAGGCAGGTTCAGGCGGGGGTTCTTTCGGGTCTGGTTGTTCTCTTTCAGTGCTCATCATGCTTGGTCAGGCTCGTCAGTTAAAGCGTGGAAACGGGTGATCAATACCGTCAATCGCGGATCCGGTTTTTGAAGAGGCTTTACACTTTGCCATTGTTTGTTACTGTTGGCAGGCACGACTGGCAGATTACCTCTTTCGTGTAAGCTCAGTTTGTAATAATAGGCACCTCCATTCTCCGGGAGCCAACTGCTGGAATCTCCTGCTTTGTAACGAAACGCCAGATAAAACCCGTCCGTCGACTGCAAATCGGCATCGCCGAGAACAACCTCTAGAGTAACTCTCCTAACAGTGTCCTGTTTTTTTGTAATTGTAATACCACCAATAAAGGGTGGTGATCAGTAGTGACTTTTTCTGTAAACCACACGCAGGCAGATTCTGCATGAAGAAGCCACATTTTTCTGACAGGACCAGAGCAAGGCCAACTTCATCACAAAGATCCAAAACGGAAGGCATTAGGTTATGTCTGAATCATCATGGCGTTTACGTGATGCGCGCCTATAGTTAGTAGTTGTTAGCCTTCCCGAAAACCGCTTCGATTTCCTTAGGCCATTTGTACTTGAAAGGGGTAAATTTCCACCAAATCATGGTTGGCATAAAAACGATTAGAAGGGAGTATTCTACGATACGCTTTCCAACTGAGCTTGAAGCGAGATCTTTGCGAAGTGAGTCAAAATTCATCCCGGCAAGATGATTCACATCCTCTTCAGTAATTCCTTCGTTGTAGTATCTGACAATAAAATTCCATTTCTGATACATATCCTCCTCCTTAAACCCGGAAGAGATCTTTTTGCGCTGCAGAGGCATCTTGGGGGGCTTTCCACAGAAGTAATGCTCTTCTCGCATAAACACGTGGGAGTAATACTGTCGCTCCCACACAATGCCAGAGCCCAAATATTGCCAGTTATAGGAAAAGGTTACCTCTAGCTTATCCCAAGGAATGCGGTAAAAAGTGCCCCGGTGCCCCACGTAGACAAAGCCTTCCTCGCGATCGATACGAACAGGCAGCGTGATCGGGAAGAATATCTCGAACAGATAGACCGCCGCCCAGACAGGCCCAAAAGCAAATAATACTGCCACCA
>DATJDA010000390.1:0-17585 GCA_035497695.1 Marinobacter sp. | reverse complement strand
CTGGCCAGCATTGGCAAAGGTAACTGGCAAAATACCGGCGGTGAAAAATCCAAATTCGGACTCTCCGCCAGTCAGGTGCTGGATGTCGTTAACAAACTCCGCAGCGTTAACGCACTGGACACCTTGCAGTTGTTGCATTTTCATCTTGGTTCGCAGATTGCAAATATACGCGACATCCAAACCGGATTACGGGAATGTGCACGCTTTTACAGTGAGTTGTGGCAAATGGGAGCGCCCATTGAAACCGTAGATATAGGCGGCGGGCTGGGCGTAGATTACGAGGGAACCCGCTCTCGCAGCAGTTGCTCCATGAACTATGGCGTGCACGAATATGCTTACAACGTGGTGCACATTCTTCAGGCTGAGTGCGACCGCACCGGTATTCCTCACCCGGATCTGATCAGCGAGTCCGGCCGGGCATTAACGGCGCACCATTCCGTACTTGTGGCCAATGTGATTGACCAGGAATCACCAGACAACCGTGACCCGGTGGAACCGTCTGCAGATGCGTCTGTGTCGATGCAGGACCTCTGGCAGGACTTACTAAGCCTGAAGAGTGTTGACACGCCACGCTCACTGCCAGAGATTTACCACAATCTGCTTAATGCCATGACCGATGTTCATGCCCAGTTTGCCCATGGGCTTTTGTCGCTGCAGGAGCGTGCCGATGCAGAAACCCTCTACACCCGTTGCTGTCAGTTGCTTCGCAGTCAACTGGATTCAGCCAGTCGGGCACACCGGGAGATTCTGGACGAATTAAACGAGAAACTGGCTGACAAACTATTCGTCAACTTCTCTTTATTCCAGTCGCTCCCTGATGTCTGGGGAATTGATCAGATTTTCCCGGTCATGCCCATCAACGGCCTTAATCGACCGCTGACCCGCCGGGCCATTATTCAGGATATTACGTGCGATTCCGACGGCCGGATTGATCAGTATGTGGATGGCCAGGGGACAGAAGCCACACTTCCTTTACCCGAAGAAATACCCGGAGAACTCCAGCTTATGGGCTTCTTTATGACCGGAGCCTATCAGGAAATACTGGGCGATATGCACAACCTGTTTGGCGATACTCACTCGGTTGATATCCGGTTAAATTCGCAGGGCGGGTTTGATATCAGCGATCCGATTGCCGGAGACACTGTATCCAAAGTATTACGCTACGTGAATTTCGAGCCGGAAGTATTACTGGCTGCCTATGAGCAGAAATTCAGCGCCAGCAAACTACCTCAACCAGAGCAAGCGGTATTGTTGGCCGAGCTTGCCTCTGGGCTGGAAGGTTACACCTACCTGGAAGATTGATGATCTTTTTCGACTCGCGCCCGCCAAACGCTGGGCGCAACCCCTTCCCATTTGCGAAAAGCCCGACCAAAATTGGATGGATCACTGTAACCAAGAGAATCCGCAATCTCGTCGATACTGAGTTCATCCTGACTCAACAGTTCCAGCGCTCGTTGATGCCGTATCTCATCCTGTAATTGTTGAAAACGCGCGCCTTCTGCTGCCAGCTGTCTGCGCAGCGTGCGTGCTGACAACCCCATCTGCCCGGCAATATCATCCAGGCTGGGCAAACGGCCTACGCGAACGGATTCCAGCAGCCGGTTTACCCGCACGACAACAGATGTTGCCGCCTCGATAGTGCGCATTTCTTTTGCACACTGCGCTTCCGCAATGCGGCGGGCTACAGGATTTGATAACGACAGGGGCAGGTCCAAAAACTGTTTGTGAAAGCGTAGCTGGTTTACCCCGCTATCAAATTCCACCCGTCCACCAAACAGTGCCTCATAAGCCGCACTGCTTGCCGGCTTTGGGAAATTCAGCAAGCAGCGCCCTTTGCCAATCAGTTGCTGACCAAAAAGCAGCATATTCACATCCATCAGCGAGGCCATAACAACCTCAACATTAAAGCGGTACAGATCTGCAATACCGTGGGCTAATTCGAGCTGAATAACAGCGGCATCATCTTCAACGAAAAATGAGAGGTCCATGTAGGCAAAACGGATGCGGAAATACTTGATCAGAACAGCAAGCCCTTGACCGAGGTTGTCACAGCTAATGGCCGCTTGAGACAGCGAGCCATGAGTAGTGAATTTGAGCCGCATGCCGTACTCGAGGCCTAGCGCGTCACTATCACAGCGTGCCAACGCCTCCCGACACAGCGCGGTAAACTGATCCACTGTAACCAGGTTGTCTGGATGGCCAAGCATCGACGCCCGGATTCCCGACGCAGACAGCAGTGCCTGACGGGGAACTCCCTTGTCTTCAGCAAGCTGGCAGAGAATATCGGCATAATGGGCACGAATAACAGGCAAGCTACCGGTAATATCTGGCACACTCATGAAACAGGACGACTCCGAACTTGTTTATTGTTCAGACTAGACCGTCATTACATTTACAGCAATCATCCAAGAGACGCGTTCTGGCGGCACTATCGTCACTTCGACATCACCCAGTGTGATAAATGGGAATCACATTTTGGTCAAAACGGTCAAACTCTTGTGCTTAGTGACCGAAAATGACCGACCCTTGGCACATTGTGACCTTCAAAGGTACATGTCATAAATTGATAATGATCACGTTGATTAGTGTCTCTGAACTAGTCCTGCCCTCATTCTCTAGAGTTTGGGTATTTTGAAAGCCACGAGATTCGTGGCTTTTTTTATATTTGATGTCCCGTCCTTGTCATCCCTGAGTTACAATTGCGCCCTTTGATTTTAGTGCGGCACATTTTATTTATGCGCCGGGCATTATCGGGGGGCTGAATGAACACTGACGACTACGCTTTCCGCTTTGGTGGCATTGAACGTCTGTACGGACGGCGCGCGCTACAGGCATTTCGCAGCGCGCATGTTGCCGTTGTGGGCCTGGGTGGCGTAGGAACCTGGGCGGCAGAAGCTCTCGCCAGAAGCGGTATTGGCACGATTACACTGATCGACATGGATGACATCTGCGTATCCAACACCAATCGTCAGGTTCATGCTCTGGACGGGCAATATGGCCGCACCAAGACAGACGTGATGGCAGAACGACTCAGAGCCATTAATCCAACAGCAGATATCCGCATCCATTTTGGCTTTCTGACGGTAAAAAACACCACTGAACTAATCACCACAGATCTGACCGGCGTGATAGACGCCATAGACGGCGTTAAAGCCAAAGCTGCCCTGATCGCCCACTGCCAAAGACAGAAAATTCCGGTTATATGTTCCGGCGGTGCCGGTGGCCAGATGGATCCGACTCAAATCAAAGTTGCCGATCTCAGTAAAACCACACAAGACCCGCTACTGGCGAAAGTTCGTAATCTGCTACGCAGAGAGTATGGGTTCTCTCGCAATCCCAAGCGGCGTTTTGGTATAGAAGCCGTATACTCGCTGGAACAGCTCACGTATCCTGCAGGTGACGGTGAGGTGTGTCTGCAAAAGCCAATGGCCAATGGCCCGGTGCGTCTTGATTGTGCTACGGGATTTGGCGCAGCCAGTCCGGTAACGGCGACCTTCGGTTTTTTTGCCACTGCGCGACTTCTGAACAGAATCGCTCTGCGCGCCAACCAATAACTTTACAGGATTCATAACCTCATGCCCGTTAGTACGGTTCTGCTCCTTGCCAGCATTGGTGTACTTTCCCTGTTGTGTCAGTGGCTCGCCTGGCGAATAAGGACACCGGCCATCCTGCTGTTGCTGGCTGCGGGCCTTGCCATTGGCCCGATGTTTAATCTGTTCGTTCCAGAGAAATGGTTTGGCGATTTATTGTTCCCGCTTATTTCCCTGTCGGTAGCCATCATTCTGTTTGAAGGCAGCCTGACCCTACGTTACGAGGAGATTCGTGGCCATGGCAAGATGGTCCGGAACCTTATCCCGGTTGGTTCCATTGTTACCTTTATCATCGGTACGCTGACAGTGAAGTGGATACTGGACGCCTCCTGGCCAGTGGCGCTTTTGTTCGGGGCAATATCCATTGTCACCGGGCCCACCGTTATCGTGCCACTACTTCGTTCAGTAAGACCGACAGCCAAGCTGTCCAACATTTTGCGCTGGGAAGGCATCATCATTGATCCGGTGGGCGCTCTGCTTGCGGTTCTGGTGTTTGAGGCCATTGTCTCCTGGGGACAGAGCAACGTATTCTGGCATTCACTGTATATTTTTGGCAAAACGCTGGTGATTGGTGTCCTGGTTGGTGCCGTAGCCGGTTATCTGAACGGAATAGCTCTGCGCAAGCATTTGATTCCCGAATATCTGCAGAACGCCGGCACACTTACCTTTATGCTGGGCGTATACGCAATTTCGGATGAAATGGCGCACGAATCTGGGCTGCTGACCGTTACGGTGATGGGTATCTGGATGGCGAATATGAAGCAGGTGCCCGTTGACAGTATTCTGGAGTTCAAGGAATCCCTCAGCGTTCTATTGATTTCTGCGCTGTTTATTATCCTGGCCGCCCGGGTGGAGTTTTCAGCCATCGTCGAATTAGGCTGGGGGTTGGTCGCAGTTCTGACCATTCTGATACTGGTTGCACGCCCACTCAGCATCTATCTGGCATCGATTGGTACCACACTGGACTGGCGCGACAAGCTGTTTCTAAGCTGGGTTGCGCCCAGAGGCATTGTTGCCGCTGCCGTGTCGGCATTGTTTGCCTTTCAGCTCGAGATGCGCGGCTATGAGAGCGCGGGATCGCTGGTCCCCATGGTGTTCATGCTGATTATTACGACCGTCACAATTCAGAGCCTTACCGCACGGCCAGTAGCCAAGTTACTGGGGGTTGCGGAACCTCCACCATTTGGTTTTCTGATTCTTGGGGCTAACCCGGTGGCCCGTATGATTGCCCTGGCTCTGAAAAAGCACGAAGTTCCGGTTACGCTGGCAGACACTAACTGGGAAAACGTTCGTCACGCCCGCATGGACGGGCTCCAAACTTACTTCGGCAACCCGGCATCCGGGCATGCGGCGACTCACCTTGACCTGACCGGTATTGGCAATTTGCTGGTGATCTCTCCTTACAAGCAAATGAATTCACTGGCCACCTACCATTATCTCGACTGGTTTGATGACACCAGTGTTTTTAACCTGGCTGAAGGTGAGCAGGATCAACGGGCACGGCACCAGACACCAGAGAAGGTTCAGACCACTCAGGGCCTGTTTGGTGGTGTTACCTTTGCCAAGCTGGCCAGTCTTGCCAGCCAGGGCTATATCGTAAAAACAACCCAACTCAGTGATGCGTTCACCTATCAGGATTTTATAGAAAAACACCAGAACAATGCGGTATTACTATTTGTCTTTGACGGCAAAGGTCGGGTTTCACCGGTGATGGCTCTGGATAATGTCAAAGCTGAAAGTGGCTGCACTCTGATTAGCCTGGTACCACCCCTGTCGCCGCAAGAGCGAAAAGAACAAAAAGAGCAAAACGGAAAGAAAAACGGTAAAGATCGCGGAGATAACCCGTCAGAAGACAATCCGGACGGAACCAGCGGCGCAAGTGAGGAGGAAGGAGGGCCAACCCCCTAACGGCAGTCCAGAACCAGCTTGCCGCGTACATGGCCACCTTCAAGAAGCTCATGGGCATCGGCCACTTGAGCGAGTGGAAAAACCTTGCTGACGTGAACTCTGACCTCGCCATCCTCGATAAGCTCGGCAATTTCATCCAGATTAAAAACATCCGGGCGGACTGTCATACCGTGGGCTCGCAAGCCAAGCTCTTCTGCAGCACTGATAATTTCATCTGCAGTAACCGTTGGTATGGTTACCAGCACGCCCTGCTCCCCCAGACTGTTCAGTGATCGCTTACCTGTTTCGCCACCCACCAAGTCCAGCACTATATCAAGGCCGTAGCACTCCTCGGAAGCATCCGTTGTACGATAATCAATAACTTCGTGAACACCGAGCTCAGAGAGAAAATCCCGATTGCCCGCCGATGCGGTGACAATGACATGGGCACCCTGTTCAAGGGCAAACTGTACGGCGAAATGACCAACACCGCCGGCACCGGCGTGTATCAGTATTTTGTGTCCGGCCTCAAGCTTGGCCACCTCAAATAATGCCTGCCAGGCGGTAAGTGCTGCCAGAGGCAAGGCACCCGCTGTTACCAGATCAAGTTCCTCTGGTACAATCGCAAGCTCATCAGCACCTGCGACGGCATACTCCGCATAACTTCCACCGTCTGCGGGAAAGCCAATCATGCCCATGACCCTGTCGCCTGGAGCCAGTGTTGTCACATCATCGGCCACTGCCACAACCTCACCTGCCATATCATAGCCAGGCGTCCAGGGCAGAAAGTTTTCGATTTGCCGGGCGGCAAAGCCCAACCCCTTACGGGTTTTCCAATCTATCGGGTTCAATCCGGCGCCATGAACACGAACAAGCACCTGGCCTGCGCCTGGCTCCGGTATTGCCGAGTGGACTACCCGCAACACATCGCGCTCGCCAAACTGATCATAAATAACATGACGCATGGAGGAATTTGGGGTTCGATCAGCGGAATATTCCATGGCGACCTCCGGGAAGTGACGTGCGTTCGTTTGGCGGATCTCGTTCAGGTTAACAGAAGTTGGTTCTCATAGTGGCACAATGATTATTACCAAATTCAGATCACTTAACCTGTGGAAGCTTTCCTTTCCCCGGGACGACAGCCGCCTCCAGAATATCTGAAAACTCTTTGGGCACCCTTGCAGGACGCTGGCTTTTCATATCAACGCAAGCATGAGTTGACACTGCCCTGACCAGGGTTTTTGCGTCTGCCTGGCGAATCAGCTGAAACTGCCGGGATGAACGAAACCGGCCATCGTACTCCGTTAGCCAGGTGCCAAGCAGCAAGCGATCTCCGGGGATGGCAGAAGCCAGATAGTCGATTTCGGTTCGGGTGATTGCCATCGCCTTGCCTGTAGCTTCATGCAACGCCCAGGTCATACCCAGGCTCTCAATATGTGCCCAACTGACATCCTCAAGCCAGCGCACATAAACCACATTATTGGCATGGCCCAACTCGTCTGTATCACTGTCGTTCACGGTAATGTTAATTATGAACGGATCGGGAAGATCCCATACAAGCTGGTTATCGGTCATGTATCGTCGTCTCCCAGTTCTGGAATGGCTTGCAACGGTAGCCGTCCGATGCGGTCATTGTGAAGTGAGCCAAAATATAAATAGTCGCCATGGGGGTTCACTGAGGTAATTTCCTGGAGATGAGTGCCGCGGGTATCTTGCAGGCTGGTGATTATTTCACCATCACGATCAAATGCCACGACCAGCCCATACTCCTGTGGGGCAGGCTTAAAGCTGTCGGGAAGTTTTGCCACCAGGTTTTTAAGCCAGGGGGTGGGATGCAAGCCATCCATCTGGGCATTGCGCAGCGTTGGAAAGGCAACCCAAAACCGCCCTTTGCTGTCTACCGAGAGGTTATCCGGAAAGCCTGGCAAATTGTCTGCAAAAATGTCGGACTGCCCGGCTTTCGGACCACGGATCCAGTAGCGGTGTATCCGATATTTCCAGGTTTCATTGACCAATACATAATCGCCCTCCGGAGAGACGGCCACTCCGTTGGCAAAATGCAGATTTCTCAGTAAAACAGTGGTTTCCCCGGTTTTTGGGGAATATTTCAGAAATCGCCCGTGGGGGCGCATCTCCAGCAGGTCGAGCTGATAATCCGGTTGATAAAAACGGGAACTGGCATCGGTGAAATATATTTCGCCATCAGGTGCGATATCAACATCATCGGTGAAACGAAAAGGCACACCCTCTGCCTCTTTGGTCAGCACTGTCACGGTTTTGTCCGGCGCAACAGACAGCAGCCCCTTCCAGGCATCTGCAACAATCAGATTGCCACTGGCGTCAAAAGTCATACCCAATGGGCGGCCTTCGGTGTCAATCCAGGTCTCCAGATGCCCATCGGGAAACAGGCGAACAATCAGACCATCCTGAGTTCCGGCATAAAGCACACCATCCTCACTGATCGCCGTATCTTCAGGGCCATACACCTGCCCTTTTGCCAGAAGATCCGCCTGCAGCAACCGTTCGTTGGGTGTCAGTTTTCCAGTCATGGCCGGCGGCGGTGGTGGCTGCCAGGCTTCACTGTCAATGGGCGAAGGTGTCACCAGAAAACCACCCACCACAAAAGCCAGTACCAGTACTCCCCCGATCAGCCATTTCATAGATCCAACCTGCCTCATATTGTTATGTTTATCTATTATGCTCTTGCTCTTGAAAGCTTCGGAACACTTGTAGGCCACTTTCAGTCGCTGATGACTTCACCTTTCAGGAAGCGGCGACACAACGAGGCAAACGTATCGGCTTTCTCTGCATGCAGCCAGTGCCCTGTGTTCTGAATAATACGCAATTCTGCTGCCGGGAACAGTCGCTGAATATCAGGCCTGTGTTTCTCCTGAATGTAGGCTGAATCAGCGCCTTTTATAAACAGTACCGGACCCGTAAATGGCTTTTCGCCAACGGGCGCATCAGCAAGGTTTCGGTAGCAGGCGTCGATCACTGGCAGATTCAGGCGCCAGCGAAACATTGGCCCGTCCTCCACCTGTGCCTCCGGGGGCACGCGCTCCAGGTTTTTCAGCAGAAACTGTCTGGTTGCCAGAGCCTCAACATGCTCTGCCATTTGCTGATCGGCGTCCTGTCGCGAGCGAACAACGCTCAGATCCATGCTCTTCAGGCTCTCCAGGATGGCGTCGTGCCTGGCCTCATAGGCAACGGGAGAAATATCCGCGATGACGAGCCTGTTAACTCGCTGAGGTGCCTGCAGGGCAACTTGCATGGCTGTTTTACCGCCCATGGAGTGGCCAATAATACTGGCGTTATCTAAACCATGAGCATCCATATAGGCCACCACGTCGGCAGCCATCGCGGGGTAATTCATCGTGTCGGTATGAGGTGAACCTCCGTGGTTACGCTGATCCAGCGCATGAATTTGCCACTCATCCTGTAGCCGTCGGGAAATACCACCCAGATTTTCCAGTGACCCAAACAGCCCATGTAATAAAATCAGGGGCTCGCCCTCTCCGGTAATACGATAATTCAGCTCGACAGTCATGGGCACCCAGTCTCCTGATGGTGGTATAATTTGCAGAACCCTACATTACCACTGCCAGCGGAGTGAACAAGGGCTGATGGCTAATGAGGTTTTGCAGACGAAAAAAAGCCGGGAAGTTCCCGGCATTTAAAATGGTTGTTCTTGTGGAGGGTTAATCAGCAGTAGAAAATGTCACCCAAATAAAGTGCAAGTTCCATTACGTTCTTCCGCTCACGTTCTGTGCGAGGTACAAAGATTTCCTGTTTCATAAAACGCCTCCTTGAAAAGCTCTTTCCATTATCTCAACCTGACCTCTTAATGCTATCGTGTTTGTTATGACAAACCATTGACAACTCGTCCCATACACTTGACATTTTGTAACAGTGCTCATGACAAGTTGTTAACCATCGGGACCATAAGTGTGACTCCGGCTCAATCCAGAAACACAACAGCACCTTTGGTTGCTGCCTCCAGCACCCTGGCTCTGGTTTCGTACCTGAAGCGTCAGGGCGTGCTGAACCAGGCCCGTGTGGAGTCAATCATTCACCACGACATGCAGTCTCTGAAAGATCCGGACCTGCGAGTGCCGGCCGACGATCACTACCGGTTATGGGAGTACGCCGAAAGGGTAACCGGTAATCCCGCCGTGGGACTAAGAGCAGGCCAGGTGGTTGACCCAAAAAGAATGGGCCTGGTGGGCTATGTGTTTTTCAACTGCGACAATCTTGGCCAGGCCGTTACCCAGTACGTGCGCCTTCATCGATTAATTAATGAATCGGTCACCCTCAGTTTTGAGCAGATTGGCGAACTGGCCATTCTAACCTGGCAGCCAGACACACCTGACCATTACTGCCGTCAGGACATGGACCGGACTCTGGCAGCAACCCTCAGCCGGACCCGACACTTTATCCATTCGGGAATTCACGCAGAATGGGCCGAGCTGGCCCACCCCCGGCCCACTTATGCCGCCGAGTATGAAAAGCTGCTTGGCGGCCCGGTTCGTTTTGACTGCCCGGTAACACGGCTGGCCTTTGCAAGCCGTCATCTCTGCCGCCCTATTCCTCACCGTAATCCCTACGTATATTCAGCAGTGCTGAAGCAGGTGGACACGCTGCTGGCACGGTTGCGGCCCAAGCGTTCGTTCGGCAAAAAGATCCGCAGGCTTATTTCCATGCAGATGGCGACTGAACGCATTGACGCAGACAGCCTGGCCAGGCAATGCAATATGAGTCGTCAGACTCTCTACAGGAGACTAAAAAAAGAAGGCCTTGGTTTTCACGAGCTGGTTGAGCAGGTACGTATTGATAAAGCACTACGTTATGTCGCTGCAGATCGGTACTCTCTGGGCGAGATCGCCTTTTTGCTGGGGTTCTCGGAACTCAGCGCCTTCAGCCGGGCTTTTAAACGATGGACAGGCATTGCACCTGCTCAATATCGCGCCCAGGCACAGAAAAAGGAAACGTGAACATGGATCAGTCCACTTTTCTTGCGTTCACCATTAGCCTGTTTTACTTGGGGGCAGCAGCCTGCATTTACCGGATTTTACTCACGTATCGCACATCTGAGGGAGCGGTCGCCTGGATTGTTGGCCTGATTGGCCTGCCCTACGTGATCGTGCCCATGTTCTTACTGTTTGGCCGCTATCGGTTCGGTGGTTATGCCAAGGCGCGAAGAATGGGCGATAAAAGGCTAACCCGCCTGCTCAATAAGTTTGAGCAACAGACAACCTCAATTCCACACGACACCCAGACACACTTTGACGATGAACTTCAGGTCTTATGCAAGTTAAGCAGGCAACCATTTACTGATGGGAATCGCTGCACACTGCTGAAGGATGGCGCGGCTACGTTTGAATCACTGTTTGAGGCGATGGAGGCGGCCACCCGATATATTCTTCTGGAGTTTTATATCATTCGGTCAGACAAAATAGGCCAGCGAATAAAATCCATTCTTGAGCGCAAGCTTGCCGAGGGTGTGGAGGTGTGGTTTTTGTATGACAACATTGGCAGCGCGTGGCTGCCCCGGGCCTACCTGAATCAGTTAACCGCAGCCGGCGCCCGGGTAGCCTCTTTTGGTGATGGGAATATTCGCCGGCGACGCTTCCAGATTAATTTTCGCAACCACCGAAAGCTGCTGGTTTGCGATGGCAAGGTCGGATTTGTTGGTGGCATTAATCTGGGCGATGAATACCTTGGCACTGCCATGCACCAGGAACCCTGGCGAGACACTCACTGTCGCATCGAAGGCCCCGCAGTGACCGGTTTGCAGCTAACCTGGCTGGAGGACTGGAACTGGGCAAGTAATGAATTTCCTGAGCTGGACTGGGCGCCCGTTGGCAATACACCTGGCAACGACCGGGTTCTGGTGCTGCCTACCGGCCCGGCTGATACCTGGGAAACCTGCACTCTTTTTTTCCTGAACTGCATTAACAATGCCCGCAGTCGTATCTGGATCTCATCGCCCTATTTTGTGCCAGACGTACAGATTATGAATGCGTTGCAACTCGCCGCACTCAAAGGCATCGACGTTCGCATTCTCATACCGGAAAAATCTGACAGCAGGCTTGTCAATCTTGCCGCCTATTCGTATCTGGTTCAGGCTTGTAAGGCCGGTATTCAGATCTATCGTTATCAGCCAGGATTCATGCACCAGAAAGTTATTCTGGTAGACGATCGGTACGCGGCCATTGGTACGGCTAACCTGGATAACCGCTCCATGCGACTCAACTTTGAGGTTACTGCAATCAGCACTGCACAGCACCTTATTGATAGCGTGCGGGATATGTTAGAGGAAGATCTGACCCATTGCCGCCTGATGACCGAAAGTGACTATAAAGACCGGTCAATTCTGTTTCGATTGAGTTGCCGGGCCACCCGTCTTCTCGCTCCCATGCTGTAATCACTCGCCCCCAGACTGGTTTCTGTAGCCAGTAATGTGCGAATATGCATGCTCGAATCAGCCATCTCGCCGCAGTGAACTATAACAATGACAGCATTCAAACCCAGAGAAACTCTTACCGAGCAGGTTGCCAGACACATTGAGAACCTGATTGCCTTTGAGCAGATTCGCTCAGGAGAGCGTATTTACGAAGCCGCCATGGCCAAGCAAATGGATGTCAGCCACGGCTCAATCCGTGAAGGACTGCTGCTCCTTGAAAAACGACATCTGGTTCGAAATGTGCCCCGCAAAGGTGCGTTTGTTACGCCACTGGATGAACATTTTGTTCGCAGTCTTTATGAAATACTGGAGCTGTATCTGACTCACACCGGGCTCAAACTGGTTCGGCAGTGGCAACCTGCCGATATGGACCGGCTGGAAGGTTTGTACGATAAAATGAAGGTTTGTTTTGAAAAAAACAGCCTGCTGGAATTTCTGGAGCTTGGTATTGAGTACACCAAAGCTTCCCTTGTTTATGCAGATAATTATTTTATAGTCTCTGCTATCGATGATCTCTGGCCTTCAGCCAAGCGCTGCGCATTTGTGGCTCTGAAGCGGGGTGGCAGTCAGCTTTTGGAAGATAACCTGGCCCACATGAAAGAATCCATCCAGGCAATCAAGGACCGTGACGAAGACCGGCTGATTGACATTATGCATAAATACGCTCTGCAACAGTGTCAGCAGGTGCTTGATGCCATTGGGTCAGATACTCGCAAAGACATCTGACCGGGATACACAGCCCGATAGCCGACGCGAACTGACTTCAATGGAATAAAAATTCTTTCTGAAATGACGCCATCAACTGTTCCCGGTTCGATCGTCGTCTGCCAGCGAAAGATGGGATACATCAGGCACAATTGGTGGTGGTCGGTCCTGCTTAACCCCCAGGTCGCTGCCGGCTGGTGCTAATGTCCACTCATCGATATGCTGAAACATCGGCACATCTACGACAGAAGGCTCAACCAGTGTGACTCCTACCGGGGCCAGGCTCAGCCCGGATCCGGACAGAATCTCATCTACCTTGTCTCCCGCTACCGGCAAGCGATTGCCAGGTTCAACGATGACTGAAGACTGCCTGGCAGGAGTAGCGGCTGCAATAGGTTTTGGGGCCGTCGTGGCTGATGGCCGGGCCGGTTCCGGGCTCGCAGGTAACTCATGACCCGGCATAGGCTGAACGTACGCCTGCATGCCGTGCTTATTCAATACTGCCAGATATTTCTCAGCCTGATTTTCTTCGAGATTGTTGCGGATAACAACCGGCTGGCCGCTGAACATCCGTTCCAGTTGCTCGGTACTGGCTTTGAACAACGCACGGGCATTGTTACGCGCAGCTTCAAGATCTGTGCCGGGAAGACACTCTCCCTTAAAGACGAGTTGGAACATAAGTCACCCTCTTGCAACGTTTGAACCGGCAGGCAAAAAACCAGCGCCGGCATTTCAGCTTCGCTCTCTTACCCACATCATAGTTGATTGTGCAGAACCCGACAGCCCCAATTACAGGGTTAAATATGCAAGTAAACTGCAAACAATTGAAAAATTGCCGAAGTACGTCACGCAATATGCGACATATTCTGCAATACTCATTCGTAACGCAACTTTACATTCCGTTACATTGCGCTCAGCCAGGACGATACGCGGGAAACAAAGCCTATGGACATTATCCGCACCGTTATCAAAACACTGCTGTTACCGGCTGCTCTGCTGGCCAGTCACTGTGCGTTCGCTGAAAATCTGGACGTATTGATGAGCCAGGTATTTACCCAGAATCAGGCTACTTATATTGGCTTTGAGAGCATCGAGCGCGAAGACATTCCGGTGACATCCACAGTAGACCGGAAATTTCTGATTATCGATTTTCGATTTGAGACCCGGGAGCCTCCTGCTGAGCAGTTACAGGCCAGTGTTCACAAAATCTGCATGACACTATTGAAAGACCGGGATCTGGTGCGCCATCTCTCCGATTCTGGTTACGACATGGTATCTGTTGCCTTTGATCGTCAGTCACAATTCGACTGCTTGTAAGTCTGCTTATTCTTGAGCTCCCAGAAGCTCCGGAAAAGCTTCCAGGGCGCTGTTAACGGCATCCAGATTAAATGCCTCAACATCGGCCAGTAATTTTTCGCCATAATGAGTCACTGAACCTGATCGGTTGCGTCGCCCCCAGGCCAATACCCGGCGGGCAAAATCTTTCATCTGCTCAGGATCACCACTCTCCCTCACGACTTCCCATTCATTACCAAAATCCGAGGCCAACTGCCCTCGCAACCAGCCACGTTCCTGTATGCTCAGAGTCTGGGCCAGCAGGCGGTCAGCCTCTTTCGGTTCGCCTTCATCTTCGGCCTGCTCGCCAGTAGCCTCTACCTTTGGCAAAACAATGGTGAATACCGAGCCAGTTCCAGGCTCGCTTTCTACTTCCAACTCCCCACCCATCATCCGCGCGAGCTTGCGACTAATAGCCAGACCAAGACCCGTGCCGCCATAACGTCGACTGTTTTGTCCTTCTTGCTGTTCAAACGCATCGAATATCCGTTCATGCTGATCATCTGGAATGCCAATTCCGGTATCCCGTACCACCACCACCAGCTTGTACCATTGATGATCAGAGCTATCCTGTGCATCCAGATGTACCGCGGTGGCACGAACCGTTACGCTGCCATCGTGGGTAAATTTGATCGCATTTCCTACCAGATTAAACAGCACCTGCCGCAGACGGGTTTCGTCCAGCATCATGGCTGCCGGCATTTTTGAGTCAACACTGACTTCCAGTGAGATGCCCTGCTCTCTGGCCCGCAGATCAAAAATATGACGAACATCATCAAGCAGCCTGCGGACAGAGACCGCCGTATAATCCAGGCGCATCTTGCCTGCCTCAATCCGGGACAGATCAAGAATGTCGTTAATCAGCATTAATAAAGCACGACTGCCCGCCCGGATAGCATCAAGGTAATTGCGCTGTTGCGGATCGGTAACGGTATTGCTGAGTAAATCGCTATAACCAATGACCGCATTCATTGGCGTGCGAATTTCATGAGACATATTGGCAAGGAATTCACTTTTCGCCAGGCTGGCAATTTCGGCCTCTCTGGCCAATCGTTCGGCATCCAGCTTGGCGGCCCGCAACTCATCCTCACTTCGGCGTAACGCATTCTCAGAACGAATACGCTCATCTACTTCTCGCGACAGCTTGCGGTTCCAGTACAGGAAAATCAGCACCACCAGCAAAGCAATTAACACGACTCGCCGCACAACGGTGTAATCGGCCAACTGTTCGATATCCAAATGAATCCATCGGTTATAAATAGCTTCGGTATCGGAAGCCTCCAAACTCCCCAGCGCCTTGTTCAGTATTCGGTGTAGTTCCGGATTGTCTTTGCGCACAGCAAGCCGCAGGTCGTACTGATAGGGGGTAATGCTGGTAATCCGGAGATTTGATAATCCCAGCCTGGCAACCGTGTAGCTCACCGCAGGAATGTGAGTAACCATCACATCCAGATCGCCGTTGGATAACGCCAGCAGACCCTGTTCCACGGTATTGACCGGAAAAAGATTCAGGTCCGGGTGGTTGATCAGCAAATAATCATGGGCGGCGTGTCGATTGACCACACCAACCCGCTCAGTACGCAGTTCTCTGAGATCGCCAATAAACCGACCGTCATCCCGGATGGCCAGTGCAATAGGCACGGTCAGATAAGCGCGAGTGAAGAGAAAGTCCCGTTCAGTGCGCGGAGTCCGTGACAGCCCGGGGAGAATATCAACCTCTCCCGCCCGCAGTTGCTCTTCGGCGATTATCCGGTTAGGGACAATAGTACGGGCAAAACGTACCTTGATCTGAGATTCAAGGCGACTAACCAGATCGGCAACCAGCCCTGTGGGGTTGCCATCTTGCGCATATTCAAACGGTGGCCAGTCAGACCGGAAGGCAACACGCAAATAAGGGTGTTGCTTAAGCCATACCTGATCTGAGGCAGACAATTCCACCGCGCCCGGTTCCAGTGGTGGCACGCCGCTTTCCAGCCAGGATTGCCTGATAACCCGGTGCTCGGCATGGCTGATTGCAGCCACAGCCTGATCCAGAACTTTGAACAGGGGAGCCTTGCCAGCGTCTGCGTCCACCTCCAACACAACATCAACCGTTTTCTTATCAAGCAATACCGCAAGCCCAATACCATTTACCATGGCCGACTGCAGGTAATCAGAAACCACCGGCACTGGCCCCAGAAATGCGTCAGCCTGCCCGGAAAGCACACTGCTGACAGCCTCGCTGATACTGTCTACGGGCACTGGAATAAAACTGTCGACGGAGTCCAGCATCGGATACTGGTTAGGATCGCTTTTGATCACTGCAATGTTACTGCCCTCAAGATCAGAGAGGGTGCGAATCGCCGCGTTGCCGGCACTGACAAACAAGCCATAGGTCAGTGACATCAGTGGCTCTGTGTATTGCTTTTCTGATGTTACCGGCGCATCCGACATGCGTGTGGTCAAGATCGCATCTGGCGCAGGGTCAACCGGCACACCTGTTTTGGTCATGACGACAGGCTCTACAGGCACACCCAATTTATCTGAAAGGCGGGCCAGATAATCAATGTAGGTGCCTGCGGGTGTGCCATTGCCAATATCGAATATCAATGGCACCTGACCCACCTGAACTCCCACGCGGAGGCGGTCCTGATGGGCCAGCCATACAAGCTCTTCGTTGCTGAGCACGGGAGCGGAAGGCACCTGGGGAGGATCTGCGTGAAGTTGCGTTTGAAAAAGCACCAGCAGACAGAAGAGCAAAACCGATCGAAAAATCTTCACTGGGTATCCTGAAAGATTTGCCTGGATTTCAGAGAACAATACCTGCAAACAAACACGATTTCATTCAGACCATCGGCTTGCCAGTGTTTCATTTATCGGGCGAGTCCGCACTGAGACGCACACAGTTCCGTCCGGCACTCTTCGCCCGATAAACGGCCTTGTCGGCCCGCTCAAACACAGAGTCTTCCGAATCTTCTGACGTGAAAGCAGCCAGGCCTGCTGAAAACGTAATCGTTACCGGTTCGCCACTGAAGTGAAATGGCAGCTCACTGACATGTTGCCGAATCTTATTCATGACACTCAGTGCATCGTCTGGCTGTGTCTCTGGTAGCAGCAATACAAACTCCTCACCGCCGTACCGTGCAACAAAATCTGTGTTACGCAGTCGCTTGCGCAATTCCTTGGCCACCAGTTGCAACACCCGATCTCCGGCTTTGTGGCCGTAGGTATCGTTAATGCGCTTGAACAGATCAAGATCGAGGACGCCGATCGTCAATGGATACTGGTATCGTTGCCAGCGATTAAATTCGAATGTCAGCCGCTCTTGCCACGCTTCACGGTTAGGCAGCTGTGTAAGCAAATCGGTCATTGCGCGCTGACGTTCCCGGCGCACCTGATCCTGCATCTGCTCGGAATGGGCCTCCATTGCAGCCAGTTTTTCCTGCATGGCACTCAGCTGTTCCGCCAGCAACGTTTCGCGCTCGGTTTCCTCAATCCGGAAACGATCAACCGCCTGCCCGATATACGCCAGATGGCGACCGACGGATTCCCGCAACTGATTTATGTCGTCACTGGCCTGCATGTCAAGGCCCACCTGCTCCAACTCACTCCGGATTTGCCGGTCC
>DATJDA010000389.1:0-13543 GCA_035497695.1 Marinobacter sp. | reverse complement strand
CTTTTTGATTTTCTGGGCACCAAAGGACTTTCTGTCAGCGATATTCACAAAGCCCTCAATCATCAAAGCGGACTGCTCGGCATTTCAGGAAAAACCAATGATATGCGGTCACTCTGCGAACTGGCAGAGACCGGCCACAAGTCATCAGCATTGGCTATCGATATATTTTGTTTCAGACTTGCCAAGTATATTGGTGCAATGATGACATCTCTTACCCGACTCGACGCGTTAGTATTTACTGGCGGTATTGGAGAGAATAGCGATCTGGTGCGAGAGAAGACGGTGGGTCATCTACACCTTTTGGGTTTTGAACTGGATGCCAGTCTTAATGACGCCAATGGCCGGTCCTCTGGCGGGCATATTGAGGCGAACACTTCCCGCTTTCCTGTTCTCGTAATCCCGACCGATGAAGAACTGGTAATAGCCAGAGAAGCCTCGCACTTTGCAGGCTCTGAAACACTCAAGTAATCGCTTTGTAATTCCAGGAACTCTTATGGCTAAAAGTCTGTTTATTGCCCCTACATCTGTAAATTCAGGGTTGACCTCGGCCTGTCTTGGCCTATTGCGTGCTTTGGAACGTGTTGGCGTAAGCGTCGGATTTTACAAGCCCTTCAGCCAGACAATACACCGTAGCGAGTCGGTACATAATGCTGGTAAAGACGCATCGGTTGAATTTGCCAGAACGCTCAGCCAACTTAATTTGCCGGACCCGATTCCTCTTAAAAAAGCCCAGCAGTTACTGAACCGTGGTCAGTCTGACCTGTTGATGGAAATGGTGGTTGGCGAGTATCAGAAAGTCGCCAAAGAGGTCGATGTCGTTGTTATTGAAGGCCTGGTTCCAGACCGGAGTGAAACGTATATCGCCCGCCTTAATGTTGAGGTAGCCAAAAACCTGGGTTCCGAAGTTATCTTGGTTAGCACGCCAAAAGCAAGATCGGCCGCAGATCTTGACGAAGAGTTCGACTTTTATGGCCGGCTCTTTGCCGGCTCGACCGATCCTGAGGTGATCGCCGTCATTCTGAACAAGGTCAACGAGCCCGAGAAATCGGGGCTGTCATTACAAAGCAGATCTACGCCACTTGAGTCCTATACTGATTACCGTACCGCTTGCAAAGTATTCCGCGAACAACGATTCCATCTTTTGGCAGAAATTCCATGGCAGCCGGACTTGCTTGCACCCCGCGTTTCGGATCTTGTTCGTGAACTAAATGTTCAGGTGCTCCATGAAGGCCAAATGAGTAGCCGGCGGGTTCAGAAAGTATCAGTCTGTGCCCGGACTATTCCGAATATGACCGAAACCCTGAAACCGGGCACGCTGATGGTTACTCCGGGCGATCGCGAAGATATTATTGTTACAACTGCTGTAGCAGCGCTGAACGGCGTGCCGCTCGCCGGCCTTATGTTAACTGGCGGATTACAGCCGGATAAGCGGGTAATCGAGCTTTGCCGGCGTGCCCTGGAGACCGGGCTGCCCGTTCTGAGCTCAGATACCAATACCTACGACACCGCTCATATGCTCGCCAATCTATCCACAGCCATTCCGATTGACGACCCGGACCGCATTGAAAAAGCGATGGCGGCCGTAGCGACCAGAATTGACACGGACTGGCTTCAGGAACATTTGAAAGTTCAACGCCAGAGCCGACTCTCTCCTCCGGCATTCCGGTATCAGTTGTCGGAGCGCGCACGTACCGCTAACAAGCGAATTGTTCTTCCCGAAGGCAGTGAGCCTCGCACTGTTCAGGCCGCGATTATCTGCCATCAAAGAGGGCTTGCACGCTGTGTTCTCCTTGGGGATCCAGCCGAGATCAAAGCCGTTGCGCAGTCTCAGGGTTTTGAGCTGCCGGATGAGATTGAGATTATCAATCCATCAGATGTTCGCAAACACTACATAGATGCCATGGTTGAGGCGCGTAAGCATAAAGCCCTGGCACCGGATATGGCGGAAGCCATGCTCGAAGATAATGTGGTTCTCGGCACTATGATGGTTGCGAGAGATGAAGCTGACGGACTGGTTTCAGGAGCCATTCACACCACGGCTAATACTGTACGGCCGGCTCTTCAGCTTATAAAAACTCACGATCAGGCAAAAGTTGTCTCGTCGGTATTCTTCATGCTACTTCCACAACAGGTAGTGGTATACGGTGATTGTGCAATTAATCCGGATCCCAATGCTGAAGAGCTCGCGGATATCGCGATTCAGAGCGCGCAATCAGCCGAAGCATTTGGAATCAAGCCGGTTGTTGCGATGATCAGTTACAGCACCGGAGAATCCGGCTCTGGTCTGGACGTCGATAAGGTACGGGAAGCAACACGGATTGCGAAAGAAAGAAGGCCGGATCTGATTATCGACGGGCCCCTGCAATATGATGCTGCTGCTATCGAAAGCGTTGCCAGAAGCAAGGCACCACAAAGCAAAGTTGCCGGTAAAGCTACGGTGTTTGTGTTCCCTGACCTGAATACCGGCAACACAACTTACAAAGCGGTACAGCGCAGCGCCAATGTGGTCAGTATCGGGCCCATGCTGCAGGGTTTGAGAAAGCCGGTAAATGATCTTTCCAGAGGGGCATCAGTAGAGGATATTGTATTTACGATTGCTATTACGGCTGTACAGGCCAAGCAGGTGGAAGATGCGGGTCTGGCATAATAGGCCGCCCGCGCGATTCCTCCACCGCTTCCTTAACGTTTGGTGCTTTTCTGGCGCACTTTCTTGATTGTTCGGCCCTTTTTCAGGTCATTGTCTTTTTTAACTTTTTGACGAGGAGTAAGCCGGTCAACCTTTGTAGAAAAAGGGTTTTCTCCCGACTTGAACTCAAATCGGATTGGAGAGCCACTAACGTTCAAGACCTTGCGGAAGGTATTTTCAAGATAACGTTTGTAAGAGCCTGGAATGGCATCAACCTGGTTACCATGAACCACGATAACAGGTGGATTTGAGCCGCCCTGATGCGCATAACGTAACTTGATTCTTCTGCCCTTAACCATGGGTGGCTGGTGCTGGACCACGATATCCTGCAGAATCTCCGTTAAGCGATTGGTTGGCCATTTGGCCATGGCAGACTCATAACATGCCTGAACAGATTCATACATTACGCCAACGCCAGAACCATGAAGAGCCGATATATAATGTTTATCGGCATAGTCCAGGAAATCGAGGCGACGACGCACCTGCTCCTTTACTTTTTCACGCTCTTCCGGATCCATGCCATCCCATTTGTTTACGGCAATGACCAGTGAGCGGCCAGCATCGAGTACAAAGCCAATAAGGTGCAGATCCTGATCAACCAGCCCTTCCCGCGCATCAATAACCAGGATGACAACATGTGCATCCTCAATTGCCTGAAGCGTTTTTATAATCGAAAACTTCTCAACAACTTCACGAACATTTTTCCTTCGGCGAACGCCCGCAGTATCAATCAGCGTGTATTGCTCGCCCTGCCGTTCGTACGGAATATAGATACTGTCACGAGTGGTTCCTGGCATGTCAAACACCACAACCCGCTCCTCTCCGAGCATACGGTTAACCAATGTTGATTTGCCAACGTTGGGGCGGCCAACCACGCCAATACGAATTCCCGGATACTTGTCTGCCCTATCCTGCTCCTCGCGCTCTTCCTCAGACGGAAGCAATATTTCCAGCATTGAACGAATGCCACGATTATGGGAGGCAGCAATCTGAAACGTAGAATCGAAACCAAGGCTGTAAAAATCCGAGGCAGCGATATCCGGGTCCTGACCGTCAATCTTGTTAACAACGAGGTGAGCCCGCTTTCCTGACCGCCGCAGATGATCAGCAATCATTTCATCACCAGCAGTCAGCCCCGAGCGGCCATCCACAAGAAATAAAACAATATCAGCTTCCTCGACAGCCTGAAGTGACTGCCTGGCCATCTCTGCATCCAGCCCCTCTTCGTTGCCCGTCAGCCCGCCGGTATCAATTACAATAAATCGCTGGCCTTCAAAGTTACCTTCGCCATACTTCCTATCCCGGGTCAGGCCGGGAAAGTCAGCAACCAGAGCGTCCCGAGACCGGGTCATCTGATTGAATAACGTTGATTTTCCGACATTTGGACGGCCGACGAGGGCAATAACTGGGGTCATAATAGATCGCTATGGGGAAAGAAATCAGCCCGGACTAGTGACCGGGCGAGAGTTTAGATTTTGTATCTGGCTTGTACTTTACACCGGGTCGTATCCTGTAAATAACCATTTTCCCGCTGTTTCCAAAGATCAGCAGATTACCATTACTCAGACGTTGTGCAGGTACGCGTATACCCTCACCGTCAAACTCTTCCTGCCCAACAAAACTGCCATCGTTGCGGGAAAGAATGTGCAGGTAGCCTTCATAATCGCCGACAACGAGATAATCGCCGTACACCATAGGCTGGGTAACCTGACGCCATGCAAGACCACTCTGGGTCCACAATTCCTTACGGTCGGAACCTCTGAGAGCAACGACATCACCATTGGCAGACGCGAGATAGATATCGCCATCACCAACCATAGGCGCATAGAGACTGGATGCTTTTCGGCTCCAGATTTCATGTCCGGTACGAATATCTACCAATGCCAGCTTGCCCTGATAACCCACAACCAGCACCGCAGTTTCCAGAACCAGCGGCTGCCCCGCTATATCGACCAGGCGTTCTAACTCGGTACGGCCCTGTGGCTGACCAACCTCATATTGCCATAAGGGTTGCCCGGAGTCGGCGGAAAGTGCCAGCATCTTTCCATTAGCAAACGAGGCAATAACAACATCGGCTCCTACAAGCGGAGCCGCTGCAGCGCGCAAAGACAGAACCGGAACAACACTGTCATACTGCCACAGTTTTTCACCTGTACTGGTGCTGAACGCTAACACTCGCCCATCAGTCGTCTGTGCAACTACCATTTGGCCATTGGACTGAGGGGCAGCAAGAACCTCAGTCGGTAACACTGTCCGCCAGAGTTCATGGCCATCTTCCCGGGACAGCGCCACAAGATCGGCGTCACGGGTGACAAGGTAGAGTTGACTGGCATCGCCACCTACCCCGGCAAAAATGCGATCCTTCAGTTCCTTTTCCCACAGTACCTTACCGGCTTCAGACTCGACAGCTGCCAGATATCCATCAGCAGACGCAACGTAAAGTATGTCTCCGGTATTCAGGGGAGCAAGATACAAAAACTCACCGTCATGTCCATTGCCGACGTACATCCCCCAAACCTGCTTGAATATGACAGACTGGTTGATCTCAGGCACCGGTGCAGGCTGCTCAAAGGTATCGGTTGTGCTACAACCACTGAGGCCCACCAGCGTAAGCAGGCAGGCTACAAGGGCTGTGTATGCCAGCTTGTGACGAGCTGGTTGCATCAGGCGTCTCCTCCGACACCGAGATCAGCGAGTTTCAAGCCAAGCACACCACCTTGCTGACCTTGCTGGGCCTGCTGTTCGCGAGCTGCCAGATACGCTT
This sequence comes from Marinobacter sp., assembly GCA_035497695.1. Classification (GTDB taxonomy): domain Bacteria; phylum Pseudomonadota; class Gammaproteobacteria; order Pseudomonadales; family Oleiphilaceae; genus Marinobacter. The sequence continues at coordinate 8,093 of DATJDA010000389.1, read as the reverse complement.
TCCGCGCACCGTCTTTATCACCCTTGGCAAGCAGAATGTCGCCTTTGAGCTCAGAAAATATTGGGCTGAAAGCGCCCCCATCACTAACACCGCCTATGGTGGCCAGTGCATCATCATAGTGCTCAGCCGAAAACTGTGCGCGAGCCAAACGATTGCGTACGACCAGAGACAGGGCTTTATGATCCCCGGCTTTTTCCTGAGCCCACTTCAAGGACTCAATTGCAGAGGTTGCATCACCATCCTGAAGCTGCTGCTGGGCAAGTATCAGGTTGCCATAGATCGCATAGGCACTGCCTGAATAGTTGTCACGCAGCTTTTGGGCAACAAAGGCAACGGTTTCTGTACGTTCCTTATTCGTTTCGCCATCCTGACCACTATGTGCACTCAACAGGGTAACAAATTCATTGGCCGCGGCGGTGTGCTGCTCGGTCTGGTAGTTCTGCCATGCCTGCCAGCCAAAAATAATGGCCAGGGCGGCACCGATACCAATCAGCAATGAGCTGCCATTTTCTTTCCACCAATCCTTGATGGCCTGGATTTGTTCCTCTTCGGTGCGCATTTCAGACATAGTAACTCCTGCAGTCACGTTGTTGCTTTTGTTTAGTTTGTTTCATCTTTAAGAGCGTCAGCCAGCACCGATGCCAGCTCAGTCTGAGCCACCTCTCGCTGAGCTTCATCTGAGCGCAGTGGCTTCAGGCCGACTGTCCCCTGAGCTAATTCATTTTCGCCAAAAATCACTGCATAGCGGGCACCGCTGCGGTCGGCCTTTTTCATCTGGCTTTTAAAGCTGCCCCCACCACAGTGTGAGACTATCGTTTTGTCTGGCAGCGATGAACGCAAAGTTTCTGCAAGAGCCAGAGCTGGTGCCGTTACCATATCTCCCATTGCCGTTATGTAAACGTCTGCATTATTGTTCACGTGGACGGGGATCAGCTCCAGGGTTTCAAGCAGTAAGATCAGACGCTCAAGCCCCATGGCAAAACCCACAGCGTGGGTTGGCTTGCCGCCAAGTTGTTCTACCAGCCCATCGTAGCGCCCGCCGGCACAAATGGTTCCCTGTGCACCCAGGCTCTCGGTAATCCACTCAAATACCGTTTTGCTATAATAATCGAGACCACGTACCAGTGCCGGATTGATGATGTACTCAATACCGGCCGCATCCAGCAATTTTTTCAGGCCGTCAAAATGTGCCCTGGACTCATCATCCAGATAATCGTTCAGACTGGGCGCCTGCTCAAGAATCTTTCGGGTTGACGGGTCTTTACTGTCAAGAATTCTCAGGGGATTGGTTTCCAGCCTGCGTTGACTATCGGCGTCAAGTTCCGCTTTATACTGAGCCAGATAAGTAACCAGCGCCTGCCGGTACGTCTTGCGCGCCAGAGCTGTACCAATTGAGTTAATCTCCAGCCGCGCGTGGCCAGCCAACCCCAATTCCTTCCACAGTCTTGAGGTAAGAATAAGAAGCTCTGCATCGGTATCCGGGCCAGCCATACCAAAGCACTCAACACCCACCTGATGAAACTGGCGATAACGCCCCTTCTGAGGACGCTCATGGCGAAACATCGGCCCGGTATACCAAAGCCGCCGGGTCTGGTTAAACAGAAGCCCATGTTCCTCCGCAGCACGAACGCAACCGGCGGTGCCTTCAGGCCGGAGTGTCAGGCTATCGCCGTTTCGGTCATCGAAGGTATACATTTCCTTTTCGACAATATCAGTAACTTCGCCAATGGAGCGCCGAAAGAGATCGGTTTGCTCAACAATGGGCATACGAATTTCCTGATAACCGTACTGAGCCAATACCTTACGTACTGAGGCCTCAACAAACTGCCAGGTTGGCGTCTGCTCCGGCAGGATGTCATTCATCCCGCGAATCGCCTGAATCTTTGCCAAGTTAAACCCTTAAATAGCTATCTGAATCATTGAACCGGGAAGTCGCTCACAATCATGTGCCGGAACGGGCAATAACGGTCTTTTCATGCTCCTTCCGCTTGGCAACCTCGGCGCGAACCAGGCGCTCAAGATCATCGACAAGTGTTGCGTTTTCTAGCTTTTGGTCAGTCTTGCCGGACATATATAACAGGTTCAGCGGACTACCACCCGTAAGGCCAATATCAGCCACTTTTGCCTCACCGGGACCATTCACTATGCAGCCAATAATGGCCACATCAAGGTTGGTTTCTATGTCTTCCAGACGAACTTCGAGATCATTGACGGTAGAAATAACATCGAAATTCTGCCGCGAGCAACCAGGACATGCTACAAAATTGATACCCCGACTGCGCAGACGGAGACTTTTAAGAATGTCCCAGCCAACTTTAATCTCCTGCACCGGATCAGCAGCGAGGGACACTCGTATGGTGTCACCTATCCCGTCCATCAGAAGCATGCCCAACCCGATGGCAGATTTCACAGTACCAGAACGGAACCCACCCGCCTCGGTAATACCCAAATGCAACGGCTGTTCAATTTGGGAGGCAATCTTGCGATACGCATCAACTGTCATGAAAATTTCAGACGCCTTGAGGCTGACTTTGAAGTCCTGAAAATTATGACGATCAAGAATATCGATATGACGCATGGCCGATTCAACCAGTGCATCGGCATTAGGCTCGCCATATTTGCGCAACAGCGCTTTTTCCAGGGAGCCACCATTAACTCCTATGCGCAACGGGATACCGCGATCTTTCGCAGCAGTGATTACAGCACTAACGCGATCATCACGGCCAATATTGCCCGGGTTAATCCGTAAACAGTCAACGCCCAGTTCGGCAACTCTCAGAGCGATTTTGTAATCAAAATGAATGTCTGCCACAAGTGGCACTGTTACCTGTTTCCTGATTTTCCCAAAAGCTTCAGCGGCGTCCATATCCGGAACAGAAACCCGCACAATATCCGCACCAACGTCCTGCAACGCGCGGATTTGATGAACCGTGGCCTCCACATCACAGGTTTTGGTGTTAGTCATGCTCTGTACCGAAATGGGAGCGCCCCCACCCACTGGTACATTACCCACCATAATTTGGCGGGATTTGCGTCTGACAATCGGAGATTCGTGTTTCATGTCTAATTGGCCAATAATGAATGCATCATATAGTTCAGATTGTCAGGGTAAACTCTGACCGGTTGTTAATAACACTGTAATCCCTCAGATTAAGGGCTTCGCCCTGAAAGCGAATAGAACCTACAGCATCAACCGCGCCGATAACTACCTTGAGGGGCGTTTCGCCGGAAATATCAATTCGATCGCCTTCCCGCTGCAGGGAGTTAACCAGCTTGTCCCCGGTGGCATCACGAACCTGTACCCAGCAGTCGCCTATGAATGTAATCTGCAAGATGCCAGTGCTTGAAGCAACCATTGGTTCTCCGGGTTCTGCAAGAGCCGCTTCAACGGATTCAACCACAACGGGTGCAGCAGACTCAGGCTCGGCCTGAAGCTCTGACTCAACCACAGCCGCTTCTGTGTTATCTGGAAATCCGGCTTCAGGCGCAGCCGGAACTTCAGCCGATGGCTCTGCCAGGTCACTCGTTCCCGGCACTGTCTCTGCTTGATCAGCGGCCCCCGATGCTATAGAACTCTGAGTTGATACTCCAGCGTAATGACCGACACCAAATGTAAACACTAAAAAGCCTATCAATACGACCGCAGCTAACAGCAGAAACAGTTTCCCAACGCGCCGTTTGTGCCGCCGGCGGCGTTCAATCGAAACCAGAGGATTGGCCTCAAGCTCCTGTTCCCTCTTTTGGCGCAAAGGCTGCAGTTCAAGCTCAAGATCAGAAATCAGCTCATCACCGTTCAGACCGAGTTGCTTCGCATAGGCCCGAACATACCCTTTAAGAAAAAGCTCAGTATCGATTTTTGAGTATTCGCAGTTCTCTATGGCCTGGATAACGCCACAACGCAAGTGCTGAACCTCCGCAACTTCATTAACGCTGAGCCCTGCCTTTTCGCGTGCCCGTTGAAGCTGCTTCCCCACAGGGACATTCTGTGCCAGCTCAGGATTCTGATCATTGTCCATTAGCTCTCAACCCCCTGTATTGTTGATATTCAGCCGACTCCGGGTAGTTGTTCTTCAGTTGCAGAGCAAGGCTTGCTTCACGGTTATGGTCATTCTGATGACGGGCTATCCGAATGCCGAGCAAGAGGCTTTCTGGCGAGTGACTCAGACTCTGATTTTTTTGCATGGCCAATATTAAACGATCGTAGTACCGGGCGGCAGCCTCCCAATCGCCTTGCTCAACGAGCACTCGCGACAATGAAAGCAGTGAGCGGGCATCGCCGCGGGACAGCTCGACCGAACGGCGATAGGAGTTGGCCGCATCTGCCTGCTCTCCGAGACGCTCCTGAGTCATCCCCAGATTGAAGAAAACCGATCCTCGCTCCTGGTAGTTTGTATCTCGCGAAGCTATCTGAAACTGATCCCGGGCACCCTCAATATTGCCCTGACCGTAGAGGAATGCCCCATAATACACTCGACCACGGGTGTATCCTCCATCCTCAGAAATTGCCCGTTTGAAGCTGGCTTCTGCTAAGTCTTCTTCGCCCTCAGCGTTCAGAACCAGCCCCATTGCTGCCAGTGCGGCGGGGTTTTTTGAATCAATCTCAAGGGCACGATCAAGGTGGTGCTTTGCGCGATCGTAACTACCCTGGGCAATATAGGCCGTTGCCAGTTTTACGTATCTGTCAATCGCCTCTTGTTTATCTGCCTCACGCGAGAATCGGCTGTCTGTGGTGGTTACACACGCTGTGACAAACACAGTGGCCAGCACCAGAACCAACGTGGGAAAAAATCTGCTCGTGGTTTTAATTGTCACAGTTCCGCTCTCCTCATATCTGAAAATTTTAGAGATAAGCTCAGGGTTGAATCTGCTGAACCTGGATATAGCGCTGACTGCGGCGAGTTCTGTCTTCTACCTGCCCGACCAATTGACCACAGGCAGCGTCAATATCGTCACCACGGGGTGTACGTATGGTCGCGATGTAACCTGCCTCATTAAGTATGGCCTGAAATCGGCGGGTTGCATTCATACTGGGCCTGCGATAGTCACTTTCCGGAAAAGGATTAAATGGTATCAGATTGATTTTGCAGGGCAGATCGCGAAGCAAGGCGGCAAGTTCATGAGCAAGCGCCGGATCGTCGTTTGTGCCTTCAATAACCGTATACTCAATTGTTACTTTGCGCTTGTCTGGCAAGCGGCTTAAGTACCGCCGGGTTGCAGCAAGGAGCTCAGCTATTGGATACTTTTTATTCAGAGGTACAAGCTGACTTCTGAGCTCATCATTGGGGGCATGAAGTGAAATGGCCAATGAAACATCGGTAACTTCACCGAGACGGTCTATGCCAGGAACAACGCCAGCGGTACTCAGGGTTACCCGGCGCTTGGAAATACCATAGGCCAGATCTTCCATCATGAGATTCATGGCATCTACGACATTCTCAAAGTTCAGCAGCGGTTCGCCCATGCCCATCATAACCACATTGGTAATGGGCCGGTCGGGGCCAGGCTCAAAGGGCATAAAAGCCTTCCTGGCAACCCATACCTGGCCGATAACTTCTGCGGCTGTGAGGTTACGGTTAAAGCCCCGCTTCCCCGTTGAGCAAAAGCTGCAGTCCAGGATACATCCTATCTGTGAAGATACGCAGAGCGTGCCTCGCTCACCATCCGGTATCAATACGGTTTCAACGCTGTTGCCGTTGTCCATCCGCATAATCCATTTGCGTGTTCCGTCTTTCGAGACTTTATCCAGAATAACTTCAGGTCCGCGGACTTCAGCAATTTCTTTCAGCTTTTCACGAAGAGATTTGCTCATGTTGGTCATTTGGTCGAAGTCATCCACACCCCACTGATGAATCCACTGCAATACCTGCGTGGCACGAAAACGCTTCTCCCCGAGTGATTCAAAGAATGCTTCAAGCTTTGCTTTCGGCATCCCGAGAAGATTGGTTTTTTCGGCAACGGCTGTCATTTAATAACCTCGATCAAATAACCAATACGAAGGCGATCACAGGACCGCCTCCGCGTCACGAAATCAACCGCGCGGGCAAATTTCGTTATCATTAAAAAAATAGGCAATTTCCCGCTCAGCAGAAGCCGCGGAGTCTGAACCATGAACCGCATTGGCATCAATAGAGGTGGCGAAATCAGCACGAATAGTGCCAGCGTCCGCTTCCTTTGGGTTGGTTGCGCCCATCAGGTCACGATGCTTCAGTACTGCCCCCTCACCTTCCAGCACCTGAACAACAACCGGACCTGATGTCATGAAGGCAACCAGATCATTAAAGAAGGGGCGTTCTTTGTGTTCAGCGTAGAAGCCTTCTGCCTGTTTTTGCGTCAGATGCATCATTTTTGCGGCGACGATATTCAGGCCGGCTTTCTCGAAACGGCTGTAGATTTTACCGATAACATTTTTAGCTACGGCATCGGGCTTGATAATAGAAAGTGTGCGTTCGTTAGCCATGTCTTTCTCCAGTGAGGTCAGGGTTAAAATTCTGGCCTGCGATTATACGCAGTCCAGTGCCCACTGCCTACCGCACTGAGCGAAGACGGCTAACAACATTCACAATTTGCGAGGTAGTAAAGTGAATTTCTTCCGCAGTTGTAAACCGGCCAAATGAAAACCGCAATGCGCGGTGGGCTTGTATTTCGCTTAAACCTATAGCGCGAAGCACGTAGGAAGGCTCCAGTGTAGCGGACGCACAAGCTGAACCAGAAGAAACCGCAAGGTCTTTTAATCCAAGCATCAATGACTCTGCATCTACGCCCTCGAAAGACAAATTCAAAATACCCGGCACACGGTGATCGCTACTGCCATTCAAAGTTGTGCCTTTTAATCCCTCCAGCCCAGACAGAAAAGCACCGCGCAGCGCCTCAAGCCTTGATATTTCATCATCCAGGCCTTCTTTTGCGATGGCAAATGCCTTACCCATACCGGCAATCTGATGGGTAGGTAAAGTACCGGAACGCATCCCCCGCTCGTGCCCACCGCCATGTATCTGCGCATCAATCCGAACATCAGGGGACCGCCTGACGTACAGCGCTCCAACCCCCTTTGGGCCGTACACTTTATGACTGGAAAGAGCCATTAAATCAACAGGCATAGAAGTAACATCAATCGCCATTTTACCGGCAGCCTGGGCGGCATCTACGTGGAATAAAACACCGCGCTCCCGCAGCAACTGACCAATATTCACGATGTCATTGATGCAGCCGAGCTCGTTATTAACCAGCATCAGGCTAACCAGTACGGTGTTATCCTGTAACGCCTCTTGCACCTGGGCCGGACTGACCCGGCCTTCGCGATCCGGTGCCAGCCGGGTTACTGATACGCCCTGCTGCTCAAGCCATTCAACTGTGTCAATAACGGCTTTGTGTTCAACTTCAGACGTGATTATATGGGCATTAGCTTTCCCGGAAACCGCGCCCTTTATCGCCAGGTTATCTGATTCTGTGGCACCGGATGTCCAGACAATCTCTCTGGGATCTGCATGGATAAGATCAGCCACCTGCCGGCGCGCTGTTTCCACGGCAGATTCTGCATGCCAGCCATAGGCATGGGAACGGGAAGCCGGATTACCAAAAACGCCATCGAGGGTAAGGTATTTGGCCATTTCATTAGCTACGGACGGATCAACAGGCGTTGTCGCTGCATAATCCAGATATACGGGTTTTTTCATGATGCCTGCGAGGTATATTTCAGGCCGGCGCCCGGTCAGACAGACGGTCGGTGTTGATTAATTCGGGGCTGTTATAAGCCTGACGACGATTCTGTCGCTCGGCAACCTGACGGATTTCATGTCGCTTCATCAAATCAGCAAGGCTGATCCCATTCAGAAACTGATGAATCTGTTCGCTCAGATCCGTCCATAAATGATGAGTAAGACACATTTCGCCTTGCTGGCAGTCGCCCTTATTACCACAGCGGGTGCTATCGAGGGACTCGTTAACCGCATCTATTACTTCTGCTATAAATATGTCTGCTGCACTCCGGGCAAGGCAGTAGCCACCACCGGGCCAGACTCATCACCATACCCAGCGGATATTGATGAGAGGGTGCCACGATGATGAGGCGCGGTGGATGCTCGCGGTCGTGGTCC
>DATJDA010000388.1:0-2073 GCA_035497695.1 Marinobacter sp. | reverse complement strand
GGTTAAGTACCCCATGAGTGAACAAAAGCCCTCTCTGACCTATCGCGACGCTGGCGTTGACATTGACGCTGGCAATGAACTGGTAAACCGCATTAAAAACATTGCTGCGCGCACCAAGCGCCCGGAAGTATTGGGCGGCCTTGGCGGTTTTGGCGCCATGGTTTCAATCCCCGCCGGGTATAAAGAACCCGTTCTTATCTCTGGTACAGACGGCGTTGGCACCAAACTGCGACTGGCCATGCAACTGCAAAAGCATGACACCATCGGTATTGATCTGGTCGCCATGTGTGTCAATGACCTGGTAGTCGGCGGTGCCGAGCCTTTGTTCTTCCTTGATTACTATGCCACTGGCAAGCTCAACGTAGACGTAGCTGCTCAGGTTGTAGGTGGTATTGGCGAGGGCTGTGAACAAGCGGGCTGCGCACTGGTTGGCGGCGAGACAGCAGAAATGCCCGGCATGTATGAGGGCGAAGATTACGACCTGGCAGGCTTCTGCGTAGGTGTTGTTGAGCGAAGTGACATTATTGATGGCAGCCGGGTACAGGTTGGCGATGTTCTGTTGGCAGTCGGCTCGTCTGGCCCCCACTCGAATGGCTACTCACTGGTTCGCAAGATTCTGGATGTTTCCAACGCCGATCTGAATCAGCTCGTGGGTGGCGTTACCCTGGCAGATGCTCTCATGGCCCCTACCCGCATTTACGTTAAAAACCTGCTACAGCTTATTCAGAGTGTAGATGTCCGTGCTTTGTCCCATATTACTGGTGGTGGTTTGCCAGAAAATATTCCCCGGGTTTTGCCAAAGGGTACGGTAGCTGCAATCGACACCGAAAGCTGGGAATTACCACCAGTGTTCCAATGGCTGAAAGACGCCGGTGGTGTTGCCAGTGAAGAAATGTACCGCACATTTAACTGTGGCATCGGGATGATTGTCTGCGTTCCTGCAAGTCAGAAAGATCTTGCTCTGGACACGCTGAGAGCACTCGGAGAAGAAGCTTGGACAGTAGGGCTGGTTGAACGCGCTCCCCAACCAGACAGCGACTCAGTTGTGCGTTATGCACCGGGGTTGATTCAGGCATGAAAGCAGATAAAGCTCCCCGGCCAAAAATTCTGGTTCTGGCATCCGGCAATGGCACTAATCTTCAGGTGTTAATTGAAGCAACCCGGGAGCGGGATTTTCCCGGACAGATTATTGCCGTTGGCTGCAACCGCCCACAAGCTTTTGCACTGGAACGTGCTGCCCGGGCCAACATTGAAACCTTCGTGGTTGATCACACCAGGTATGATTCCCGGGAGGCATTTGATGGCGCAATGATTGCCGAGATTCACCGGCATAACCCAGACCTGCTGGTGCTGGCTGGCTTCATGCGCATTCTCAGCCCCGGTTTCGTTCATGCCTTCCGGGGTAAAATACTGAATATCCACCCGTCACTCCTTCCAAAATACCCCGGTCTCAATACCCACAAACGGGTGTTGGAAGCCGGCGACAAAGTGCACGGGGTATCGGTACACTTTATAACGGAGGAACTGGATGGCGGGCCTGTCATCGCGCAGGCTGAAGTCAATATTGCTCCCGATGATACCCCCGAAACTCTGGCTAGGAAAGTGCAGGAAAAAGAGCACATTCTCTACCCGATCGTTGTTCGCTGGTTCTGTGAAGGGCGCATTCAGCTTGGCAGTGATTATGTGCTGTTTGATGGTGAGCTATTGCAGGAACCAACACGGTTACCTGATAACTGACTCCCACTCTAAACGGATTGTCATCCCAACATTGCGGGTAAGTCGCTAGACTGTAGCGAAACATGACAGCTTCCAGGTTACTGATGATGTTACAGACCCGACAGATTGCAACCATATTTGCCCGTGGTATAGCCATTATGCTGTGCCTTGGCATTCTGAGCTTTCCTGCCACCCTGTATGCGGAGACAACCGAGGGTCTTATCCCTTTTGAAGTCAGTTACACCGCATCTGTAGAGAAAGGCATTTCGCTTAATGGTAGCGCGAAGCGAACTCTGGCGGCCTACGGAGAGCATGGCGTCTGGCTGTTTCGTACCGAGGTAAAGTCTTTCATTGCTG
>DATJDA010000387.1:0-9296 GCA_035497695.1 Marinobacter sp. | reverse complement strand
GCTGCTCCAGTTCAGCGAGTAAGCGATGGGCACGGTTTGGCTGCACCAGGGCCAACTGGCGCCTGCGTTCGTTATAAAACCGCAGCACCAGCTCCTGATTGCGGGCAAAAGCTTCGGGAGTAGCAACATCGTAAACGCTGTTTTGCTCCCATAACCCGCCATTATCGCGAAACGTGGAAAGCCCGCTTTCGGCGCTGACTCCAGCTCCGGTGAGTACGACAATATGCTGTTGATTCAATCGAAAATCTTCCCGGGGTTGATGATGCCATTGGGATCAAATACCTTCTTGATCCCCCTCAGGTAAGCAATTTCCGATTCGCTGCGAGTATATTGCAGATATGGCTTTTTGGTCATGCCTACGCCATGCTCGGCGGACACACTACCCTGATAACGCTCGACAATTTCAAATACCCATTTGTTTACTTTCCGGCACTTCTCAAAGAAGTCCTCCTTCGCCATGTCCCCGGGCTTGAGAATATTCAGGTGAAGGTTGCCATCACCTATGTGGCCAAACCAGATGATTTCGAAATCCGGATACTCCCTGGCGACCAGTTCATCAATTTCCTGCAGAAATCCCGGTACTTTGGAAACCACCACCGAGATGTCATTTTTATAAGGCGTGCGCGGGGCAATGGATTCAGAGATGCGTTCCCGCAGTTGCCACAGGTTATGCGCCTGGGTTTCGCTTTGGCTGATAACACCATCCGGCACCCAGCCATTTTCAACGCACTGTTCAAACAGGCTCATGGCATCGTCCATTACCTGATCAGATGTCGCTTCAAATTCAAGAAGTGCGTAATAGGGTGTTTCCGTTTCAAACGGTGCCTGCACCTGCCCATGGGCAAGCACATGCCCCATAGCCTGATGGGAAAAGAATTCGTAGGCGGTCAGGTCGATCTTTTTCTGAAAGGTTTGCAACACGTCCATGGTATTGGCCAGATCGTTCAGACCTAACACCAGAACGGTTAGATTTTTTGGCTTCCGGGTCAGCTTCATCGTCGCTTCGGTGATAAAGCCCAGGGTGCCTTCGGCGCCGATAAACAAGTGGCGCAGATCGTAACCGGTGTTGTTTTTGGCCAGATCCTTGTTGAGATCTAAAATATCCCCCTTACCCGTGACGACTTTCAGGCCCGCCACCCAATCGCGACTCATGCCATAGCGGATAACTTTAATACCGCCTGCATTGGTGGATATGTTGCCGCCAAGCTGACTGGAACCCGCGGAAGCAAAATCTACTGGATAATAGAGATGGTGCTCTTCGGCAAAATTCTGCAGTTGCCCGGTAACCACACCGGCCTGACAGCGCACCGTCCGGTCATTCTCGTTAAACTCAAGTATCTGGTTCATATTGTCAAACGAAACAACGACTTCACCATTAGCAGCAACCGCACCCGCACTCAGGCCCGTACGGCCGCCTGAGGGTACCAATGCAACTCCCGTCTCATTGGCAAATCTCACCAGTGCCTGAACCTGCTCTGTGGTTTTGGGCAGTACGATTGCCAATGGCGCAGGTGGAAATATCCTGGTCCAGTCTTTGCCATAATTCTCCAGTTCTGCCGGGTCAGTCAGCACTTTTCCAGCGCTGTCACCCGTAGCAACCAGCTCTTTAAGAGCAGCAATGATCTGTTCAGAATTCATGGATAGGTTCGTCTCTTCAGGAGGTGAATCAGTAGCTTGCCGCTGTCAATGGTAAGGGACTTGATTCACGCAATCCAGCACACTGTAAAAATCAAAGTTTATGGTATCATACCGCTCCCGTTCTGTGAGCCAGCCCCAACTGCTACCGGCCACAGGTCATTCCACGTGACGAAAGTTTCGGAAGCATACTCATGTCAAATACATCTCTTGAAAAGAGCAAAATCCGGATTTTGCTGCTTGAGGGCGTGCATCAATCCGCTCTTGATACCCTGAATGCCGCAGGCTACACCAACATCGAATATCTGACTCATTCGCTGGAAGAGGACGACCTGATTGAGAAGATTGCCGATGTGCACTTTGTCGGCCTCCGCTCTCGCACCCAGCTAACCGAGAAAGTGTTTGAAGCGGCTAGGAAACTGACAGCAGTCGGATGCTTCTGTATTGGTACCAACCAGGTAGATCTGCAAGCAGCTACCCGTCGCGGCATCGCCGTTTTCAACGCCCCGTTCTCCAACACACGGAGCGTGGCCGAGCTCGTGCTGGCACAGGCTATTCTGCTACTGCGCGGCGTTCCGGAGAAGAATGCCAAGGCTCATCGTGGAGTGTGGTCCAAAACCGCTAAAAACAGTCATGAAATCCGGGGCAAAAAGCTGGGTATTATTGGCTATGGCAACATTGGTACCCAATTCAGTGTTCTGGCCGAAGGCCTGGGCATGGATGTGTACTTCTACGATGTGGTTTCCAAACTGACGATTGGTAATGCCACCCAGGTGGGTACTCTGCAGGAGCTGCTCAATATCTCTGACGTGGTGAGCCTGCATGTCCCAGCCACTCCGAATACGGAATACATGTTCAAGGCTGAGCAGTTCGCACAGATGAAACCGGGCTCAATTCTGATAAATGCCTCTCGCGGCACAGTCGTCGATATTGACGCACTGGCTGACGCGCTGCGTAGTGGAAAAATTCTGGGCGCGGCTGTCGATGTGTTCCCTGTAGAACCTAAATCAAACGACGAGGAATTCGTTTCCCCACTTCGTGAATTCGATAACGTGATTCTTACACCCCACGTTGGTGGTTCTACTGTTGAAGCCCAGGAAAACATCGGGCGTGAGGTTGCCGAGAAACTGATTATGTACAGTGACAACGGCACCTCTGTATCATCCGTAAACTTCCCGGAAGTGGCACTGCCCTCCCACCCGGATCAGTACCGTCTGCTGCACATTCACGAGAACGTGCCAGGTGTTATGTCTGCCATCAACCATGTTTTCTCTGACAACAACATCAACGTTTGCGGGCAGTACCTGCAAACCAAGGCTGATATTGGCTATGTGGTTATTGATGTGGACAAGGCAAATGCCAAGCTGGCAATGGAAAAACTTCGCGAAGTGAAAGGCACTATCCGTACTCGCGTACTGTTCTGAGCCCGTCAGCGTTACTAAAAAACCGGAGTTTTTACTCCGGTTTTTTTATACCTCAACAATTAAAATCTGGTAAATGGTCCTTTTTTCAACAAACTTTAACCCGCTTTTCCTTGAGATTAACTGGTTTAAGTCCATTCTTAATGGGTATCACACCACCACAGGAGGTGTTTATGTCCCTGAAGGATTCATTGCTACAAAAGCTGGAAACTCAAACGGAGTCTTGGAGCAAGCAGATTCACAGTCTCCGTGCTGATGCTGAAAAGAAAGCAGCAAAGGCCAGGAATGATCAGGCTGATGCGGAAATTCAAAAAGAGTTTTCAGAGAAAATTCAGGCGCTGGAAACCCAGATAGAAATTGCCAGAACTCGGCTATCGGAAGTGAGGAGTTCTGGCGAGGACCATTTGGAAAGTCTGAAAAATCGCATAGATGAATGGCTGCCCAGCAACACCAATTAATCTTTGCTCACTACTCATTCAGTCAGTGCAAAATAAAAAAGCTCCCGAGCATTCACTCAGGAGCTTTTCCGGTTCAGCAGATCTCTTTTACTGTGTCGGCACCAGAGTTAACTCAACACGGCGATTCTGCTCACGGCCTGCAGGCGTATCGTTAGACGCGATGGGCTGGCGTGAGCCATAACCAACAGCTCGGGTACGCTTCGGCTCAACACCCTGATTAAGCAAAAAATCACGAACAGAGTTCGCGCGCTTCTCACTCAGGAGTTGGTTATAGCTCTGAGAGCCGGAACTGTCGGTATGTCCGTCAACCTGAATAATGGTTTTATTAAATTCCTTCAGCACTAAAGCCACTGACTCCAGGGTTCCGGAAAAAGAAGGCTTGATGGAAGCCTGATTTACATCGAAGGTAACATTCCCGGGCATAACCAGCTCAATCTGATCGCCATTACGCACCACGCTAACACCGGTTCCCTGCAATTTATGGCGAAGTTCGGCTTCCTGTTTGTCCATGTAGTAACCAATACCACCACCAATGGCAGCACCACCCGCAGCACCGATCAGAGCACCTTTGCCCCGGTCGCTTTTACTGGATGTTGCTGCGCCAACGGCCGCGCCACCAACCGCTCCGATAATACTGCCTGTGGTTGCCTTAGAGACTTTTTCCTCGCCGGTATAAGGGTCGTAAGTCATGCAGCCACTCAGTGTTACCGTGGCGATAGCAAACGCAAAAACCGTCTTTTTCACAGTATTCTCCTGTACTTTGTTTATCTCGGCACACCTGCGCTTTTTTTGACAGGTTGAGCCGCCTTAATCGTGAATGTATCAATGATGGTGTTGAACACTATTGCCTGCAAATCCTGAGCTTCATTAACCAGGTGATGACGTCCGTCGGGAATTCTTCGCTCCTCTACCGATGAAAACTTGTTACGGATAATCCGTAGATTATGCTCCCAGTCAACCGTTGCATCCTTTTCACCCTGGATGACTGTAACGGGGAAATTTACCGGATGTGCCGACTCAATTCTGGGCACCCACTGACGCAATGCACTTATCCAGTCAACATGTACGGCCCGGGCCTGGAGCGGATCAAGATCCCTCAGGAAACGAAGAAACCGGGTGTTGCCACTATTTGTTCCGAACACCCGTCGCCACCGGCTAAAAAACGGTTTTGCCAAGCTGTGCAGCACTTTGGCACCCAGCCATCCTGCGGGTCTTATCAGGGGTGCGAGCAACACAACTTTTAGGAAATCAGACGTTTCCTGAGAGTGATGGTTCGACAATAAATAATCAATCAGAATCGCGCCACCAGTGCTCTGCCCCACCGCAAACCACGGCCCCTGTACCTGGCCTTTTGCGGCAACCAGGACATCTTGAAGGACATTCTGATACTCAAGAAAATCACCAATGGCTGCCGGTGTCCCACTAGACAGACCATGCCCTGGCTGATCATATGCAAACACATCAAAACCGGCGCTCAGACATTGGTCAATCAACTGACTATACAGGCCCACATGATCAAAGTAGCCATGCAGAATAAATACGGTTCCCTTTTCACTATTACCTTTCGGTAAGCGGTAATAATGCGCCATAACCTGATGGCGCCCGGTTTTAAGATACCCTTGATGGTAGACTACGTCCGGGTGTTCAACCCAAAGATCCAGGCCATAAAAACGGCAGTAGGCAACCATTTCATCGCTCAATTCCCGAGACCTGGCGGTCTCGAATGGTTCAAGCCGCTCCAGGAGGGAATATCTGTCCCAATTAGGTATTTCTATGGTATCTGTTTTCCAGTACACGTAGAGTTAAACGCCTGTCATGATTGATGAATATGCTGATTAAATCACAATCCTAACCCATAGAGGGGGGGTACAACACAGATGCTGCAATACCTTCTTGAAACCGGACTGCGCCAGACCATGATACGCCTGGTAAGGCCAATGCTTAACCCCGCCATTCCTGTTGCCCTCCAGCGAACACTGATTGCCCAGGCTTACCGTAGCTCAACCGCACCTCGTGGCTGTCGATTCGAATGTTATCCCGTAGCGTCGGTTCCGGTCACTCAAACTGTATACAACAATAATGTAAACAGCGTGGTGCTTTATCTGCATGGTGGTGGTTATATTCTTGGCTCACCCAGCACCCACCGCGGAGTTACCGGCTACCTTGCGAAAACCAGCGGATGCCAGGTTATAGCCCCCTCCTACCGACTGGCCCCGGAGCATCCGTTTCCAGCAGCCCTGGATGATGCAGAAGCCGTCTATCTGGCGCTGCTTGAACAGGGCTTCAAACCTGAGAACATTGCCTTTGCCGGTGATTCTGCCGGTGGCGGGCTGGCGCTTGCCCTGGCGATGCAACTCAGAGACAAGCAACTACCACTGCCTTCGTCATTAACCGTATTTTCACCCTGGACTGACCTGACCCAACAGGAACTTTATGTTCCCGAGTGCGAACCAGTACTGCAGTCCCGGTGGACCGCCAAGGCTGCGAAACTTTACGCTGGCAGCGAGCCACTTACAAATCCGATGATATCGCCCGTGTTCGGAGATCTGTCCGGTTTACCACCATTACTGATCCAGGTGGGCAGTCAGGAAATGCTGCTCAATGACGCCGAGCGGCTGGCCCATGCGGCACGGCGGGACCATGTGCAAACCACCATCGAGATCTTCAACAGCCTCTGGCATGTGTTCCAGGTTCATGCCGGCCATCTTGACCGGGCCGCCAGTGCCATGATTTCAGCCGGTAACCACATCAGAAATCATCTGGCAGTGTGAGCTCACCTCGAACCAGGGCCTCTTTACGAACCCGGGGCCATCGTTTGATTCGCCATTCAATATGGGAGGCCCGGCTGCGGTCTCCCGCAGCCGAACGAAACACCAGCTCAAGAGGCCCTTTGCCCCAAAGGCTTCTGGCTCCCTTCGGTGCACCCGCCTGATGCTCTGAGAACCGGCGCTCTACATCTGTAGTAATACCGGTATACAGGTTTCCGCTGGCGGTTCTGACCATATAAACAAACCATTCGGGCTTCATGAAACTAATGCTTTCTCCCGATCCCGCACCTTCTTCTGCTGCAGCCAAAGGCCGGCGACAATCAACACCAAACCTATATAGGTGGAGGGCAATATCTGCTCACCCAGAATGAAATAGATAAACACCAGAGACAAAAACGGCGATATAAAAATCAAATTGCTGACTCTGGAGGTATTTTCTGCTTTTTTCATGGCATAAGACCAAAGCACAAAGGCAATGCCCATCTCAAACACACCAACATACAAGGCGGCAATCAATGGCGTACCGGATGAGAAGTCATAGCCTTCTGTAAGGCCACAAATCAGCGCGATGACTGGCAAGCCAAACAGAAAATTGAGGAAGAGCCCCACCACCGGATCTCGTTTGTCCCGGGTAGCAATAATCCAGTACGACGCCCAAATCAACGTGCTGGCAATAGCCAGAGAAACACCCAGAGGATCCGAAAAGCTGAGCGACATAACCGCACCACGGGTAGCGATCACCACGACCCCGGCATAACAGACCAGCCCGGCAACAATATCCAGCTTGCGCAAGCGCTGGCCAAGGAAGGGCACTGAAAGATAGGCCAGCACCAAAGCCCAGGTATAGTTCAGCGGTTGCGCTTCCTGAGCCGGCAAACGATCAAAAGCACCGAACAGCACAAAATAATATAGACAGGGGTTAATCAGCCCCATACCAAATGACTGAATATATTGCCGGCCGCTCAGTTCGAACACCATGTGCAGCCGCTGCTGAAGTGCCAGAATCACACCCATCACAAGAACTGACGCCGCACAGGCAATCAGTAGCATCTGTACCGGTGCCAGCCCTCTCAGCGCCAGTTTGAACGCCGTAGCTACCGTTGACCAGAGCAACACCGTTGCAAGCCCGTAAAGCATTGCCTGCTTCTGGTTTTGCATATTTAAATATCCTTGAGTCTGCAGGCCCGGTTCCGAAATTATTCAGGAACCAGCCAGTCCAGCCTTGTGGCAACATTAAGCCTGGCTTCACCGGCCACGTCTGCAAGCATGGCCGTAAAGCGCTCATCAAACCCCCAGGGCGGATTAATCACAAGCAAACCAGAGCCAGTCATGCCGCGTTCCGGCGGATTCTTCAGGTGCACTTCACTGCGCAGCACCTTGCCTACGAAGCTCTGTTGAACGGTATCAAGCAGCTCTTGGTGTAATCCGCTGGGCAGTATGGGATACCACACCAAAAAGACGCCATGACGACACTTGAGCCAGGCCTTTTCCAGAGCTGAGGCAACATCGGCGTATTCTGATTTTACTTCATAGGAGGGATCAATCAGTACCAGCAACCGGGGCTTTCCCGGAGGCAAGCGGTTTAACAACCCCTGAAGCCCGTCCTCTTTGAACACCCGCTCCCGCCGCGGCAATGCCCAGTATGCAAGCTGATGACTCTCAGCAGGGTGAAGCTCAAAAGCTGTCAGGGTATCATCCACCCGCAGAAACTGCCGGAACCAGGCCGGAGAACCCGGGTAGACAGATAACCTGCTGTCGTCGCCGTTAAACTGCGCCAGTAGGTTACAGAAGGGTTGCCAGTCTTCTGATGTAAGCTTATCAACAGCCTGCCAAAGCTTTTGAATTCCTCTCTCCGCCTCGCCGGTCTTTCTGGCCCGCTCACTGTTGAGGTCATACATTGCACTGCCAGCATGGGTATCAAAGCAGGCAATGCCCGACGTCTTGATCTGCATCATCGAGATTGCAAGGGTCAGTGCTGCATGTTTTTGCACATCTGCAAAATTGCCCGCATGAAAGGCGTGAAGGTAACTCAGCATTATCTGGCTCCATGGTTCATGACGTCCATTAGGCATTATGAACAAACACCAGGCAAGTAATCAGCGTACAGAAACGGTTGCAGCCCGATTTATTTTTAACGACAATGCAAACGATAATTCGTTTCATTCTCACAACACCAATAATCCTGACCTCCCACGGAGCCCCCATGAAGAACCTGTTTCGCCCTGCCCCACTGACACTGACAATTGCTGCATTCATTATGGCAGGATGTGCCAGCACCCCGAAGCCTGCCGATAACTCAGGACCCGTTACCAAGGCGTCGGTTGTAGAAAATTATGCCGATATTGCCCATGCGACCTATGAAGACGCACTTATTACCGCCAGGGCACTGGATAAAGCGACTGACCAGCTTATTGCCAACCCCACTGAGGAGAACCTGTTAGCGGCCAGGCAAGCCTGGATTGCAGCCAGAGTGCCATATCAGCAGTCTGAAGCTTTTCGTTTCGGCAACACGATTGTGGATGACTGGGAAGGTGAGCTGAACGCTTGGCCGCTGGATGAAGGCCTGATTGATTACGTGAACACAGACAACTATCAGTATGAACTGGGTAATGCGGGGGCAACAGCCAACATTATAGGCAGCACCAGCATTAATGTTGGCGGAGAAACTCTGGACGTTACCACGCTCACTCCTGAACTGCTGGCCGGACTGAATGAAATTGGTGGCTCTGAAGCGAACGTGGCTACCGGCTACCACGCTATAGAGTTCCTGCTGTGGGGGCAGGATTTGTACGGTTTTGAAGCTGGCAGCGGTGAGCGCCCGGTAACCGACTATGCAAGCGGTACTGAGTGCACCAATGGCAACTGCGAACGTCGCGCAGAATACCTGGATGCCGTTACCGATCTTCTGGTTTCAGACCTTGAATGGATGGTTGGTCAATGGGCGAAAGGTGACAGCGAAAATTACCGGGCACAGCTCACCGGTGCCAGCCCGGATGAGGCAATACAAAAAATGC
>DATJDA010000386.1:0-3108 GCA_035497695.1 Marinobacter sp. | reverse complement strand
AAGTGCTGCAAGCCACACATGGCAAGGAGTTACAGGGAGTGGGAAGTCGACTCGATCGCTTTATCAGCCGGAACAGTGTGTTCTCGCTTTCAGATACGCGCCTTTTAGTCGCCCAGAAAAGGATTCTTCTGGATGGGTGTGTAGCGAAAAATCAGTTTACCCCGGACCGAAGTGGCAAAGACGTATGAAGTTACTTTGGCTAAGCCGTTGAATGATGAATATATTACGGTGTTCCGTGAGGGCATTTATTTTGATTATGAGAACATTACAACGCAGCCCGCATATTTAGAGATACTCTCTGAGTATACTGCCAGGCTCACGCTAACCGAGGGCAAGTATCATCAGGTTAAGCGGATGTTTGGCTTTTTTAGAAACGAAGTGTTGGCCCTCCATCGAATTTCTGTCGGAGATATCGCCCTGGAAGAGCTTGAGACAGGGCAAAGCAGGGTACTTACGATAATAAAATAAGCACAGCATGCTACCGGCAAAGCCGCAAATGCCAGCCGCCCATATTAGCGGAGTTAAGTGCCATCAGAAAATTAACAGAGAGGTAAGCCAGTGCCGCAACAGGAATATGCAGGATTTTGGATCAGGTTTGGGGCGACATTAATCGATTTGGTCGTGTTCTCAATTGTGATGTTGACGCCCCTTACGCTGATCTATGGGCAGGAATATTGGCTGGGAGATGTATCTCCCCTGAGCTTTTGGAACCTGCTGTTTGGCTATGTATTACCCGCCGTTGCAACAATCTGGTTTTGGCGTCGGTATCTGGCAACACCAGGTAAAATGGCTCTTGGATTGAAAATAGTAGACGCGCAGACAGGGGGTAAAATTACGTTAGGCCAATCTGTTGGAAGGTACTTTGCTTTTATTGTGTCGGCTATGCCGTTGTTCCTGGGGTATATCTGGGTTGGAATTGATAAACGCAAGCAAGGTTTTCATGACAAGCTTGCAGGTACCGTTGTTGTTCGCCGTAGAACGTAAACTGCCCTGGTTCGTTTCCAGCAAGCTGTACCATTCACCAAAGCTGACCTATGCTGTTACAAAAAATAACAACGGTATTGTTGGCGGGCCTTAAGGGAACTTGATCCGCCAGGCCTCTTGCTCGGTAATTCCCATAAGAACAACAGAGTAAACGAGGGTTTGGATATGTTTCAAATAGCAGCAATGAGAGTGGTGATGGCGCTGTGCATCTCCACTTGGGTCCTCAGCGGATGCTTCAGCAGCTCAAGTAGTTCATCGGATTCTTCATCTGGCAAGAGTCAGCCAAACCTTACTCTGATCAGCCTGTCGAGCGCTCCGGACCAGGTCAGTGGTGACACTGTCTTGGTGGGGCTGGAAGGAGATGGAGGTACCCTTGACGAAAATAAGGATCAACTTGAACTCTGGCTCAATGGCGCTAGGATTGCCCCGGATGTAAGAGAAGGGCGCGATGGCCCTGAGATTTTGGTCAGCGGCCTTGTCGCTGGTGAGAATCGCCTAGAATTACATCATACAACACATGGGCCACTCTCAAGTCTCACCCTGGAAACATACCCGGTAACGGGCCCGATATTTTCTGGCCCGCATCAATATCCGTTTGTTTGTACCGTTACATCTGAACTGGGTAAACAACCGTTGGTGGATACCGAAGGGGATACCGGTTTCCCCGTTCTGGGTGCCGATGATGCTCAGATCGGCCTGAGTAAAGATTGCTCAATCGAGCCGTATGTCGAGTTTGTATACCGCACGACAGGAGGCAGCTGGGAATCATTACCAGCGGACGGCTCTCGACCAGAAGATATAGCAACAACAACACTTACAGATGGCCGCGATGTCGATTTTATCGTGCGGTGGGAAAGAGGCACGATCAACCGCTTTATATACAGTTTTGCCACACTGGCAGAGCTGGGTGATGCGCCAGAAACAGCGTCTACTAACAATTGGAATGGTCGTTTGTTGTTTCACTTTCAGGGCGGAGTTGCTATTGGCCATACCCAGGGTGGCATTAGCAACAGCCGTGCGTTACAGCTGGAAACCCTGCAAAAGGGCTACGCTGTTATCTACTCCACCGGTACCCGAACAGATACCCACTACAACCTTCAGGTGGGAGGTGAGACCGCATTGATGGTCAAAGAGCATTTTATCAAGCGTTTCGGTGTGCCTGAGTATACTGTTGCTATTGGTGGTTCTGGCGGTGGTATTCAGCAATATGTCTACTCTCAGAATTATCCGGGTTTGCTGGATGCAGGTGTGCCGCAGTACTCCTATCCGGACATGGTTACCCAAACGATCCATATCGGTGACTGTGAGTTGCTGGAGTACTACATGGATGCCACAGACCGCACGAACAACAAATGGAAAGACACCAGCAAACGCAGTTGGCTGGTGGGCCTACATGCAACGGATGATTATCCGGACCCTTTTGCTGGTGCGAAAACCCTATTGGAGTACAGCACGGCACCGGGCATGACCGAGTGCGTTCCCGCCTGGCGTGGGCTAACTCCGCTTGTTATGAATCCGTTGTTTGGCCAGGTTGATAACCAGGAGCTTATGCAGCCTGAAGGGGTAATGAACGAGGTTCAGTGGACTCACTATGACGACCTGAGAAACATTTATGGCGTTGACGATAAAGGCAATCCCCGCACGCTCTACGACAACGTTGGTGTGCAGTATGGCCTGAAAGCACTCACTGATGGCAAGATCACTACATCTGAATTTCTGGATCTGAATGCGTATGTCGGTGGCTGGAAGCATCCCTCTGAAATGGTTCAGGAGGGATTTCCGTTCATAGGCTCTGAAGCTGATGTCATGGCCGGCAACGTAAGGTTTGATCCGTGGAGCTCTAAAAACATGACGCTGAGTTCGGGTGGCACAGAGCCAGCACCGCGAACAACAGGCGACGTGAAGGCCATGCAGGCGGCTTATGAATCGGGGATGGTGTTCGATGGCCAGCTCAATATGCCGGTTATTGACTGGCGGCACTATCTGGAGGGGGTGCTGGATATGCACAACAGCCACCAGTCGTTCTCTGTTCGTCAGCGCATACGTAACCACATGGGGAATTCGGATAACCAGATTATCTGGTTTACGGAC
The DNA here is from genome assembly GCA_035497695.1 of Marinobacter sp. Lineage (GTDB taxonomy): Bacteria > Pseudomonadota > Gammaproteobacteria > Pseudomonadales > Oleiphilaceae > Marinobacter. The sequence goes on along the minus strand of DATJDA010000386.1, from coordinate 33 downwards.
ACCAGGCCCACGGACCTGTCCAACAGCAAGAAG
>DATJDA010000385.1:0-5492 GCA_035497695.1 Marinobacter sp. | reverse complement strand
CCGGATCGTTGGACCATGGAGTCAGTAAAAACGCCTGCGCATTTTCGCTCCATGTATTGGCACAACCGCGTTCAGACACGAGCGTGCCGAAACCGGGATTAGCAATTACGTTCACCCACGGCGCTGGCGTTGTCTGGCCGGGCGCCAGCGAAATAACATACTCCCGCCCGTCAGCCGAAAAACCGCCCAGCCCATTATTAAAAAGAAGGTTCTGGCCCTTTGCTGTGCCATTCGCTGGAGAAGAAACACTTTTCCCAGCCTGTTGACCGGCCCGTTGCGTATTTGATGTCACTGGGCCGGATACCGCCGTTTGCGCGCCCATTTGTTCGCGCAGACTTTTGCCTGAGTCCCCCAACACAATCCGGATTGGTCGCGCTGATTTTTTACGATGGTGTCGGGGTCAGCCCGCAAGCTGGAATTACCATAAATGACCGAACTGGCAAGGTGGTCGAATAGCCCGATGTCGTGCTCAGTGAGTTTCAATTCCTGTAAATCGGATTGAAATTGCTGACTGGCTTGCTGAAAGCCCCGGTCAACAGACTCACTGTTGCGATATTTGCTCAACAGTTGCAGACAAGCTTCGCGATTTTCGGCAGCACCGAACAGATAGGTAACGGTAGCAGATTGCTCCGGCTCAAGTGCCACCGGGCAGCGAACAGAAACAATCGGATCAAGAACCGATCCCTGTGTGCCCGCCAGCGGAGTAAAGTCGCTCATTGCGGCTGGATTTGCGGTGGTGCAACCTCGGCCTAAAAAACGTGCACGGTCTGTCTCGTAGGAAATTCCCGCGTTATCCACGCGATCTGCATCATCAGCAAAAGCCGAATGGAACAGCCATGGCTGCCTGGTTTCACCACGCCGGTGGCAAACAATAGCCTGAGCCTCTCCTACTACTTCAGTTTCCACAAACAATTTGCTGAAGGCGGGGTGAGCATCGTCAACAGCCGGGGAGTCCAGAACGATCTCAGCGTAACTGGTCAGATCCAATTCTCTGCGCTTGTCAGCGTGATTCGTAATCGTTATGCGGCGTAATTCCACGTCGTCATCCGGGATGACAGTAATCTCGGTATGTGTAGACACCTCGAAGGCACTGCTATCCAGTGCGGCTTTTGCACCTGATAAGCTCGCCTGATAATTTGCTTCGCATCTGAGGGTGGGCTGAAGTGAGGCTGACCAGTAATCCCGGGTAGCGAGATCACGGACATAAATAAATGTACCCCAGTTGTCGCGGGTAAAATCTTCCTGCCATCGCGTTAATGCGGTTTCGTGCTGGCGACTGAACCCACCACCGGCACTGGTTACCAGGATGTGGTAGCGGCCATTGGATAAAAAGCCGGTCGTTGGTATTTGCGTGTTTGCGCAGATCATGTGCGACGTGAACTCATAGACTTACCTCACTAGGTAAATTAATCGCTCAACATCCACTGCTCATAGCTGCCTGTGGGGTTTTGAAACCAGGCCGCCTATGCTGACATTGATAAACTGACAATATTTAGTGTACGCCCGCCTCCGCAGTCACACCACCGGTCGACATTAAACATCCTTCACGGGTAGCGCCAATACGCGCGAACGGCCGTGGGCAGATCAAAGGCTTGCCGCGCTGCCCAATGATCTGATTCAATACGTGGATGCGGCTGGCAGGAGTACCGCGTCTCTTGAAGGAGATTTACATGGTGGAGAAAAACATTGACGACTACCGCCGGAGGTTGCTGCACATCCTCGACAAAAGCCCACGAAAAGATGAAGTAATGGCCATGTTCGAGCGCAATCTGGAAGTTGAGGCGGATAACGCAAAAGTCGCGGCCTATCGCGCCCTTAGCGACGCTGGTTTGAACCACATCACATCGGTAATCGATGAAATCGGCTACGAGCCTGAACGATAGAAATCCGTGGCTCTGGTAAGGCAAAATGATCGGCCAAACACAGCCATTGAAGTCAGACTCTCAGGCTCAGAAAGCAAAAAAGGCAAACCAGTAAATTACTGATCTGCCTTTCTTGAATATGGTAGCGGGGGCAGGATTCGAACCTACGACCTTCGGGTTATGAGCCCGACGAGCTACCAGACTGCTCCACCCCGCATCAAAACGTTTCTTGATTCTATCTTCAGAGCTCGCCCTATGGCCGGGCTCATAATCCGAAGGTCGCAATACTCCCTTCGGCTTTTGCGGGAACTGGGAGCCCGACGAGCTACCAGACTGCTCCACCCCGCATCAAAACTGGCTGTTTTTCAGGGAGTCCCTGATCAACGAGGCGCGAATGATAAAGTGTGAAACAGTTCCTGTCAAAGGGAAACGCTAATATTTCACAAACTTAGCGTTCCAGTATCGCGGTTACACCCTGCCCGCCAGCGGCACAGATGGAAATCAGGCCTCGCCCACTGCCCTTCTCTTCAAGTAATTTCGCAAGCGTGGCGATAATTCGCCCGCCGGTGGCGGCGAATGGGTGGCCAGCGGCCAGGCTGCTGCCTTTTACGTTCAGCTTGGTGCGATCAATACTGCCGAGAGGCTTGTCCAGGCCAAGGCGATCTTTACAGAATGCCGGATCTTCCCAAGCCTTAAGGGTAGCCAACACCTGGGAGGCAAACGCTTCATGTATTTCGTAAAAATCAAAATCCTGTAGCGTGAGACCAGCCCTCTCCAACATTCTCGGTACCGCATAAGCGGGGGCCATCAACAGGCCTTCTTTCTTGTGGATATAATCCACAGCAGCCTCTTCGGAGTACGTCAGCCACGCCTTTACTTTGAGATTGCGCTCCTTCGCCCACTCTTCGCTCGCCAATAACACACATGATGCACCGTCTGTCAGTGGGGTGCTGTTGCCTGCTGTCATGGTACCGTTGTCACGATCAAAGGCAGGTTTGAGGGTGGCGAGTTTTTCCAGAGTGGTACCCGGGCGAAGTACGTTGTCCTTTTCAAGGCCAGCCAGCGGCGTCATGAGGTCAGTCAGGAAACCCTCTTCATAAGCTTTTGCCAGCTTTTGGTGACTCTCCCAGGCAAATTGATCCTGGTCTTGTCGAGAAATTCCCCACTCATCAGAAGTGATCTGTGCATGATCACCCATAGACATGCCTGTACGTGGTTCACTGTTTTCCGGCGTGGCGGGCATCAGATCGTGAAACCGGAAGCGAGTCAGAATTTTCAGGCGCTCAGTGGCCGTTTTGGCGCGATTAAGATCCAGCAGAATTTCACGCAACCCCTCGCTCACACCGATAGGCGCATCTGAAGTGGTATCGGTGCCACCAGCAATGCCGCACTCGATCTGGCCCAAGGCGATTTTATTGCCAACAAGAATGGCCGCCTGAAGCCCGGTTCCACAGGCTTGCTGGATATCGTAGGCCGGTGTCTCCGGTGCCAGACCGGAACTGAACACCACCTCGCGAGTCAGATTAAAGTCACGGGAATGTTTTATAACGGCACCGGCAACTACTTCACCAAGACGCTGGCCCTGAAGGTTGTACCTGTCAACCAGCCCTCTTATTGCAGAGGTGAGCATTTCCTGATTACTGAGCTTGCTGTATGCGGTGTTTGACCGGGCAAAGGGGGTACGGTTGCCGCCAATAACCGCAACGCGACGAACGCCATTAGCCGGGCTCGCGGATTTCTTTTGGTTGGTTTTCGGTGCTTGTGCCATGCTATTTTCCTCTTAATGAGAAAGTTTTCGGAGAAACCCCGATACTCTACTCAGGATTTAATAATCGAGTGGAAGCAGTCTAACCCGAAAGCCGGATGGCTCATTGGCAGGCCTGACAACACGCCACAGGTGTTGAGTCAATCCAAAAATCAGTCAATTCTTTACTCTGTAGCCTGATTTGTACACATCTCACCAACGCAAACACAAGGAAGATCCTAATGTCTGACCTCTATCTTAAACTTGTTAACACTCCAGTTGGCAAATCTGCAGCACAAACCCTTGGCCTGCCAGCACCCGTCAAGCTCAAGCGCCTGAAGCGTGTGGATCAACCCTTCATAGAAGGCGATGTACTGGTAGCGGCAGCAACCGGTGGCAAGGCTATTACAGTATTAGGCAGCATTCTGAGCGCCAGCGCCGCAACGCTCCATTACGCCACCGGCATTGACTCTCTGAGCGACTCGTCAATGGCGGGCAACAAAGCCCAGCCATTGACGCCAAACAAAGATACCAGCCAAAAATTTTCCGCACTGGTGTTTGACGCCACTGGCATCAAGAGCCCCGGCGAACTGCGTGCTCTTTACGATTTCTTCCATCCGACCATTAAAAAACTGGCGGGTAATGCCCGGGTACTGGTAGTTGGGCAGAACCCCGCCACCTGCCGAAAAGCGCCTAACGCCGCAGCACAACAGGCACTGGAAGGCTTTGTGCGAAGTGTTGGTAAGGAGATCGGCAAAAAAGGTTCAACAGCCAACCTCTTATGGATGGCCCCAGGCGCTGAAACCCAACTGGAATCCAGCGTGCGTTTTTTCCTGTCTGCCCGGTCGGCTTATGTGTCTGGCCAGTTTGTACGCATTGGCAAAAGCACGTCGCCATCAGCAACCAACCCGGTGGCACCACTTACCGGTAAAGTTGCACTGGTAACAGGAGCGTCCCGTGGCATTGGCGCTGCTATTGCACAGACCCTGGCCAGAGATGGTGCCACAGTTATCGGTTTGGATATTCCAGCGGCCATGGAAGAATTGCAGAAGGTGACTGCCGCCATAAAAGGCAAGGCGTTGGCTTGCGATATTACCGACGAATCAGCACCAAAAGTGATTGCCGATTTCGTGGCCACGCATTTTAACGGCGTTGATCTGGTTATCCACAATGCCGGCATAACCCGGGACAAAACCCTGGGCAACATGCCAGAGCATTTCTGGGATATGACCATCGCCGTCAACCTGAGCGCGGAAGAGCTGATTGATGAAGAGCTCATGCACCGCGAGCTGTTGCGTGAAAACGGGCGCATTGTATGTATTTCGTCCATCAGTGGTATTGCCGGCAATTTTGGTCAAACCAATTACTCCACGGCCAAAAGTGGTGTTATCGGATACGTGAAAGCGCTATCAAAGCAGATGAAAAATGGCATCACTATTAACGCCATTGCGCCAGGCTTCATTGAAACCCAGATGACAGCGGCAATGCCGGTTACCTTGCGCGAAGCCGGACGGCGGATGAACAGCTTGTCTCAGGGTGGCCAGCCAGTAGACGTAGCAGAGGCCATCGCCTGGTATTGCAGCCCTGCCTCTGGCGGTGTGAACGGAAATATCGTGCGGGTTTGCGGCCAATCTCTGATCGGTAAGTAAGAAACAAAAAAGGCAGGCCCATTGGCCTGCCTTTTTTGAGAAATTCTGGTGGGTGGTACTGGGATCGAACCAGTGACCCTCGCCTTGTAAGGGCGATGCTCTCCCAGCTGAGCTAAGCACCCAAAATATTACGCTTCTTTCACCGCTTCCTTCAACGACTTGCCAGCTCTAAACTTAGCAACACGCGCAGCTTTAATCTGAATCGTTTTACCTGTTTGTGGGTTACGTCCTGTTCGT
>DATJDA010000384.1:0-7050 GCA_035497695.1 Marinobacter sp. | reverse complement strand
TCATAACATCAGCACGGTATTCGGCTATCCGGGCGGCTGCATTATGCCGCTATACGATGCGCTTGTGGACGATGCAACCGTGGAACATGTGCTGTGCCGCCATGAACAGGGCTGTGCGCTTGCAGCCGACGGCTACGCACGTGCCAGCGGTAAACTGGGGGTTTGCATTGCCACATCCGGCCCCGGCGCAACCAACCTGATCACAGGCGTTGCCAATGCTCACCGGGACTCTATCCCCATGCTGGTTATTACCGGACAGGTTCCTTCCGGGCTGATCGGTACTGACGCCTTCCAGGAAACCGATGTTCTGGGCATGACCCTGGGCATTGTTAAACACAGCTACCTGCCAGAGAGCATTGATGATCTGCCTGCCATCCTGGAAGAGGCGATTCACCTGGCCCAGAGTGGCCGGCCTGGCCCTGTTTGGATCGATATTCCAAAAGATGTTCTGGTTGCTACAAGCAGCCCGCAGCCCATGCAGATTCCGAAGCAGGAAAAACCAACGCGCCCGGATATAGCAGAGGCTATGCGCATACTCCGCTCAGCAAAGCAACCGGTTATATACAGTGGTGGCGGAGTTAGTTTGGCCAATGCTGAAGCAGCGTTCCGGGAGTTTGCAAAGACATCCGCAATACCCAGCGTTGTAACCCTCAAAGGTATTGGTAATGGCGGCAAGCACAGCGCAAATCATTTGGGCATGCTGGGCATGCACGGCTCAAGAGCGGCTAACCGGGCGGTTGATGAAAGTGACTTGTTAATTGTAATTGGTGCGCGCCTCGATGACCGTGCCACAGGCAGGCTGGACACCTTCGCACCCAATGCCCGATTGATCCATATCGATGCAGATGCTGCAGAGCTGAACAAGCTGCGGCCGGCAGCCGCGTCGCTGGGCGGTGAGCTTAATGGAATACTGGCTGCGTTCACTGCTGAGCTGAAGGCCAGGCCATTAGCGATCAGCAACTGGCAACGGCAGTGCCGCACCTGGAACACCACAGGTGGTTTCAATGCCGCAGATAACGAGGAGCCACTGACCCCCATTACCGGCCCGGCGTTTGTCCGTCAGTTGTCACGTACTGCACCAGACAACACCGTTATTGCCTGCGACGTAGGCCAGCACCAGATGTGGGTTGCGCAGTATTACGAATTTGATCATCCCCGCCATCATCTGACCAGCGGCGGCTTGGGCACTATGGGCTATGGTCTGCCCGCGGCTATTGGAGCGCAGTTTGCTGACCGTAACAGCACCGTTATCAATGTTGCCGGCGATGGTTCGTTCATGATGAATGTTCAGGAGTTGGCCACCATTAACCGTTATCAGCTTCCGGTAAAAATAATCATCCTGGACAACCAGTGTCTGGGCATGGTTCGCCAGCATCAGGAGCTGTTTTATGACAACCGGGAAAGCGAGATAAACCTGGATGACAACCCGGATTTTGTCGCCATGGCAAGGGCATTCGGCATACCGGCTTTGCGTATCGATCGTACTGATCAGGTTCGCCGAAGCATAGAAACCATCCTGGCCTACGATGGCCCAATGTTATTGCACGTCGCGATTGCGCGGGAAAACAACGTGTGGCCAATCGTTAAGGCCGGTGCCGGCAACCGGGACATCATCGACGAAACCAGACGCCCAGCTAAACAAAGCAAGGAGAGTATTGCATGAACCCTCAAAGCCAGACAGACGCACCAAGTTACACAATAACCTGTCAGATGAGCCATGAATTGGCCGCACTGGAACGGCTGTGTCAGGTAGTAAGAATTCGCGGGTTCCGGATCGCAAAAATGGCGGTAGAAGCGGCGGATAATAAACTGGATATTGCTTTGACTATTCAGGGTTCAAGGCCAATCGCCATGCTGCAGACCCAGCTGGAGAAACTGCAGACGGTTGCGAGGGTAGAACTGAAACAACCGGCGCTAAAGGCAGCGACTGCAAGCCAGATAGCCTGAACGGGCCACCTTGCCTGAAGAGATAAGGCAGCACCCTGTGATATCGGGCGCTGCCTCGTACCTCTGATTTCACCAGACAGGCATCACTCCGGTCAGATTAGTTCAATCGCTACGGCGGTGCCCTCTCCGCCACCGATGCACAGGGACGCCACGCCTCGTTTCAGACCATGCTGTTTTAAAGCATTTATCAAAGTAATAATGATCCGCGAGCCGGAAGATCCAAGCGGGTGACCAAGCGCACAGGCACCGCCGTGAACATTAACTTTCTCTGCCGACAACCCGAGCTGGGTAATCGCCAACAGACTGACCACCGCAAAGGCCTCGTTGATTTCAAACAGGTCAACATCCTCAACTGTCCAGCCCGCTTTTTTTAGTACCTTTTCGATAGCACCAATAGGGGCAAGGGTAAATTCTGACGGCAAGCGCGCATGGGTTGCGTGGGCAACAATCCTCGCCTGAGGTTTTAATCCCCGGGCTTCGGCTTCTGAGGCTGACGTCAGTATCAGAGCCGAGGCACCATCACTGATTGAGCTGGAGTTGGCCGCAGTTACCGTACCATCTTTAGCAAATGCTGGCTTCAGGGTTGGAATTTTTTCAGGCTTCGCATTCCCTGGCTGTTCATCAGTATCTACAACCGTATCGCCGCCGCGGTTAGCTACCGTAACGGGTACAATCTCATCCCTGAACCAGCCGTTTGCAATAGCCGCCAGAGATTTCTGAAGCGATCCAATCGCAAATTCATCCATTGCTTGCCGGCTGAAGTTGTACTTGTTTGCTGCCTGTTGAGCAAAAACCCCCATCAGGCCACCTTCATAGGCATCTTCCAGCCCATCCAGAAACATGCTGTCCATTACCTGCCCGTGGCCCATGCGCATACCGCCACGTGCCTTGGGTAACAGATACGGCGCCTGGCTCATGTTCTCCATACCACCAACGGCCATAATGCTGTTTGTACCTGCTTTGATCTGATCGTGGGCCATGATCAGCGCCTGCATGCCTGACCCACACATTTTGTTTATGGTGGTACAGCCAGAGCTGTCTGGAATGCCTGCTGCACGGGATGCCTGGCGGGCCGGTGCCTGGCCAAGGCCAGCCGCCAGCACGCAACCCATAATGACTTCCTGTATATCAGCGGGCTTAAGCCCCGAGCGTTCAATAGCGGCTTTAATTGATACGGCACCCAACTGAGGAGAACGAACGGAGCTCAGTGAACCCATCATTCCCCCCATAGGGGTTCGGGCCGAACCGGCAATGACTACGCTGTTATCACTCATAGCTGCTCCTCATTAAAAACGATCAACCCTTACCCAGAACCGACCGGGCGATGATTTCTTTCATCACTTCCGATGTTCCGCCATAAATTCTCTGAACGCGGGCATCCATAAAAGCGCGGGAAATGGGGTATTCCGTGGTATAGCCGTAGCCGCCAAATAACTGCAGGCAACCGTCTGCCACCCGGCACTGCATCTCTGTAGCACTGTATTTGGCCATAGACGCCGTTGCGGCATCCAGCGCACCAAGTTCGTACTGACGAATGCACTGGTCAACAAACGCTTTATTTACCTGATAATCGGTTTCCATCCGGGCAATTTCAAAGCGGGTATTTTGTAACTGGGCCAGCTTCTTGCCAAACAGCTCGCGTTCCTGAGCGTACGCCAGCGTTAAATCCAGAGCACCACGAGCGGCGGCAACGCCCAACGCACCAATGACTAACCGCTCTCTTGGCAACTCCCGCATCAGGTACATAAAACCCTGGCCTTCTTCGCCAAGCAGTGCCGATGCCGGAACACGCATGTCTGAAAAGAACAGCTCAGAGGTATCGCCGGAATGCTGGCCGATTTTGTCCAGATTACGGCCTTTGCTGTAGCCAGCTAACGAGGTATCCACCAGAAAAAGGCTGATACCACGGGCGCCGGCGTCAGGGTCAGTCTTGGCGGCAACAATCACCATGTCGGCATGCTGGCCATTGGTAATAAAGGTTTTCGAGCCGTTCATAATATAGCTGTCGCCATCTTTCACGGCACTGGTACGAATAGCCTGAAGATCACTGCCTGCACCCGGCTCCGTCATGGCAATAGCACCCACTGCCTCGCCGGATACCATTTTTGGCAGCCATTGCCGGCGTTGCTCGTCATTACCCAGGTGCGTGAGATAAGGCGCAACTATGTCTGAATGCACCATAACGTTGGTAGACAGTGCGCCATATCCAAGCCGCGCCAGCTCCTGACCAACCACAACGGAATACTGAAACGGGGCACTGTAACCACCCCAGTCTTCGGGCACATCGACACACAACATGCCGGCGTCACCCAGAGTATTCCAAAGTTCTCTGGGCACAATGCCCGCCTTTTCCCACGCTTCGTAATTCGGTTTTACCTCGGCGCTCAGCGCCTTGATAACGGAATCCCGGAACAGCGCCAGTTCTTCCTGATCGACAGGGCTACTCATGATCGTCTCCCGTAAGCAGTTACTCTCGCGCTTGTTATCACTTCTTCCGTCACTTGGGTGCCATCCGCAAAGCGCAATCCAGCCGGACGACTTCACCATTCAGAATCGGGTTGCGCACCATCTGATCAACCATCATGCCGAATTCATCAGGCCGGCCCAGACGCTTCGGAAATGGCAATGTTGCGGCAAGGCTGTCCTGAACTTCTTGCGGCATCCCCGCCATCATGGGGGTCATAAACAACCCCGGGGCAATGGTGTTTACACGGATACCTTCACGGGCCAATTCACGTGCAGACTGCAGGGTAAGAGCAACAATGCCGCCCTTTGAAGCGCTGTAGGCGGCCTGGCCAATCTGCCCTTCGTAAGCTGCAACTGAGGCGGTATTGATAATTACGCCCCGTTCGCCATCAGCATTCGCCTCGCGCTGAGCCATATCTGCCGCCGCCAGCCTCAGAATATTAAAGGTACCAATCAGGTTAACCTGAATAACCTTGCTAAAGCTTTCCAGTGGCATTACGCCGTCACGCCCAAGAATTTTTGCCGCCGGGCCAATACCGGCACAATTAACGGCAATACCACACAGGCCGTGAGCGTCACGAGCTTTAGCCAGAGCGGCTTCTGCACTTTCAGCCGAGGTTACATCGCAATACACAAACAGGCCGCCAATATCTGCGGCAACTTTCTCGCCCCGCTCCTTTTGCACATCGAAGATTGCAACTTTACAGCCCGCTGCAGCCAACGTTCGGGCAGCGCCCTCACCCAAGCCAGAGGCACCACCTGTAACAATGGCCGGTACGTTATTGAACTCCATCGGGCTCTCCTTACGTGTCAGATTGCGTCAAGTATATCGTTGAACCAGAAACAGCATACGCTTTACGTTAACGTAAACTTTATCTGGTTCAGCCTGAAAAATAAATCGTTTTGTTGAATCAACCGATACGTTCAACAATCAGAGCTATGCCCTGTCCGCCGCCTATACACATAGTGATCAGACCGTACCGCCCTGCCGTGCGCTCAAGTTCGGCCATGGTTTTTATAATCAGAATTGACCCGGTCGCACCTACGGGGTGCCCCATGGCAACGGCACCGCCGTTCGGATTTACTTTGTCTGCCGGCAGGCCAAGCTCTTTGCTGACAGCAATCGCCTGGGCCGCAAATGCCTCATTGGACTCAATCACATCCAGATCTGCCACACTCAGCCCGGTTTTCTCCAGCACGCTTCGTACCGCTGGAATCGGCCCCAAACCCATAACGCTGGGGTCCACCCCTGCAAAGGCATAACCAACCAGCCGGGCGCGGGGCTTCAGACCACGCTTTTTGGCTTCTTCTGCACTGGTCAGCACCATTGCCGCTGCACCATCGTTAATACCAGAGGCATTGCCCGGCGTTACCATACCGTCTTTGGTAAAAGCCGGTTTCAGGCTTGCGAGGCTCTCGACCGTTGTGCCTGGGCGCACATGTTCATCCTGTTCAAAAACAAACTCCTTACGACCCTGCTTCACCGTTACCGGCACAATCTGTTCTTTAAATCGACCAGCTTCAATGGCATTGCTGGCCCGCCGGTGACTTTCAGCCGAGAACGCATCCAGATCTTCACGGCTAAGACCATACTGTTCGGCAATCCGCTCGGCGGTCATGCCCATGTGGCCACTGCCAAATGGGTCGGTGAGCGTGCCCAGAGTCATATCAACTGCTTTACCATCACCCATCCGCAGCCCCTTGCGGACGTTAGGCAATACATAAGCACCCTGGCTCATGCATTCAGTACCTCCAGCCAGGGCAATTCGGCTATCACCCATAACAATCATCTGCGCGGCGCTGATAACCGACTGCACACCAGAACCACAAAGACGATTAACATTGAATGCCGCAGACCCCTTCTGCAAACCGGAGTAGAGGCCAATATGGCGGGCCACATACGCATCTGCCGGGCCGGTCGGAATAATATGGCCAAAAACAGAATGGTCGATGTCTTCAGCCGGTACTCCTGAGCGCCTGATGACCTCTTTTGCCACACAAGTACCCAGTTCGGCGGGGCTCATAGAGCTCAGGCTGCCACCAAAACCGCCAATGGCTGTGCGGGCACCATCAAGAATAACAACATCGGTAAGCTTCATCGTTTGATTCCTTAATTTTCAGATCAATAAATACACCTAGTGAGGATTATCCATGTTACCCGCGGCGTGCGAAGCAATTATTTCTTTTGCCTCACAGAATGTTCCTCCTTAACCCATAAAAACACTTTACGTTTACGTAAACTTTCTCTAGGCTGAGATTAATAGAGGAAATCGTAATGGACAAAAAGAAGACCTATAACATCAGCGAACTCTCCAAAGAGTTCGATATAACAACCCGAAGTATCCGATTCTACGAGGATCAGGAGCTGCTTCGGCCTTCACGCCGCGGCCAGACCCGAATATTCAGCTCTAAAGATCGCGTACGACTGAAACTGATACTGCGCGGCAAGCGCATGGGCTTTTCACTGTCAGAAACCAAAGAATTGTTTGATCTCTGGGATGAAACTTCAAGCGGTAACGAAAAGCAGTTGCTGCTTATGCTGGAAACCCTGAACAGAAAACGTGCACAACTCGAACAGCAAAAAAACGACATTGCCATGATGGAAATGGAAATGGACACCGCCGAGGGACGATGCCG
>DATJDA010000383.1:0-4787 GCA_035497695.1 Marinobacter sp. | reverse complement strand
CGAACTGCTGCGTCCGGATCAGTTCCTGCAGATTGCCGAGCGCTTTGATCTGGCCAAACGGCTGGATCGTCAGGTAATTCGCCAGACATTGACCTGGCTTGGCAAACACCGGCTACTGGAACCCCGGATCAAGTATTGCGGGTTCAATTTATCACTCGCCAGTGTTCTGGATGATACCTTCGCTGACTATATGGAAAAAGAGCTTGAAGGCTCGCCATTCGCTCCGGAATGCTTCTGCTTTGAAATCCGGGAATCCCATGCTACTCAATACCCGGACGATGTAACCGCGCTCTGTGACGGCCTGCATAAGATCGGATGCCGGGTAGCTCTGGATGGCGCTGGTGCGTCCGTGGAAAGCTACAGTCTGGCCGCTAAACTTCCAGTGGACATTATCAAACTGGACCGCAGAATGATGAGCCATCTGGACGATGATCCGGTTCAGCAAATCATGATAGAGGCTCTGCATCGCATTGCTGAGGCGGCAGGCAAAACCACGGTTGCAACCTTTATTGAAAGTGACGACGCCCTGAGAAAAGTAAGAGCTATGGGCATCCATTACGGCCAGGGATTCAGGCTATCCAAGCCACAGCCTCTGGCAAATCTGACGCCAGCCATTGTCGACCTGCCCACCGGGCGCATTGGCGGATAACCCCGCCCGGTGGATACCATTCAGCTCAGCCTAACCGTGCCCGGGCGCGGCTGATCGCCGCCCTGACCTGAGCTGGCGCAGTGCCACCCAAATGATCACGGGCCTGCACTGATCCTTCTAAAGTCAGCACATCAAATACGTCTTCGCCGATTACATCCGAGAACTGCCTGAGTTCTGCCAGGGTCATTTCTGACAAATCTCTGTTTTCCGCTACGCCAAAGGCAACGGATTTTCCAACAATCTCGTGAGCATCACGAAAAGGTACGCCCTTCTTCACCAGATAGTCTGCCAAATCTGTCGCGGTAGAAAAACCGCGTTTGGCCGCAGCACGCATATTATCGGCCCGGGCCCGAATAGCGGGAACCATGTCGGCGTAGGCTTTCAGACAACCTTTAACGGTGTCTACAGTATCGAACAGCGGCTCTTTATCTTCCTGATTGTCCTTGTTGTACGCCAGGGGCTGGCCCTTCATAAGCGTTAACAGGCTGACCAGATGGCCGTTTACCCGTCCGGTTTTACCCCGCACCAATTCTGGCACATCGGGGTTTTTCTTCTGGGGCATAATGGATGAGCCGGTGCAGAAGCGATCTGGCAAATCAACAAAGCTGAACTGGGTGGAGGTCCACAGCACCAACTCTTCACTGAAACGGGACAGGTGAGTCATCAAAAGGGCAGCGAAACTGCAGAATTCAATGGCGAAATCCCGGTCGCTGACAGAGTCCAGCGAGTTTTCTGACGGACGATCAAAGCCCAGCAACTCTGCTGTCATGTTGCGATCAATGGGGTAGGTGGTGCCCGCCAGAGCAGCAGCTCCAAGGGGCATAACATTGACTCGCTTCCGGCAGTCCATCAGGCGTTCGGCATCACGCACCAGCATTTCAAACCAAGCCATCAAGTGATGACCAAAAGTAACAGGCTGGGCCGTCTGCAAGTGGGTAAACCCGGGCATAATGGTGCCTGCTTCACGTTCAGCCAGATCCAGGAGGCCTACCTGCAGGCGCTTTAGCTCTTCTGCAATAACGTCTATTTCATCACGCAGATACAGACGAATATCGGTGGCCACCTGATCATTCCGGCTGCGACCCGTGTGCAGCTTTTTACCGGTAATGCCAATGCGCTCCGTTAACCGGGCCTCGATATTCATGTGGACATCTTCCAGGCTGACCGACCACCGGAAGTTACCCGACTCTATATCGGCCTTAACCTCATTCAAGCCAGCGATGATGGTGTCCCGTTCCTGGTCAGTCAGAACACCCACGGCGGCCAGCATCGTGGCATGGGCAACAGAACCGAGAATATCGTGGTGGTAGAGGCGCTGATCGAAGCCAACCGATGCTGTAAAACGTTCCACAAATGCATCGGTGGGTTCACTGAAGCGTCCGCCCCAGGGTTTTTCAGAGCTTGTGGTCTGGTCAGATTTTTTCTGATCCGTCATGATCTATCTTTCCTGCTGGCAGCCCGGCATTATTTGCGGGAACTGGATTCATTGAACGAGTTGGAAAGTATACCATTCCACCCCGTGGTTAGGAGACACCCCTGAACAGCGAAAAAGGTGTGACGACCCGAGAATTTTTTGTGCCGGATTTGTGCCGGGTGCGGGCCGTATTCATGTTGCTGGTTACCAGTGAATTACTGGTATTGGTACTGGCCATTGTACAGGCAGAAGCCGGCTGGATTGACTGGAACTACTTCGGCCTGCTGTCACTCTTTGTGCAGTGGACCACACTAACCAGCGCAGCATTGATCTGCCTGCTCAGGCGAAAGCTGGCCAGTTTATCTGTATCACGGGCAACGTTTTGCATTGTAACGATTGTGCTTCTCGATGTACTGGCTTTTAGCCTGTTTGCAGACAGTGTGCTACACCCTCAGGCCGGTGTGGCTGTGTGGCGGGGCGTGGCGAAAAAGCTTTTCCTCGCGCTGTTGATTACGTTAATAGCACTGCGTTATTTCTACCTTCAACACCAATGGCAACAACAGCGTGAGGCCGGGATGCAGGCGCACCTGGCCGCTTTGCAGGCACGCATTCAGCCACACTTTCTGTTTAACAGCATGAACACCATCGCCAGCCTGATCGCTATCAACCCCGAACAGGCGGAAGATGCTGTGCTGGATCTTTCCGAGCTGTTCCGGGCCAGTCTGCGTACGGGTGACCAGCTTATCCCTCTGGCCAGGGAACTGGATTTATGCCAGCGCTATCTTGCCATCGAAGCCTTAAGGCTTGGCGACCGGCTGACACTGGAGTGGGACATTCAGCCGGGGCTGGATCAGCAGGCCATTCCACCGCTAACCTTGCAGCCACTCATTGAAAACGCTATTTACCACGGCATCCAACCGAGGCCTGACGGTGGCACCGTACGCATTGAGGCTCAGGCGCGGGGTAATTTTGTATACTTGTTAGTGCAAAATCCGAAACCGGGTCATAACGACACTCAGCACGAGGGTAATCGCATGGCACTGACTAACATCCAGTCTCGTCTGCAGGCTCTTTTTGGTGAAACCGCCGTACTCAAGAACAGCCATCAGAGTGACATTTATACGGTGACCCTTCGATTACCACGGCAAAAGGCCAACAGTCAGGCACTTCCACTCAAGAGAAACTAAAACCTGCCATGAGTACGCAAACGCAGCCAATAAAGCGCATCTTGATTGTTGACGACGAACCTCTCGCCCGGGAGCGGTTGCGACGCCTGGCAGAAGCGCTGCCTGGCTATCACGTGTGTGGTGAAGCGGGCGATGGCAACGATGCCCTGACCCAGGTTGCCAGCCTGGAACCGGATATTCTGCTGCTGGATATCCGCATGCCGGGCATGGACGGCATGGAAACAGCCGCTCGTCTCAGCCAGTTGGAAAGCCCGCCGGCGGTGATCTTCTGCACCGCCTATGATCATTACGCGATTCAGGCGTTCGATGTACAGGCGATTGCGTATCTGCTCAAACCAGTGCGCAAAGAGGCACTTGCAGAAGCTCTTGGCAGGGCTGGCCGCGTCAATCGGGTACAACTGCAAACACTGGGGGAGAAAGCCGACCAGACTAATGATCAAATCGCCGTGCGTACCCACCGTGGCACTGAGCTAATTGACTTAACCGCTATTATTTACTGCCAGGCCGATCAAAAATACGTCACGTTGCACCACATGGGTGGCGAGACCTTGAGCGACTACACGCTCAAGGAGCTGGAAAGCACTTACCCGCAGCATCTTTTGCGCAGTCATCGTCAGACTCTGGTTGGCGTGCGGTTTATTCAGGCACTGAAACGCACACCAGCCGGTCAAAATATTATTGTTCTGCGGGACGGACTCGGCGAACTTTCGGTCAGCCGCCGCACTGCCAATGATGTAAAACAATGGTTACAGGAGCACCAGCCGGGCTGACCGGCGGGACTTTTCTATCGCCACGAGGTAATCTTGGCGAACATTTTCCGAACCGACAGAGAGTGTCATGTCTAAACGTATT
Organism: Marinobacter sp.; assembly: GCA_035497695.1. Classification (GTDB taxonomy): domain Bacteria; phylum Pseudomonadota; class Gammaproteobacteria; order Pseudomonadales; family Oleiphilaceae; genus Marinobacter. The sequence continues at coordinate 685 of DATJDA010000383.1, read as the reverse complement.
CTTCGCATTGCAACCCGCAGCAGCGCACTGGCGCTCTGGCAGGCTGAATTTATCAAAGCCGAACTGGAACGGCTGAATAACAATGTGAGCGTCGAGCTGATCAAGATCAAAACCCAGGGTGACAAAATTCTTGATGTGCCGCTGGCTAAGATCGGTGGCAAAGGCCTGTTCGTAAAAGAGCTGGAAGAGGCCATGCTTGACGGCCGGGCTGACCTGGCTGTGCACTCCATGAAAGATGTCCCCATGGCCTTTCCGGAAGGCCTGGGCCTGGTGGCAATCTGTGAACGGGAAGATCCGACCGACGCTTTTGTCAGTAACGACTACGCCAGCGTTGATGCACTGCCGAACGGCGCAATCGTCGGTACCGCCAGCCTGCGCCGGGAATCGCAACTTCGTGCCTATCGCCCGGATCTTGAGATCCGCGTATTAAGAGGCAATGTTAATACCCGGCTGGCCAAGCTGGACGCCGGTAATTACGACGCTATCATCCTGGCAAGTGCCGGCCTCAAGCGGCTGGGCTTTAATGACCGGATTCGCTACTCCATTCCCGACTCCATTTCTTTACCGGCCGTTGGACAGGGTGCTTTAGGTATCGAGTGCCGTCTGAACGATAATGAACTGCTGGACATGCTTGCCCCACTTAAAGACAAAGACACCTGGGACCGGGTAACTGCCGAGCGGGCCC
>DATJDA010000382.1:0-13008 GCA_035497695.1 Marinobacter sp. | reverse complement strand
CTGACCAGTGATCAAAAGTCAGGCATGCTATTGATAATGCAGCGGTTAGAGGGTGAAATGAATTTTCGTCTACCGACCGCGTTGGCCGATAATTACCCGGCTGTGCGATTGCAGGTTGCCCCACTGATCAAGCAGGGGTTTTTAGTTCAGGATGGCGACGAGCTGGCAATGAAAGCATTCATAAAGGATTTGGTCATGGATATAAGCGGCACCGAAATCCCGCTCTCGCCACTACTCTAGATTAAGTTTACCCTCTTCCGCCACGGGCCTGAGCCGCAGGATACCTGCTCAGGCCTTCTTGAATTTTTTTCGCAGGGCAGCCTCCACAGCCGGATCAACAAACTCAGATATATCGCCGCCCAAAGCGGCAATTTCCCGAATCAGGGTGGAGGAGATGTACGAGAGCTGATTAGCCGGGGTAAGAAAGACACTTTCCACTTCCGGAGCCAGCTTGCGGTTCATATCGGCCAGTTGAAATTCGTATTCAAAATCGGAAACTGCCCGTAAGCCACGAAGAATAACAGTGGCCCCCTGTTCCCGTGCAAAATCAGCCAGCAGATTGCTGAAACCAATTACTGTGACATTGGGGACATGAGCTGTCGCTTGTCGAACCAGTTCACAGCGCTCTTCCAGGTTTAAAAGTGGTTGCTTCTTCGGATTGTAGGCAACAGCAACGGTAACCTCATCAAACAGACGGCCAGCCCGCTCAATCAGATCGGTATGGCCGTTCGTAATAGGGTCAAAGGTGCCAGGGTAAATAACTTTCGGCATGCACAGCTCCTTTCTTGGCTGGTGCCTAGCCTATCAGCATTTTTTGGCTTTCTGTAGATGTTCCGCACTACACCAGTCTTTGGGCCAGCCGAACACTGTTCCTGGCGGCGAAGGCGTACACCGATAACTGAGGGTTAGCTCCGATACTTGTGGGGAAGATTGAAGCGTCGTGTACGCTCAGGTTGCTTATCTGATGGTGTTCTCCAAAGCTGTTCACAACCGAGTTTTCGGGATTACTGCCCATGCCACAGCCACCCATCTGGTGAGCAGTAAACAGGCGCACCCGGTGAGGCTTCATGGCAATACTGGCTATGGCATTTTTGGCATCTTGCCAACTGGTGTACCAGTCTGAATCCAGATGCATCAGCCGAACCCGCTCTGCGCCTGCGGCGAACTGAATTTCCGCCATGGAATAAAAGGCCTCCCGCAGACCTTGCCAGAGATAATCGGTTAGCGGGTAGTCCAGCACCGGGCTGCCATCGTCTCGTAAGGATACAGTGCCGCCGGGGCTGTCCTGGTGGAATCCGTCGCGTATCAATGCGATGACAGATTGTGTATAGGGAAGGGCCGCCATATTGTTGAGCTGGGCCTGCCCATGGTTGGGAATGACGCCAGCAGACAGTGCCGGGTGCAGTGGCGGTACCTCAAGTTTGTAACCAGCGGGGCCGCCAACTCCGTTCTTGAAGTTAAATTCATCCGAGTAAATGGATTGTGGCGCGCCATAGAATGGATCGACCCTTTCTGGCATTTGCGCCACCGTAGCGTTAACCGGGTGGAGAAAGGAGCGCTTTCCAATGCGATTATGGGGGTCGGGAATATTGGAGCGAAGCAGCAAGCCAGGTGAGCCAATAGCGCTGGCTGCCACCACAAAATGTCTGGCTTTCAGGGTAACGGTAATGGCCGAAGGAGTAACGCCGTCTGCATTCATTGCCGTGGCTTGCAGATGGTCGATCCGGCCCTGATTCATAATTAATTTTTCAGCCCGAAGCCCGTGAAAAAGTCGGGCGTTGTTGTCCAGAGCGCCGGGAATTGTAGTTAACAGAGCACCTTGCTTGGCATTTGTCGGGCAACCCACACCGCAATAGCCCAGATTCCAGCAGCCCTTTACATTTCTTGGAATAACCTGCCAGTTAAAACCAAGTTTTTCGCAGCCTTGGCGGAGCACATCATTATTCAGGTTTGGTGGCATATCCCAGAGTGCTATGGAATGGCGCTCTTCCCGGCCGTCAAACCAGGGCGCCATAGCTTCAGGCGTCAGGTCTTTTAGTCCGAAGTTGTCAACCCAGTAATTCAGTGTGGCCTCTGGCGTGCGGAAGCTGGATGTCCAGTTAACCGTAGTGGAGCCACCGACACAGCGCCCCTGTAGTACGGCGATGGCGCCGTCTTTTGTGACCCGGCTCATACCTTCCTGATACAGGGTTGCGTAGGCGGTAAGCTCGTCCATTTTAAAATCTTTTTGATAATACAGACGGCCCTCTTCCACCAGAATCACCGATAATCCGCTTTTGGCGAGAATCTCAGCCGTGGTGCCGCCACCAGCACCTGTGCCGATCACGACAACGTCGGCTTCGTGGGTCTGATTCTCGGTAAGGGTCGCCCCATCGGTAACCTTCCAGCCGCCTTTCAGGCCTTGGGCAATGCGATCAGTTTGTGGCATAGCGGGAAGCTCCGTAAATCAGCGTGTCTCAGGCATTGTTGAATTGTGGCAGGGTTTCGACGGCGTATTTTGGTGGCCCCGGATAGCCCGAAAGGTGCCAATTACTCTTATAGCCGTAGAAAGCGACATTGCTGATTTTGGTCAGGGCGACATAGCCGTTGTTGAGCAAGCCAATGCTGCTGGAGCGCCAGCGTTCCAGGAACGCATCGGCTTCGGCGGTGGTAACGTTGGGCCAGCTTGACCATACCCGGGCAATGGTTACACGGGTTACGCCGAAATTGAGCAGATCAAACAACTGGCGTAATTCTTTTTGATTAGGTGCTCCGAAATTATAGATACCTGCGTCAATGCGCTCAATTGTGGCCGCGATAGCGAGACGTTTTGCCTGCGGTTGTTCTGGCAGTGCCGGGCTAAGGATCGCAGGTAGAAGAGCTTCAACTATCTGAATATCGTCCCGGGAAAGAAAGCGGAACTGATAGCGTGCATCCATGCGGGTACCTACGGCGCTGAGACGCCCGGCAGGTGCTGTCGCACAGCCCGCCAGGCCAGCGGTGATGCTCACTGTGCCCAACAGTATAGCTCCGCCCATTCCGGCTTTCAGAAAACTCCGCCGATCCGGTTGAATGAGTTCAGAATGAGGTGGTTGTACTCCTGATGAATCAGCCATGGCACACTCTCTTTGATGTTCCTTTCTTATTGTTATAAAACAAATCCGGGAGCGAGGCTGGCTCCCGGATAATCTGCCCTAGCGAATAAACAGCTTATACACCAGTTTGTGTGCGGCACTGCCGTGTGGCGCATACACAAACTTACCGCTATTGAACTTTTGCTTGGAGAACACGGCCCGGTGATGACTGAAAGTCATAAAGCCTTCCTTGCCGTGATAGTGACCCATGCCTGAGTCACCAACACCACCGAATGGCAGGTCGTCTTGGGCAACATGCATGAGCGAGTCGTTAATGCACATGCCACCAGAGTGCGTGTTATCAATGACATGTTGCTGCTGGTCTTTATCGTAACCGAAGAAGTACAGGGCCAGCGGGTGGGGGCGATCATTAATGTAATGAATGGCTTCATCCAGGCTGCCATAGCTGATTACCGGCAATAACGGGCCGAAGATTTCATCCTGCATAACCTTCATATCGGGGGTCGTTTTCAGAATCAGTGTCAGCGGTATTTTCCGGGTGCCGTCGGTAAGATCTTCCCGGGCCGGATTTATCTCGATAATTTCCGCGCCCTTGGCGCGGGCATCCTCAATGTACTTCTGAAGCCGTTCGTACTGTCGTTCATTGATAATGGCTGTGTAATCGTCATTATCGCGCAGGCTTGGGTACATCTCAGAGAACTGAGCCTGAAACTCTTCAACAAATGCCTGCACCCGGTCTGCCGGGCAAAGAATATAATCTGGTGCTACGCAGGTTTGGCCGGCGTTAAACGCCTTGCCAAAGGCAATTCGCTGGGCTGCGTCTTTCATGGGTACATCGGGTGACAAAATCGCGGGGGATTTGCCTCCAAGCTCAAGAGTAACCGGAGTCAGATTTTCGGCAGCAGCACGCATGACCAGTTTGCCGACCGAAGTTGAACCCGTGAACAACAGATGATCCAGTGGCAGCGATGAGAAATCGGCGGCAACCTCGGCCTCTCCGATAATCACGGATACCAGATCTTCCGGAAAGGCAACTTCAATAATCTCTTTGAATAGCGCTGCAGTACGAGGCGTGAATTCGGACATCTTGATCATCGTCCGGTTGCCCGCTGCCAGTGATGCAACCAATGGGCCGACGGCCAGGTACAACGGGTAGTTCCAGGGGGCGATTACACCAACGACACCCTTGGGCTGATAATGAACATGATTGCTGGCCGGCTGGAACAGTATGGAAACCTGACGCTTCGAGGGCTTCATCCAGCGGCTAAGGTTTTTCAGGGTGTAGTTGATACTCTGGATGGACGGCATGATTTCGGCAATCAGCGACTCATCTCTGGAGCGACAACCGAAATCCCGGTCTATGGCTTCGAGCAATCTGTCCTGGTTGGTCAACAGCGCACGCTTCAGGCGTTTAAGGTTTTCCTGGCGTTCAGCCAAAGAGGGCATGGGGTTATTGCGAAACGCCTTTTTCTGATTTTGAAAAATCCGGTGTGTCTGCTGAACCTGTTTTGTGCTTTCGGTAAGCTGAACGACAGTGGCTCCCATGGCTTCCTCCCCAATGTCGGCGCCGTCATAAAGGGTTGGCGACCGGTAATTGTATAGTGGCTAAAAAATGCTCAATTTGCACTGACTGATATTATTAGAGTATATACTCTAGGTAGTCAAGCAGCATTCGGTGGCTCATCGGGCCAGCCGGGGTATTCATCACAACAAAGCGCCGACGAGTTTATGAAAACCAGAGATAAAATACTGCTCTCCAGTCTGGAGCTGTTTAATGAGCATGGCGAGCGCAATGTCACGACTAATCATATTGCGGCGTACCTGGTCATTTCACCGGGCAACCTGTATTACCATTTTCGCAATAAATCAGACATTATTTATGAGATATTTCTGGAATATGAAAAGCTGGTGGATTATTACCTGGATATTCCCGAAGACAGGCACATAACCCTGGACGACATGACATTTTACCTCGAGTCTGTGTTTGACGGCTTATGGAGCTACCGTTTTTTTCATCGCGACCTTGAGTACTTGCTGGACAGTGATCCACGTCTGCGGCAGGGGTATCGGAAATTTACAAACCGGTGTCTGGCGGCCATCAGGCGGATTTTTGAGAAGCTGGCAGAGGCCGGCATTATTGAGCCCCAGCCGGAGGAGTTACGTGCTGCCATGTCGCTGAATGTCTGGCTGGTGATTACTAACTGGATGGCATTTCTGAAAACCGCGCACGCTGCCAAAGACTCCGCAAGCTTAACCTTGATTGATCTGAAGCAAGGTGTGTATCAGGTGCTTACCTTTGAGATTCCTTACCTGACGCCAGCTTATCGTGAGCGGGTTCTCGCGCTAAGAGAAAAGTATCGGCCAACGTTACCGGAGCGGGAATTTATTGAAACGGCATGTAAGTAAAATCCGGCTATCCGGCCTGAGTTTTATTTACCAGGAAACTTTTTTTGAAGTACGTGGTCATAGGTTGTGTGGCGCAAAGGACCGGACACTCTTTGCGCCCTCCTGAGTGAGTTCTCAGGTTTTAGCACGTCGCAAACCCTGACGTTTCGCCGGTCTGTTTTTTATCAGACCGGCTTTTTTTATGCAAAGTATTGTCTGGCTGTGAGTTATTCCGCTGCGCCCTGCAGCCACTCTGTCAGAGCGGCCCGGCACTCATCTACACCGCGCTTGGATGTCGCAGAAAACATAAAGACGTGCGCCACACAAGAGAACGCCTCAAGGTTTTTAACAATCCCCATCATGGCTGTTTTGGCTTGACCGAACTTCAGCTTGTCTGCTTTGGTTGCCAGAATCATCAGCGGCAACTGGTTGTGTTCGCACCAGTCCACCATCATCTGGTCGAAATCGGTTAACGGATGACGAATGTCCATGACCAGCACCAAGCCACGAAGACTGCGGCGCTCATTGAGATAACTTCCCAGATGCTTCTGCCAGTCGTCCTTCATGTCGCGGGAAACCTTGGCATAGCCATACCCTGGCAAGTCGACCAGGCGGCAGCCATCACGATTAAGCGAAAAAAAGTTAATCAAGCGGGTGCGGCCAGGCGTTTTGCTTGTGCGGGCCAGTTTGCTGTTGGCAGTAATGGCATTGAGTGCGCTGGACTTGCCCGCGTTGGATCGCCCGGCAAAAGCAACCTCAGCCCCCGCATCGGCAGGGCACTCATCCAGTCTGGAGGCACTTAACAGAAAACGGGCACTGTTGAAAGAGATGTTTTTTTGCGTCAGGTCAGAGTCCACAGTGATTAGCTTTCCTTTGGATTTCAGTTGTCGGTGATTAATGTATAATGCTACACCAATTCCGGACGGTGCGCTGTGCGTGGCCGCTGTCAGCCCCGATTTTTGAGCTAGACTGGCCAGTGTCATCCGGCTGCACAATTAAGAATTTTTAAAAAGATGAGAGAAGCGGAGCGAGCATGAAGAAACTGATCGCAGGAGTTGTTCTCGGTGTTAGCCTCACAGCGATGGCTCACGGCGCAGGAGATCCTCAAGCAGGTGAACAAAATGCAGCAGTATGTGCTGCCTGTCACGGTCAAGGTGGGCAGAAGCCGATAATGGGTCTGTACCCAAAACTGTCAGGCCTTGGCGAAAAATACATTTATAATGAATTGGTTGCCATTCAAACGAACACTCGAAACGTGCCAGAGATGACGGGTATTCTGACCGGTAAGTCCGACCAGGAGCTTCAGGATCTGGCAGCCTATTTTGATAGCCAGAAAATGACCATTGGCCAGGCTGATCCGGCTTTGGTTGAAGAGGGTGCAGCACTGTACCGTGGCGGAAATCTCGCCTCTGGCACCGCCGCTTGCTCGAGCTGTCACAACCCGCACGGTGTAGGTAACGAGCCGGCAGGCTATCCTCGCCTGAGCGGCCAGAATGCGGATTATGTTGTTAAGCAGTTGAAGGCATACCGTGACGGATCCAGAGCAGGTGGTGCGAACGCTGCCATCATGGTGGATGTAGCAGCCAAACTGACCGATGCAGAGATAAACGCCGTAGCTGACTACGTGTCCGGGCTGAATTGATTTAGATAATGTTCAGTTGGCACCTCTCAAAGCCCCGCAAGATGCGGGGCTTTGTTTTTTGACAAGTTTAAATTGCCCCTTTTGATTATCCGTATGGAACTTTTCGGCGCGTCTGGGTCATAATCTTTCTGATTTGCACATTTAAGACACCGGAGATATTCAATGAACAGAACACTCAGAGCCGCTGGTTTTCTGGCAATGACGTTTGCCTTTGCGTTTGGTGCGCCAGCCAGTGCTGAAACCTGGGTAGAGGGTACGCATTATCAAAAGCTTGATACGCCAGTACAAACTGACAGCGATGGAAAAATAGAGGTCGCGGAAGTGTTTTGGTATGGCTGCCCCCACTGCTACCACTTCAAGCCGTATGTTGAGGCTTGGGAAAAAACACTGCCGGAAGATGTGAAGTTTGTCATGCTGCCGGCGGCGCTTGGTCGGTCCTGGGAGCCCCATGCCCGTGCATTTTACGCACTGGAAGCCATGGGTGATTTGAACAAGGTGCATGACGCCCTGTTTGATGCTCTTGCCGGAGAGCACCGGTCACTGGAAACGCCTGAAGCTCTTGCAAAATTTGTTGCCGGTTATGGTGTCGATGCAGGCAAGTTCATTAAAAACTACAACAGCTTTGGGGTAAATGCCCGAATGCAACAGGCTCAGTCAAAGATTCGTGGAGCACGCATTACCGGAGTACCGGCCATGCTGGTTAATGGAAAGTACAAAGTGAGTGCTTCCATGGCGGGCAGTCATGAGGCTGTACTGAAGGTGGTTGACTATCTGGTCGACAAGGAGCGTGGTATGGAGCAGAGTGCTGAGACAAGTGATAAGGAGGCCAAATAAAGACGAAACGCCTGCATATTAATCTCGCAGGCCAGGACGTCCGGTGGAGCAGGCGCCATGTATAAGCGAATTCGTGAACAGCTGAGTAACCAGCTTGGGGCAGTCAATGAGCCCCGGGGGAGCAGTTCCGGACTGAATAACGTGCCGGAGTTTAAACCCCGGAGCCATATACGGTTGCTGACGTTTAATATTCAGGTTGGTATTAATACGTCGTCATATCGTCACTATCTGACCAGAAGCTGGCAGCATGTGCTTCCTCATCGTCGCCGGATTGAAACACTTGACCGGATTGCCCACCTGGTCCGTAATTATGATGTGGTGGCGCTTCAGGAATGTGATGGCGGCAGTTTGCGCAGTGGCTACATCAATCAGGTGCAGTACCTGGCAGAAGCAGCGGGTATTCCGTATTGGTATCAACAGCTAAACCGTAATCTTGGTCAGATTGCCCAGCACAGTAATGGATTGCTTAGCCGTTATCGCCCACAGAATGTGGCGGAGCACAGGCTGCCCGGTATTATTCCTGGCCGGGGTGCAATTATTGCCCATTATGGCTCACCGGAAGATCCGCTCGTGGTGGTGCTGATGCACCTATCACTCAGTAAATCTGCCCAACAACGGCAGCTAGGCTACATTAAAGAGCAGATTGCGGGTTACCGGCACGTTGTACTGATGGGCGATATGAACAGTCGTGCAGATGACCTGCTGACCAGAACGCCACTGAAAGATACCAATCTGATTCCCTTGCCAGATACGGCTCACAGCTTCCCGAGCTGGCGGCCGGAAAAAGCGTTGGACCATATCCTGGTGAGTCCGACACTGAACATCCTGAACTCCGGGGTAGTGAGTTATCCGGTGTCGGATCATCTGCCTATTGCCCTGGATATTGCCATGCCGGAAGGATATTTGGGAGTTTCATAGATTTTTCATTATTTCTGAATAAAAAAAACCCGACACAATGGCCGGGTTTTTTTATGCAGGATCAAAATTATTTGATCTTGGCTTCCTTGTACGCAACGTGCTTACGGACAACCGGATCGTACTTTTTGATCTCGATTTTTTCCGGGGTGTTACGCTTATTCTTCATGGTCGTATAGAAGTGACCAGTGCCTGCTGATGAAACCAGTTTGATTTTTTCGCGCATGATACGGCTCCTTAAACTTTCTCGCCGCGGGCACGAAGTTCGGCCAGTACAGCGTCAATACCTTTTTTGTCGATGATGCGCATGCCCTTTGTGGATACGCGCAACCTCACGAAACGTTTCTCGGTTTCAACCCAAAAACGATGGTTCTGCAGATTAGGCAGAAAGCGACGACGAGTGTGGTTCATCGCATGGGATACATTGTTACCGGAAACGGGACGTTTACCTGTAACCTGACAAACTCTGGACATACTTGCCTCCGACCTGAGCAATGGTCTTGAAAATACAAATTCGTTATAACTGCGTCTCTGGTTGCCGGGGATTGCGTCTACCCCCCACACGCGCCTCTAAACACAAGGCTGCTCGCCAGATGCCGCCAGAAAGGGACGCTTTTATACCAGAACTCGCCACCCAACGCAAAAAATTGTTGAGAATTTGGCCAACTTTCCGATGGTTATTCAGTGCCACTTACATGAGCCCGCGTTCTGCCAGCGATATTACCTCACCGTGACCAACAACCATATGGTCAAGAACCCTGATATCCAGCAGGCCAAGGGCCTCCTTCAGTCTGCGGGTAAGGGAAATGTCGGCCTGGCTGGGTTCGGCAACCCCCGATGGGTGGTTGTGGGCAAAAATAACAGCAGCGGCGTTGTCTTCCAGTGCCTGGCGCACGACTTCCCTAGGATATACCGAAGCGCCATCAATTGTGCCACGAAATAGTTCCCGATACTGGATAATACGGTGACGGTTATCCAGAAACAGGCCAGCAAATACCTCGTGAGGATAGGTGCCCAGCCGGCTGGCCAAAAAGCGACGGGTGTCTTCAGGAGAGCGCAACGGATCTCCCTGCCGCAATGGTTCGTCAATAACGCGCTGAGCCATCTCCATGGCGGCCTGAATCTGAGCATATTTGGCGGGACCAAGACCTTTGACATCGCAGAACTGCCGGAAAGATGTGGTCATCAGGCCTCTCAGGCTGCCGAATTCGTTAATGAGTGAGCGTGCCATGGTCATTACGGGCACGCCGGCGGTGCCGGTTCTGAGAAAAATGGCCAGTAGTTCAGCGTCAGAGAGAGTTTGTGCACCGTGTTTCAGCAGGCGTTCCCGTGGGCGCTCATCTGTGGGCCAGGCGGAATCAGGCGTTGCGGGCATTTGTTGCGTCCTTGCATGCAATGTTATTCGGTAGCGGTGCATCCTGCACCGGGATTTGAGTCTCAGGATTACAAAAGTTACCCGAAACAGCAACAATTGGTATACGTCTCAGTAAATGTGTGGGCTGCCTGCTCCGTCAGGGCATGCTATCGTATAAGCCTTTCTTTTTTCGGGAATACGGAGCGATTATGGCCGTCAAACGAATTCTGCTGGGTGTAACCGGCGGTATCGCTGCTTACAAAAGTGCGGAATTGGTCAGGTTACTAAAAAAATCCGGGCATAGTGTGCGCGTAGTCATGACGGCAGGAGCCGAGGCATTTGTAACGCCGCTGACGTTCCAGGCACTTAGTGGTGAACCGGTACGTACCTCGTTGCTTGACCCGGAAGCCGAGCTGGGAATGGGGCATATAGAACTTGCCAAATGGGCAGATCAGGTTGTCATTGCTCCGGCATCGGCAGATTTTATTGCCCGTCTGGCTCATGGCATGGCGAACGACCTGCTTACCACCGTGTGTTCTGCAACAGAAGCGCCTATAGCGATTGCCCCGGCAATGAATCAGGCCATGTGGCGCAATGCCCGCACCCAGCGCAACATCAGCCTGTTGGCTGCAGATCACCAGATCGCTTTGTGGGGGCCGGGTCAGGGCGAACAGGCGTGCGGCGATACCGGCTTTGGGCGAATGCTGGAGCCTGCGGCACTCGCCGAGTTGATTGAAGGAAAACGTTCGGAAGGATCGCTGTCAGGCAAGCGTGTGGTTATTACCGCTGGCCCTACCCGGGAACCGATCGATCCGGTGCGATATATCAGTAATCACAGTTCCGGGAAAATGGGTTATGCCCTGGCCGCCGCTGCCTTTAGTGCCGGCGCGGAAGTTACATTGATAAGTGGGCCGGTTAACATTCCTGTTCCAGTGGGTGTCAGGGTCCGGGATGTACAGACTGCCGAGGACATGTTGCGCGAATCATCTCTGGCAGTCGATGAGGGCTGCGATCTGTTTATCGCGAGTGCCGCTGTTGCTGATTATCGTCCGCAGACCCGTGCGGAACAGAAAATCAAAAAGACCGAAGACAGCATGACGCTTTCACTGGTGAAAAATCCTGACACTCTTGCAACGATTGCTGCTCGCGCCAACGCCCCGTTTGTTGTGGGCTTTGCTGCTGAAACTAATGATATGGCCCGTTATGCCACGAAGAAAATGCAGCAGAAAAAGCTCAGGATGATTGTTGCAAACGATGTTTCGGTTCCGGGACTGGGTTTTAACAGTGAGAATAATGCCGTTACTGTTTTCTGGCCCGGTGGGCAGGAGTCTATTGGCCCAAGCAGCAAGTGCCAGATTGCCGCGCGCCTGGTTGCCCTTTTCAGTGAACACCTTAGCCTCTGAACCTTTGAATTTTGGACGTAGGGATTGCCGATGAGCAGGAAAAAATTACAGGTACGAATACTGGACGATCGTATCGGTCGTCAGATTGCCTTCCCTGAATACGCGACAGACGGCTCGGCTGGCCTGGATTTGCGCGCCTGCCTGGATAAGCCGTTGACATTGAAGCCCGGCGAAACACAGCTCATCAAAACCGGGCTGTCTATCCATATTGCAGACACCTCGCTTGCGGCCATGATTCTGCCGAGAAGCGGTTTGGGTCACAAACATGGCATTGTGCTTGGCAACCTGGTCGGATTGATTGATTCCGACTATCAAGGTGAATTGATGGTTTCCTGCTGGAATCGAGGCGAGACTGCCTTTACGATCGACGTTGGCGAGCGTATTGCCCAGTTGGTGCTGGTGCCTGTGGTGCAGGCTGATTTTGAGGTGGTTTCGGGTTTTGGTGCAAGTAATCGGGGTGAGGGTGGCTTTGGTTCAACTGGCACAAAATAGGCCGCCACGATTTACGCAGAACCATAAGTCGGCGTCTATACTTTGTCGATAAGTGCCAGGGCCGGGACAAAAAATATAATTGCGAGATGGACTATGAAGCTGGGTAAGAAAAAAAACACCGACGCGCCCATTGATGAAAAGCCAGCCAGCAAGAAGGCTAGAAGTGGGAAAAAAACGGCAGTTGGCCCAAAACTAAAGAACCTCGGTTCAGTGGCAGTGAGTCAATCGGCAGTGGTCATTCTGGCGGGTGTCCTGATTGCTGTTCTGCTTCAGTTATTTATCGTTCAACCCTCAACGAGTAAACAACTCGAAATTCAAAAAACCGTTGAGGCCGACGCTGCGGCTCTTCGGTTGAATCACTACCTTGAGTCGATGCAAAGAAGTGTTAATAGCCTGGCAAAGCGGCCAGATATTATTGCTGCGGTATCTGATCGCAGTGGAATAGCCGCTGCTAAAACTGCCCTGGAGAGTTCTTTGCCAGGTATTGAGGGGGTGCACCTGTTTTCCTACCGTGACATTCCGAGAACAACACAAGGCAATGCGTTACTTGGGTTTGCGGGTCTGGAATTGGCGAGAAAAGCAGAGACCGGCCAACCGTTGCATCCGGATGCATTTCCGAAAGACGACCAGTGGTTTATCCAGTTTGCGACGCCGGTTCGAAATCCGGTTAGTAATGCGGTGACTGGCAGCTTGTTGGTGGTTTTTAGTGCTGCCCAGCTAAACCCCTTACTGAAAGTCGTCAACAAACAGCTTGGGGGGCAACTGGCTCTGATTCAGACGGCTTCTGGTACCTCAAGAACCATCGCTGGCGCTGGCAACGCCTCAGATGCAGCAGAAGTACGCACTCTGTCCAATCCGGACTGGTCTGTAGCCTACACGCCATCCCAGGGGCTTGCCGCGCCTATCGAT
>DATJDA010000381.1:0-3798 GCA_035497695.1 Marinobacter sp. | reverse complement strand
CTGGTTGCCATAACCTCAATGTAAAATGGGATAAAACATCTAAAAAGAGGCAAAACAGGTGGAAATAGCCCGGAATTGAAACTCGTGTACAACTGAATTCGGGGTTATTTTCGACCGGATGCTTGACATTTGCGTATGAGGTAGTCGATTATCGCTCATGCCCGGCGAACGATTGTTCCCACTCTTTGGCTTCAGCATTTTAACCTCGGATTTTATCTACACCGGTTGGTACGCTTGGCCAGCATCAAACTTAACGGCTTTAATTGATCAATCATCCAGGGGCACCCCTGTCATTCCAACTTTCGTTTACTTCCATTCCTCATAATCCAATAAACTATGAATCTTACTGAACTCAAGCAGAAACCCGTGCCCGAATTGCTCGAACTTGCGCACGAAATGGGACTCGATAACCTGGCCCGCTCACGCAAACAGGATGTCATCTTCACAATCTTGAAAAAACACGCTAAAGGCGGTGAAGACATATACGGTGATGGCGTACTGGAGATCTTGCAGGACGGTTTTGGTTTTCTCCGCTCTGCTGATGCTTCCTATCTGGCCGGCCCCGATGATATTTATGTTTCCCCCAGCCAGATTCGTCGTTTTAATCTGCGTACCGGCGACACCGTCGCGGGCAAAATACGTCCGCCGAAAGACGGAGAGCGATATTTTGCGCTGTTAAAAGTCAGCGAGATTAACTTCGATAAGCCGGATAATGCCCGCAACAAGATCTTGTTTGAGAATCTGACACCGCTGTTTCCGGATGAGCGTCTGGCACTGGAGGCCGGTAACGGTAGTACGGAAGATTTATCGTCGCGGGTTCTTGATCTGGTAACGCCGATTGGTAAAGGCCAGCGTGGCCTGATTGTATCGCCACCGAAAGCCGGTAAGACGATACTGATGCAAAGCATTGCTCAGTCCATCACCCGGAATAACCCTGAATGCCACATGATCGTGCTGCTCATTGATGAGCGGCCCGAGGAAGTAACCGAAATGCAGCGCACGGTGCGCGGCGAGGTTATTGCTTCAACCTTCGATGAGCCGCCGGCACGCCACGTTCAGGTTGCGGAAATGGTTATCGAGAAAGCCAAGCGCCTGGTTGAGCACAAAAAAGATGTGGTTATCCTTCTGGACTCCATTACACGTCTGGCCCGGGCCTATAACACGGTGATTCCATCATCGGGCAAGGTACTGACAGGTGGTGTTGACGCCCATGCCCTGGAGAAGCCCAAGCGCTTCTTTGGTGCTGCCCGGAATGTAGAAGAAGGCGGCAGCCTGACCATTATCGCAACGGCTCTGGTTAATACCGGCTCGAAAATGGACGAAGTTATCTACGAAGAATTCAAGGGTACCGGTAACATGGAGATCCACCTGGATCGAAAAATCGCTGAGAAGCGTGTTTACCCTGCCATTAATATTCGCAGCTCCGGTACTCGCCGTGAAGACTTGCTAATGACCGAGGCGGATATTCAGCGAGTCTGGATTCTGCGCAAGTTATTGCACTCCATGGATGATGATACCGCCGCCATTGAGTTCTTGCTGGACAAGCTTAAAGACACCAAGACCAATGACGAATTCTTCCAGTCGATGAAGCGCCGCTAATCGCCAACCCCCGAAAGCCCGCGCGAAATCTGCGCGGCTGGCATTCGGGATGGCGCTGCCTGGACTTCTTTTTCTGTTTGAAGGGCAACCAGGTCAGGAGCAGAGCAAACGATGAAATACAACGATCTGCGGGATTTTATTGCTCAGCTGGAAAAACTGGGCGAGTTAAAACGCATCTCTGTCGAAGTTGACCCTCACCTTGAAATGACGGAAATCTGCGATCGTACACTACGGGCAGGTGGGCCGGCATTGTTGTTTGAAAATCCAAAAGGCTATGACATGCCCGTTCTGGCGAACCTGTTTGGTACGCCCAGACGGGTTGCCCTGGGTATGGGACAGGACGACGTGTCAGCCTTGCGGGAAGTTGGCAAATTGCTGGCTTTTCTGAAAGAGCCTGATCCTCCCAAGGGCTTCAAGGACGCCATCGAAAAACTGCCTTTGTTTCGGCAGGTGATGCGCATGAGTCCGAAAATACTCCGGTCGGCTCCGTGTCAGGATGTTGTTATTGAAAAGGACAAGGTAGATTTGTACCAGCTACCGATCCAGCACTGCTGGCCGGGCGATGCCGGGCCGCTTATTACCTGGCCACTGGTAATAACCCGGGGGCCAGAGAAAGAGCGGCAGAATCTGGGGATATACCGGCAACAGGTGATCGGGCGTAATCGTCTGATCATGCGCTGGTTAAGCCACCGTGGTGGTGCTCTGGACTTTCAGGCCTTTCAAAAGGCCAATCCGGGCAAACCCTATCCGGTAGCCGTTGCGCTGGGAGCAGACCCGGCAACCATTCTTGGTGCCGTAACGCCGGTGCCGGATTCGCTTTCAGAGTATGCCTTCGCCGGCTTGTTGCGGGGAAGCCGTACCGAACTGGTAAAAGCCGCACTGAGTGACTTGCAGGTTCCCGCCAGTGCTGAGATTGTGCTGGAGGGCTTTATTTATCCGGACGATATGGCACCCGAAGGGCCATTCGGTGACCACACCGGATATTACAACGAAGTAGACGAGTTCCCGGTGTTTACGGTTGAGCGAATCAGCCACCGTAAAGATCCGATCTACCACAGCACTTACACCGGTCGTCCACCAGATGAGCCGGCGGTATTGGGCGTGGCACTGAACGAAGTGTTTATTCCCATTCTACAGAAACAGTTTCCCGAAATTGTTGATTTCTATCTGCCCCCGGAAGGTTGCTCGTATCGCCTTGCAGTGGTGACTATGAAAAAGCAATACCCTGGCCACGCCAAGCGGGTGATGATGGGGGTTTGGTCGTTCCTGCGTCAGTTCATGTACACCAAGTTTGTGATTGTGACAGACGACGATGTGAATGCCCGGGACTGGAAAGATGTGATCTGGGCAATTACCACCCGAATGGATCCTTCCCGCGACACGGTGCTGGTAGAAAACACGCCCATAGATTATCTGGATTTTGCCTCACCAGTATCCGGACTGGGGTCGAAGATGGGTATGGATGCCACGAACAAGTGGCCCGGTGAAACCGACCGGGAGTGGGGTATTCCTATAGCCATGACAGATGAAGTAAAACAGCGGGTGGACGAGCTCTGGGATAGCCTGGGTATTGAAATCGGCCAGGCCCGCCCCGAATAACAGGGGTAGCAGTGTGTATCAGATTGCGTTAGCACCCTCTGAACTGACCTATACCGCTGGTTCGGATACCGATTTACTCAGTGCCGCCATAAAGGCTGGCATTGACGTACCCGCGGCCTGTCGAAATGGTGTGTGTGAGCTCTGTGAGGCCCGACTGTTGTCAGGCCTGGTCCTTAACACCCGAAACCAACAAAAGATTCCGGTCGGCGAGCGCCTGATGCTTTGTAGAAGCCTGGCCCTCGAAGACCTTGAACTGGAGATGAGTGCCGTTATGGCAGCCGGAAACACCCAACCCCGCAAGTTTCAGGCGAAGGTCGTCAATGTCCGTCCCATGAACCATGACGTCTATCGCGTTGAGCTTCAGTTGCCACGCCGTCGTGAGTTGAGGTTTCATGCCGGTCAGTATTTGTCGATCAATCTTCCGGATACGGAACCCTGCTATTTCTCCATTGCCAGCAGTCCGACTGAGCCGCATCTTGTTCTGCATATTCAGGCGTCGCCGGACTGGGTGTCGGCCCAGAAGGTTGTTGATGCACTAACCCGGGGTGATAGCGTCACTCTGGATGCGCCCTTTGGGAAAGCGTGTCTGGCTGCAGCGCC
>DATJDA010000380.1:0-7616 GCA_035497695.1 Marinobacter sp. | reverse complement strand
AAACAAGTTATAAGCTTATTTCCGCCAGACTAAATGGTACTCCGCAGAATATCGATACTTTTGATAGGGACATTTGCACTGCTATCAGATTCGACCAACAAAAATGAGAGGGAACGAGTCATGATCGTGTCAATGACAGATAGAAATGAAACGACCGTTAATCCAGAACCACAAAGCCTTAGTCGTCGGCGTCTGCTTGTGGGTAGTGCAGGTGCACTGGCTTCCGTCAGTCTTTTGGGGATGGTTCCTTTGGCAAAAGCTGAAGAGGCCAGAACACTCCCGGATTACGCGAAGTGGAAAGATCAATCTGCGTTGATTGTTCATAGCGCCAATACAATGGAAACCAGGCGCGATGCTATTGGTAGTGGGGTGGTAACGCCGAGCACCCACGTGTTTGTACGTAATAATCTACCACCTCCCAGTGGCGATATTATTACCAACGCCGATGCATGGAAGGTGTCTTTTGAGGGAGTTAAAAACCCGAAAACTCTCAACCTGGCTGAACTGAAAAAGATTGGTGTTGAATCGGTGGCTACGGTTCTGCAGTGTTCCGGAAACGGGCGAGGGTTCTTTAAGCATGGTCCAAGCGGCACACAGTGGTTAGTTGGCGCTGCCGGTTGTGTAGTCTGGACTGGTGTTCCCTTAAAGGACGTGCTGAAAACAATGGGTGGGGCAACGGCCGGAGCCAAGTACATTACCGGCACGGGGGGCGAGGAGTTACCCGCCGGCCTTGACCCGAAAACGCTGGTTGTTGAGCGATCTGTGCCTCTTGCTGCGTTAGATACCGCGCTATTGGCCTGGGAAATGAATGATGAACCACTGCCACTTAGTAATGGCGGGCCGTTGCGTTTGGTTATTCCTGGGTATTATGGCGTTAATAATATTAAATACGTTAAAACCATCGCACTTACCGCAAACCAGACCGATGCCAAAATACAGGCTTCCGGTTACCGAATTCGGGACGTTGGCGTAAAAGGTGACCCGCATCAGCCCTCCATGTGGGAAATGAACGTCAAGTCATGGGTAACTTCCCCGCTCACCACGGCCAGCAAAGGTCGTAACTTGATTTACGGGGTTGCTTTTGGGGGAGTGCACGATGTTACGAAGGTAGAGGTCTCTATTGACGGCGGAAAGAACTGGAAGGTCGCGCGTTTCCTTGGGCCGGATTTAGGCCCCTACGCGTGGAGGCCTTTCGTGTTAGCAGCCGATATGCCAGCGGGGGACTATCGCATTGTCAGTCGTGCCACGGACAGCAAAGGCAATGTACAGCCGCCTGAGCGGGTTGAGAATGAACGTGGTTACGGTAATAACAGCTGGAAGGACCATGGTGTCTCAGTAAATGTTGCTTAAGGATTTCAAAGTGATGAGAGTAGCTGTTGTTATGACTGTGCTGGCTCTGTGCTCGACGCTTGTGGGTGCAGACGAACTGTTTGATCAGGGTAAGAAGGTATTTATGGAGGAGGCGCAACCTTCGTGCGCTATATGCCACGCCCTCAAAGACGCTGGATCGACGGGTGCCATCGGGCCGGATTTCAATGATCTCAAGCCAACTGAGGAGCAGGTTTTTAACGCAGTGAATGGTGGCGTCGGAATTATGCCAGACTTTTCGGAAACACTGAGTCAGGAGCAAATAAAGGCGGTTTCCCACTACGTATCAAAAGCAGCCAGTCGCTAAAAGAAACAGGTGCCTCGCAGGATGCGTGGCACCGCTCCGGGCTTTGTCTCGGTGTAATTCAGGGCCGTCCCTGGGAAGGGGCAGGGCGGACGTTCTTGATACTTTGATCAAGGTTGGTGGGGCTGTCATTCATAACAACAAAAATACCGCCACCAATAATGGCCACGGCGATAATAATCCGAAGAATTGTTGACCTAAGCATCCGTATATCCTCGCTTACAGGTGTGTCCGGTAAATAACAGGTTTCATATACCCCTGATTTATGACCGGGGTGTGCAGGGCTTCCCGATAACAAGCCGATCGCCAACAGTAATATGGTTATTTGCAAAGAACCCCTTGCCCATTTCAACCGCTTGGGTGAATTCAATGCCTGCAGGATAAGTGGGGCAGTTTCCAGGGTTACCTGAACTGCAGGGCGCCATTCTTTTTATACTACCGATAACCCCATGCTTATCGAGATAGGCTATATCAAGATGCAACAGGGTTTTATACATCCAAAACCCATGATCGGCGGGTTGTGGTTGCTGGTAAAGGAATAGCATTCCGGTATCAGCTTCCAATGCAGGCCGCGCCATTAGTCCAGCTTGCCGTTGATTGTAGCCATCGGCGACTTCCAGCCGCACCGAAATGCTCGAGTCGGTTGCCACAAAGCACGCGGGTATAACCGGCAGTTCAGGCTGCGGAATAGATAACTCTGCCGAGCAGCCTGAGATTAACAATGCCGGTATCATCAAGCTGGCCTGCACAAGCTGTTTTAGTGCAATCACGAGCGCAGCCGATATCCGGTTTTGAAAATCCACCAGATGGTCATCATACATGTTGTAAGGAATACCAGTGTCATCCCTACGCTGATGGCAATATGCACATCTGCCACGCCGTAAAAAGCCCAACGAAAGCCGCTAATAAGGTACACCACAGGGTTGAACAGACTGAGCGTTTGCCAAATTTCAGGCAGCATATCGATGGAATAGAAAGTGCCACCCAGAAAAACCAGAGGCGTTACTATCATCATCGGGACAATCTGCAGTTTTTCAAAACCATCTGCCCAAATACCGATAATGAAGCCGAACAGGCTAAACGTAACAGATATCAGCACCAGAAACGACAGCATCCAGAACGGATGGAGTATGCTGTAATCGACAAATAATCGGGCAGTTGCAAGAATAATCAGGCCGAGAATCACGGATTTGGTTGCTGCCGCACCAACATAGCCCAGCACAACTTCAACGTAGGAAACCGGAGCGGACAGTACCTCATAAATAGTGCCCGAGAATTTTGGCATATAAATGCCAAACGCTGCGTTAGAGATGCTTTGCATCAGCAGTGACAACATAACCAGCCCCGGAATAATGTAGGCAGCGTAGCTAATGTTATCGATGTTGCCCATTCGTGAACCAATGGCCGAGCCAAAAACCACAAAGTACAGACAAGTGGATATAACCGGTGACAGCACGCTTTGCATCAGCGTGCGTTTCATGCGGGCCATCTCGAATTTGTAAATTGCGCGAACGCCGTAAAAATTCATAGTTTTCTCCAGTGATCCGGCGGGGTGCTACTTGTTAACCAGCCCAACAAATATTTCTTCCAGTGAGCTTTCGCGGGTTCGAAGATCCCGGTATTCAATATTCTTTTCTTCAAGGATGCGCAGCAAGCGGGCTACTCCGGCTTTTTCTTGCTGGGAATCGAAGGTATAAATCAGTTCGTAACCGTCTTCAGAAAGCACCACCGGCTCAAGTGCTAGCTGGCCTGGAAGTTGTTCAAGCTTATTTTGTAGCTGAAGCCTGAGTTCCTTTTTCCCAAGTTTGGTCATCAGCAGAGCTTTATCTTCAACCAGTATAATTTCACCGTTGCGGATAATGCCGATGCGATCAGCCATTTCCTCGGCTTCTTCTATGTAGTGGGTGGTAAGAATGATCGTGACACCATTCTCTCTTAACTTGCGCACCATTTCCCACATGTCGCGGCGCAACTCGACATCCACCCCGGCGGTTGGTTCGTCTAGAAAGAGGATCTGTGGCTCGTGAGAGAGCGCTTTGGCGATCATTACCCGGCGTTTCATGCCGCCTGATAGCGACATGATTCTGTTATCTCGTTTGTCCCATAACGACAGGTCTTTCAAGACTTTTTCTATATGGGCCGGCTTCGGCGGTTTGCCAAACAGGCCGCGACTGAAGGTAACGGTGTCCCAGACAGTTTCAAAAGAATCTGTGCTCAGCTCCTGGGGAACCAGGCCGATAGAACCCCGGGCCTGACGGTACTCTTTTATGATGTCGTATCCAGCCGCTTTTACCTCTCCACTGGAGGGATTTACTATGCCGCAGATAATACTGATCAGGGTTGTTTTTCCCGCACCATTAGGGCCAAGGAGGGCGAAAATTTCACCTCGTTTAATTTCAAGATTAATGTCTTTCAGCGCCCGAAAGCCGCCTTCGTAAACCTTGCTGAGGTGCCTTACAGAAATGTCCGGCTGCACGGTTGTGTCCTGTGTTGTAGATGAGCTTGAAGTTGAAGCGCGGTATTTTCTCATGGTTGGCGCCGGTTTAGAAACTTTTGCCTTTGTTTGGATAAGCTCCATAATAGGCGATTGCTGGTTTGAGGTGTTGTTATGTTACGGGTTGTTCTTATTACCGGATTCATTGTCCTGATGTTTAGTGCAGTAATGTTCGGCCCGGACCTTCTTAAAGAGGGAACAATAACGACTGAAACGATCACAAGGCAGGAGTGCAACCTGTTGGCTGGTCAATGTGAGTGGCATAGAAACACCGGCAAGTGGCAAGTAACGCTTTCTATTGAGACTGGAGTTGATCAGCCTCAGGAGTATCTGCTTAAAGTAATCACAACCGAAGCTCCGGACCGGTTTTTAGCGGTATTGCGGGGTGAATCCATGTACATGGGCGAATACCCCATTCCGCTCGCGCAAACCGCAAGTAATAGCGGCATTTACGTGGCGCGATTCAATGCTCCGGTATGCAGTACAGGAGGCGATATGATCTGGCGTGTCGATTTACAAAACGGCCAGAGTGCGATTGAACATATCCCGATGAAAATGGTATTCAAAGCCAATCATTAAGAAGATGCTTGAAAAACACCGGCCTTATGGGCTGACAAAACAATCGTTTTGTGTAGAATCTTGAAACTCTATCAGACAACTTCAGGAAGTGCGTAATGGACTACGGAGCGAGTGTTCAGAAAGTATTGCTGCGTAAAATTCGTAAAGCGGAACAGGATCTGGCCCAGTTAAAGCTGGACTACTGCCGCTTTGTGTTTGGGCTAAGCCACAGGGTAAGAATTATTTCAGACGGAAAAGTTTATATCGTCTGCTCGGTTGATGTGGAATCCATGAAAAACACTGAAGAAGATACTTTTAGCAGGCCTGCTGTTACCGCGACACCTGCAGATCAGCCAAATTACCAAGCGCCTGTATCTCTTGGTACCGAATGGGTTTTAGAAGCCGCTTCAGGCCAGGCAATCAGATAAATGCATTGTTGGTAATGGCCCCGTACAAGCTATAACGGGGCGGTACATGTTGATGCTCCTTCCAGAACTCCGCACCTTCCATACCATTTCGGAAACATGCCAGAAAAATAGAACTTGAAGTTAATGTGCCGATTGTTTGTAACGCCTGCGGTTGCCGGTATCCGATTTTGCGGCTGGCAATGTGTGCGACGATTCCATCCAACATATCTGAATGCCGGAGCGATGGCTCGCACAATGCACAAGCCGCTCCATAAAGCCATGCTGTTGCATAGCTCTGAACCGCTTCAGGCGCACCCTGCAGTTCCAGACCTTTCACCCGGCAGTCGCGTTCTTGCAGGCCCGCGAGTATGTGAAGGCCGGTAAGCAGTTCGGTGCGGTCGGAAAAGGCGATGTTCCTGCCTGATCCAGAAGATTTATGAGTTGCCGCAGATTTTTTTTGAGCGGGTTTCAGGGCGGTTTGGGCGGTGGTATCAGCAACGACGGGATGCAGCAATAAAGGCTCAGAGTGAGTAAGTGTTACCATCCGGTACCCCAGCAACAGCACAAGCGCTATAAGTCCCATCAGAGTAACTAGAATCAGCCCGCTAATCATGACCTGAACATCCTGAGTATGATTTGTGTAAATTGAGTGTAACTGATTGTAACTGATTAGTAAGTGTGACGGATTGGCCGTAGAGGCAGTTTTATTGCGCAATTGGATGGATCTGTGACGAATGTCCCACCAGCAAAGGGATTGCTAACAAGTGGGCATGGTTTGCAGCGCCAGTTTCTGACGGATATGCCGGCCCAGCGTATCAACTCCAATATTCAATAGGGCGGTAATAAGAATCAACATCATGGCGCGATCAAATTGAATGTTTTGGATGGCGCTGTCTACATAAAAACCGAGGGTGTATATGCCAAGGATTCCCAGGATGGCCGTTTCCCGCATGATTATTTCCCAGCGATAGAACAGAAACGCCAAAAACGAGCGATACACTCTGGGTACCAGTTCCCAGGCGTATCTGTTAAAGCCTGTTGAGGCATCCTGGCGCAGCCTTATTGAGTTGGATTGCCTGCCTATCAAGTGCCCGATAATACCGCCATTGTGCAGCGCCAGCGCAACCACAGCCGGTAACATGGATGGCCCCCACAACTGCAATAGTATGTAGGCGAGGATGTATTCAGGGGTAGACCGGACAATAACCAGAAGAATGTGGCCGGATGTCCGGCGCAGGGGACCACCAAAATGGTTGGAAATTAATGGGAATGCCAACAATGCCAGAATGCCGGTTGCGACCAGCGCTATCTGGGTAAGGACAATCGTATTCCATATGCCGGGCAGGGCTTCATTGATCAGCATGTCATTAAACCAGGTTGCCAGACTGGCCAGACCGTCACCGTTCCGGATGGGTTTTGGAATAATGTCCTGCGTGAAAAACCGCGCCACATTTCCCCAAACAATCGGCAGGCCCTCACCAAGAAAAAAAGGCGCTCCCACTACATATATTGGTAACAGTTTTGGTCTGACCCACAGTGGCATGGTTGCAATAAGTACGTAGAAAAGAATGAGCATCGCCCCGGCATCGGAGTAGAGACCCTGTGAAAACGAAGTTTCAAGATAGAACCCCAGTGTAGGCAGGCCAACAAAGCCGAGAATGGCACTTGAGCGAAGCCCGCATTCGAGCCGGTAGGCGGTGTAGGTGCGGATCTGCACCCAGCTATCAGGGATATGAGCGTAGATAAATGCTGAGATCGTGCCGGTGCCGGGAGGCAGCAACCGGGCGGGGATGGGGTCCGCTTCGTCCAGAATTTCTGAGTATACCTTGGCAAAAATACCCGCATAAGGAATGGCAATGGCCAGCACCCCGGTCAGTGGATGAAAGCCGAAAAACTGTAAAAATATCAGCGCCCAGAATAATTCATGAATGGCCCGGATGAACGCGCAGAACATGCGAACCGGCAGGAATCGGTAGCCCAGAGCCAAGATAAAACCTGACACACTGCCCAGCGCAACGCCAACAAATCCAAAAGCAACGGTGCGAAGCAGTGCGGTCATCAGCCCTTCAGAACTGAAGAAATTCGGCGTGATCACACCTAAAAAGAAATTGCCCAGATCTCCCCATGGGTTGGAGGTAGTAATGGCGATGTCGGCAAAGCACAATCCCACCAATGCAATGGCGAGAAAAATCAGACTGGCTCTGACCGTAGGAGAGGTAAGCATGAATTCGACGTTCTACCTAATAGAGAGACATAATGTCAGATACGGCAAGCCGCTCGGTAGCCTCATTCAGTGCAATCTGACCATCCTGAATACCCACAATACGAGTGCAGTAGGCCAACGCAAGGTCAACGTCATGCAGGGCAATAACGCTGGTGGCGAATCGCTTTGTAAGCAACCTCATAATAATGTGCGCCAAGGGGCCGTCCAGTGCAGATACTGGCTCATCAGCAAGCAACAAGTCGGCATTCCTGTACATTGCTC
>DATJDA010000379.1:0-2795 GCA_035497695.1 Marinobacter sp. | reverse complement strand
TGGTGCGGGCTCAGAGTGATAATCGTTAATGTTTCAAATCATGGATTCTTGATGTAAGCATCCTTGCGCAGATAGAACCACCAGTTCACGATCAGGCATAGCGCGTAAAATACTGCAAAGCCGTACATGGCAATCTCAGGTGTGCCAGCCTGAATCTGCTGGCCCATGACTATTGGTGCAATGAAAGCACCGTAGGCGGCAATCGCGGAGGTCCAGCCGAGTACCGGGCCTTTCTGCTGCTGATCAAAGATAAAGCCAATACTGCGGAACGTAGAGCCGTTGCCGATGCCGCTGGCAGCAAACAGAACGATAAACAGGATCAGGAACAGCAGGAAGTAGCTGTTTGGATCTGTAGAGTTGTAGGCCAGCATCATCACGTAGCCGGTTGCAACAGATGCGATCACCATGATTACCGAAATAATCTGGGTAACGATTGAACCGCCCATTTTGTCAGAAATCCAGCCGCCAATGGGGCGAATCAGTGCGCCAACAAACGGCCCCATCCAGGCCCAGGTCAGGGCGCTTGGTGCATTTGGGTTGACGACTCTGGTTATGGCTCCGTTAGCGCCAACCTCCATCATATTGCCAAAAATAACACTGATAGACAGTGGCAGGGCGGCAGAGAACCCAATGAACGAGCCAAACGTCAGAATATAAAGCACGGTCATAGACCAGGTGTGCTTGTTACTGAAGATATTGAATTGGTTTTTAATATTGGGTTTGATTTTGCCTGGGATCAGTCGCAGTAGAATCACCGTCAGAATGATGGTCAGTGGCAAGGCGAGCCATATGTTCATAATACCAAGGGCCCACACGCCAGCAATCGAAGTAAGAATGCCAACGCCATAAAGCCCGAGTATTTTGCTGAAAGCAGCAATGGGATTGCCTGGGTTAGGAGTAACAACTTTCAGGTTGTTCATGCCAAACCAGCCCATAAACGCCAGGGGAATCAGAAAGATCATCCAGATAAACCCGGCATTTTGAATCCAGGTGTTGGTACCGGCCTCAATTCTGCCAATCAGGGTTCCACTGGGGCTTAGCAATTCCAGTGGGCCACCGGCAACAGCGCCAAATACACCAACGGTCATTACCAGTGGTATGAGAATCTGCATGGTGGTTACACCAAAGTTGCCGAGGCCGGCATTCATGCCCAGACCAAAGCCCTGTTTGCTCTTTGGGTAGAACGCACTGATGTTGCTCATGGAACAGGCGAAGTTGCCGCCTCCGATACCAGACAGCAAGGCCAGGGCCTGGAAGACAAGAAACGGGGTTTCCGGGTTCATCAGTGCCAGGCCGGTTCCCATAGCAGGAATCATCAGCAGTGCGGTGGTCAGGAATACGGTATTGCGGCCGCCGGCAATCTTGATCATAAACGATGCGGGAATCCGCAGAGTGGCACCTGAAAGGCCGGCTGTGGCGGTCAATGCAAACAGTTGTTCAACAGAGAAGGGAAAGCCCAGATTTTTCATCTGGGTGGTAATCATTCCCCACATCATCCAGATGGCAAAACCCATCAGTAGGCTGGGTATGGAAATCCAGAGATTGCGGGCCGCAACGCGCTTTCCTTCCTGTTCCCAGAATTCTTCGCTTTCGATATCCCAGTGTTCGATATCTGCGTTGGCTCTGCGTCTGCCACCCCCGCCTGAGATGTTGGCATTGGTTGTAGCCATGGTACGGTTTCCTCTAGTAACTTGCTGTTCGCTGTTTAGGTGCGATCTGGCTTTATGCTGCCATTGTGCAAACTAGTGTAGGACGGCATACCTGATATTTCTCAAGGACAAAGAGGGCAAGCTATAGTGCTCTTGACCAACAAAAGAATCAGCGAGAAATCGGAGAATTTAAATCTTTTTAAATCAATAGGATGTGGAGGTGATATTACCAATTGAGTAGTTGATTTGAAAACTGGCGCAAAAGAGGTAGTCAATCATTTCCGACGGGTATGGGCCGGGCGAACAAGCAGAAATAACTGAACAGTGATGCCCGAATAGGCGAGAGACCAAAGTCCGGCAGACAACCATAACCAACCTTGTTCACTGAATGGGTTAGGGCCGGCAAGATAGCGGGCGATCGCCGAGGCGGCCATAAGAAGCCCCAAGGCAAGCACCTGCCAGGCAGGTGGCGAACTGCGGTGTGCCCGCTGCCATGCCAGTCTCAGCATAACGCTGGCAGAGAGTGTGCCCAGCGCTCCGATTGTGATCAGGTGAAGTGCAGGTACCACGGACAGACCGGCAATCATATATACACCCAGTGCCGATGCGCCTGCGGCAAGCCATAAATAACCCAGGGCGAGTACAAGCAGATCTGGCCGCTCCGGGCAATGCCACAGTCGCCACCGAAGAGTTCGGACAAAAATCAGGGCGGCACTGGCCAACAATAATAATCCGGTAACAACAGGCAAGGGCCCGATCAGGCTGGTCAGCAGCGCGGTTAATAGCAGCAGTAAAAGAGCGCCCTCGATACGCGGCTGTACCCTTGCTTCCAAGGGAATGCCTTTTTTCTCCAGGGTGCCAGCAACGGCTGGTGCAATAACCCGCCCGCCCATAAACGTCATTAGCAACAGTAACCCAATAATTGCCGAGTGCAGCAGTTGCAGTTTTCCGGGCATTGGGAAACGGGTGTTCGCGCTTATCCAGCCGCTCAGCCAGAATATGAGTGCCAATATGCATAACAGCAGTATTAAAGGACCGGCTACTTTGTTGCGCCACTTTTTTGCGGCATTGAATCTGGGTACTACGTACCGTGCCAGAAGCAAGGCAAAGGCCGGGCTGAGAACCTGTGCGATAAAACTTTCCGGG
>DATJDA010000378.1:0-11494 GCA_035497695.1 Marinobacter sp. | reverse complement strand
AATCGACCAGATATTGCCACCTTCAATGTATTTGGCATCGGTATGATATTCGGTATAAGCACTGATACGGCGACGATCAACTTCCTTGATCTGTTTCAGGGTTTTCAGATAAATGCCTTTCTCGTGATAAATCATGCCGCTGGAGTCAGAGCAGGCAACAACGGTAGCGCCGAGCTCATGAGCTTTTTCGATGGCATAGATGGCAACGTTACCCGAACCCGATACCACTACTTTTTTGCCTTCCATGGAGTCGCCGCGGGCTTGCAGCATTTCCCGGGTAAAGAATACGGTACCGTAACCGGTTGCCTCTGTGCGCGCACGGCTACCACCCCAGGCAAGGCCCTTGCCGGTGAGTACGCCAGATTCGTACCGGTTAGTAATTCGTTTGTACTGGCCAAACATATAGCCAAGTTCACGGCTGCTGCAGCCAATATCGCCGGCAGGCACGTCTGTATACTCACCCAGATGACGGTAAAGCTCGGTCATCAGGCTTTGGCAAAAACGCATGATTTCGTCATCCGACTTGCCCTTGGGGTCAAAGTCGCTGCCGCCTTTACCGCCACCGATCGGCAAACCCGTTAAGGCGTTCTTGAAGGTCTGTTCAAACCCAAGAAACTTGATTATGCCCAGATACACCGATGGGTGAAAACGCATGCCGCCTTTATAGGGACCAAGTGCGCTGTTGAACTCTACACGGAATCCACGGTTGATATGAATTTCACCTTTATCATCCTGCCAGGGAATCCGGAAGATAATCTGACGCTCAGGCTCGCAAATTCGCTGGATAATCTTTTTATCAGCAAATTCTGGGTATTTGCGCAGAATAGGGCTCAGGGTTTCGAGAACCTCATGCACGGCCTGGTGGAACTCGGTCTCCCCTGGGTTTCGGCGTAACACATCCTGAAAAATGGGATCGAGTTTTCCGTCCAAAAGGGTAGTCATAAGCAGTTCCTCGTATCGGTTCTTGCGTATTGCAAAAAAATGAAGAAGTGTGCGGCGCAAAAAATGGGCTGACGATTTGACCACACCACGGCTATTTTCGCAAGTGAGCTATGTTATGAATCACTGGAGCTCCAGGATACTTCTGGTGTGGTTCTGCTCTCCTTGCGCGGGAGCCAGGCCCTTGCCGGAGCAGGTATGATGTGCGTTGACGTATTTCTGATCTCACGTAAGATAGTAATTAATCACTATCTTACGTGAGATCGCTTATGTCATCCCGATTACTGAAACGGCTACCCGTCATACTTGGATTTGCCCTTGGAGTACTTCTGATCGTTATTTTTGTGGCTCGTTCTCCGTCTCCTGAATGGGTCGATGAGGGCAGGTCTGCGGTGCCGGTTACGTTTATTGAGGCCCAGCGTTTACCTTTTCAGCTCGAAGCTCGTGGTCATGGTGTTGCTCACCCTTCTGAAACCTGGCTGGCATTTGCCAGCGTGGCCGGGCGGGTTGTAGAGCGACATCCAAAGCTTGAGAGCGGCGCTATGCTCCCGGAGGGAACACTGCTGCTGGCACTCGACCCGAGTCGTTATGAGTTGGCAATTGCGGCCGCAAAAGCAGACCTGAAAAGTCTGGCCATTGAACAGGAAAAACTGGTAACGGAAGAGGCCAATACCCACCGCTTACTTAAGCTGGAGCAGGAGCGTCTGGAACTGTCTGAACAGGAGTACGCTCGTATTGAGAAGCTGTCTCAGTCGGGGACTGTAGCCAGAGCCAAACTGGATGAGCAGCTACGCTCTACCCTGGTGCAGCGCCAGTCCGTGACCGCACTGGAGAACACGCTGGCACTTGTGCCCGCCCGCCGGGACATACTGAAGGCCCAACAAGAGGGCGCCACCGTTCGTCTGGATCAGGCCCGCCGGGATCTGGAAGACACCCGTTTTGTAGCGCCCTATGATCTCCGCCTGAGTAAAGTGGATGTAGAGCTCCATCAGTTTGTCGGTACCGGACAACTGCTATTTCAGGCCGAGAACATTACCGCGGCTGAAGTTGAAGCGCGCATACCTTTCTCCACGCTAAGGCGTTTGCTGGGCAAGGCTACGTTTTCGCCAGATGTAACAAAAAGCCTGGAGGAGCGCCTGAACCTGCCTGCTCTTGAGGCGGAACTGGAGCTTGCCGGTGCCCGGAACGTGCGTTGGAAAGGGCAAGTGGTGCGCATTTCGAGCGGGCTGGATCCGGATACGCGGGCAGCGCGCGTGGTTGTTCAGGTTGATCAACCTTATGCCAATGCCCAACTGCCTCACGCGCCACCGCTGCAGCGGGATATGTATACCCGTGTGCGCATCTCGGCGATGAGTTCCGAGCCGTTGATGGTTATTCCGGCCAGTGCTGTGCATCAGGGTGAAATCTGGCTCATTGATAATGATAGCCACCTGATTCGTCGTCAGGTAGAGGTTGCTTTTGAGCAGAATGATCTGGCCATTATTGCCGAGGGTCTGGCTTCAGGTGAGCGGGTTGTTGTTGATGATTTATCCACGGCAATACAGGGCATGCTACTGGCGCCCCGACAGAACAACGCTCTACAGGAATCACTGGCTGCCAGGGCTGCAGGGGCAGAGCAATGATTCGCTGGTTCGCCGGTCACCCTACGGCCGCTAATTTGTTGCTGCTGTTATTGCTTGGCGCGGGCTTGTTTGCTGCACCAACCCTGAAACGTGAAACCTTCCCTGACTATCGCCCGGTGGAAGTGGCCATCAGTGTGGTTTACCGGGGCGCCAGCGCCGCCGATGTGGAAGATGCAGTTTGTCGTCGGCTCCACGATGCCGCAAAAGGTGTGGAGTTTCTCGATGAATTTACCTGCGTCTCTCAGGACAACCTTGCTACCGCCACCGCGACCATGCACTCCGGAGGTGACCCTCTTCGCTTTCTGAACGAACTGCAAACCGAGGTAAATGCCATTTCTGATCTGCCCGCCCGGGCAGAGGCTCCTATTATACGAGAACTGCATCGCCGTGATCTGGTGGCTGCCATCGCTGTTTCTGGCGACATGCCTCAGCGCCAGTTGGAAAACTACGCCCTGCGCCTGGAAGATAAAGTCATGGCGGTGAATGGGGTGGCCAGTGTAGCAATCCATGGTGTCTCTCAGCGGCAGTGGCAGATAGAAATTCCCCGGGAAGTTCTGGAACAGTACGGAATATCAGCACGTGATCTGGCCCGGAGGGTGGCCAGCCAGAATGTTGATTTACCACTGGGAACACTGGAAACACGGGATCAGGACATTCTGCTTCGGTTCACGGATGAGCGCCGCTCATTAGCAGATCTGGCGTCTCTGGTGGTTATTTCCGATGCCGAAGGTGGCGAACTGACCCTGGGGCAAATCGCCAGTTTGCATGAGGCAAATGAAACGCCTGAGGAGAAAATTTACTTCAACGGTAAACCTGCCGTGGTGCTGGAAGTCAGCAAATCACTTCGTGACGATGCGCTGTCGGTCAAGAATGCGCTGGACGCGCTGGTAGCTGCAGAGATCCGGCACTTTGATGGCAACGTACAGCTAACAATTACCCAAGATATGACCAGCATTGTGCGAGACCGCCTTGAAATGCTGGTGGTGAACGGGGTTCAGGGCTTTGCGTTAGTGGTATTGGTGATGAGCCTGTTTTTCCGCCCACGATTTGCCATCTGGGCGGTTTTGGGGTTACCGGCGGCCTTTATGGGTGCGTTTCTTGTCATGGCGCTGACCGGCCTTACCCTTAACATGATCACGCTGGTGGCACTGTTAATGGCCATCGGCATCGTCATGGACGATGCCATTGTGATCACCGATAACATAGCTAATCATGCTTTGGAGTCAAACTCGCCACTGGACGCGGTGGTTTCCGGTACCCGTCAGGTACTTCCCGGTGTGCTGTCCTCCTTTCTTACCACCGTTGCGGTGTTCGCTCCTCTTGCATTTCTGGTTGGTGAAATGGGAGCCGTGCTTAAGGTGCTTCCGGTCGTATTGATTGCAGCACTTTCAGCCAGTTTGATGGAAGCTTTCTTGATTCTCCCCCATCACCTCAAAGGCAGCATACTCCCGCGTGATGGTGAGAAGACATCGCGTTTTCGAAAACGTTTTGATCGCGGATTCGACAATTTCCGGGAATCTGCAGGCCGAATGACAGATCTGTCTATCCGGCATCGTTACTGGGTGCTGGGTTTTTTGTTTCTGATAATGCTTGGCTCATTTGGTTTTATGGCGGGTGGCCACATAGGCAGCGAAGCCATGCCCGATATCGATGGCGATGTGCTAGAGGTGCGGGTACGGATGCCACAAGGTACGCCGCTGGCCCGTACGGAAGCCGTTGCTGCTCAGATAGAAGCGGCGATACACCGCCTGGATGCCCATTACACGCCCATGCAGCCAGACGGCGCACCGCTTGTGCACGCGATACAGGTGCGTTTCAACCATAACCCCAGCGCCCGTGAATCTGGTGCTCACGTCGTAACGGTTATTGTCGATCTTCTTACCGCTGAGGAGCGTAACGTTACGCTGGATGAGCTAACGGCAGCCTGGCAAAAGGAAATAGGCCAGATTGACGGTCTGGAGCGGATAATCATTCAGGAGCCCGGATTTGGTCCTGCGGGTATACCCGTAGAGGTGCGCTTGCAGGGTGATGATCTTCAGGAGTTGAGTGCAGCCTCTCAAAACCTTGTGACTTATCTGGACGGATATCCGGCTGTTTATAATATAACCAGCGACCTTCGCCTTGGTAAACCACAGCGGAGTTTTTCCTTAACCGAGGGCGCGCGTGGGTTAGGTCTTACCGCAGAGGATGTCGCTTCGCAGTTGCGGGCTGCCTTTCTTGGTGACATCACTGACACACAGCGTATTGGTGATCACGATATCGATATTCTGATTCGCCAGTCACAGGCAAACAGAAGTAGCCTTGATGACCTGGCTGATCAGACAATCACTCTGCCAGATGGTAATCAGGTGCCTCTGGAAGTTGTTGTCAGCATGCACGAGCAGCGCGACTGGGCGAGTATCAGCCGCGTTGACGGGCGGCGCACGGTTACCGTAGAAGCCAATGTTGATACCCGGCTCTCCAACGGACAAGCCATTGTTAATAGCCTTAATGATCAATGGCTGGCGGCCTTTCAGGAAAGCTATCCGGCCATCACCGTCAGCTTCGAAGGGCAGGTTGCCCGTTCCGCAGAAACCGGAGGCTCCATAGGTCGGGGATTGCTCATTGGGTTGATTGGCATCTTTGTCATTCTATCCTTTCAGTTTCGCAGTTACGTTGAGCCCTTGATTGTGATGGTCTCCATTCCTCTGGCCTTTATCGGCGCTTTGTGGGGCCATGTGTTAATGGGGTATTACATTTCGATGCCCTCCCTTATTGGTGCCGCTTCCCTGGCCGGAATTGTGGTTAATAATGCCATTCTGCTCATTGAATTTATCAAAAATAATCGCCAGCGCGGATTAGATGTCATTCGTGCTGCAGGTCAAGCCAGCCGTGACCGCTTACGGGCTATTCTTATTTCCTCCATTACAACCATCGCCGGGTTGGTGCCACTTCTGGCCGAAACCAGCACTCAGGCGGCGGCTATCAAACCGCTGGTGATCGCGGTGGTGTTCGGGCTGTTAACTGCAACGGTGCTGGTAATTCTGGTTATTCCGGCGCTTTATGTGCTTTTTGATGACTGGGGGCTGACGAGCAAACCAAAGGATTGAATTTCAGCATCCCTGATAATATATAGTTATTAGCTTATTCCTTTTAAGGGGCGCTTCGTGAAAAGACTTATTATCGGGCTGTTTTCAATGATGATGTTGGTTTCGGGAACCGTTGTCGGCCAGAGCCACAATGAATTGATACCAACGGGTGCTGTTGAGCGCGCGCCACTGTCTGAAACCATCGAATTAGACGGTGTTGTGGAAGCCGTTCAGCAAAGTACGGTATCTGCCCAGACCAGTGGCCGGGTCATCTCTCTGCCTTTCGATGTGGACGATGCGGTGGCCGCAGGCGACCTTATTGTTCAGCTGGACGATAGCGAACAGCAAGCCCGGGTTAATCAGGCGCAGGCCGGGTTGCAGGAAACCCGGGCAGCCCGGTTAGATGCTCAGCAGCGCCTTGCACGAACCGAGCAGGTACATGAGCGGGGGTTGGTTTCACAGCAGGAGCTTGATCAGGCCAGAAACAATCTTGCGGCTGCACAGGCCCGGGAAGAAAGAGCTAAAGCAACGCTGGCGGAAGCCAGAGAGCAATTGAGCTATACCCGTATTGTCGCACCCTATGGTGGCATACTGACCGAGCGCCATGTTGAGCTGGGAGAAGCCGTTGCCCCCGGCCAGCCGCTATTAAGTGGCCTGTCGTTAGAGCAGTTACGGGTGGTAGCAAATCTTCCTCAGCAATATGCAGATTTGGCCCGCAGTCAGCGGCAGGCGATCGTAACGCTTACCGATGGACGGGTGCTGAAAACAGACTCGATGACTTTTTATCCCTACGCAGATCCTTCGACACATACCTTCCGTTTACGAATGGGCCTGCATGAACCGGGTAGTTCTTTGTTCCCGGGCATGTTGGTAAAAGTCAGTGTTCCTGTCGGTACGCGGAATACGCTCTGGATTCCGGACAGCAGCCTTATTCACCGGAGTGAATTGCGCGCGGTATTTGTGCTGGATGAACAAAACAGGCCGCGCCTGCGTCAGGTTCGCACAGGTGTTCATGACAATGGGCGAATCGAAATTCTCGCCGGTTTGAGTGAAGGTGAATCTGTGGTGATTAACCCGTCTGCCCTGGGGCAGGCTCTCGGGGCTGATCGCAGACAGGAGCAGACTCAATGAGTAAGGATCTGCCACCTGTGGGTATCTCCGGACTTGTTGCGCGGGTCTTTCAGGATAACCGGCTAACCCCTCTGATTATTGTGCTCTCGGTAGTTCTTGGTGTGTTGGCTGTTATCTCCACACCCAAAGAAGAGGAGCCGCAGATTGATGTCACCATGGCCGATATTATGGTGGCCTTCCCCGGTGCTACTGCCCGCGAGGTAGAAAACGTTATCGCTACGCCTGCTGAGCAGGTGATGAGCGAAATCAAAGGCGTGAAACATGTGTATTCGGTTTCCCGCGCGGGTCAGACTGTGATTACTGTTCAGTTCGAAGTCGGCGTGCCCCGGCAGGAAGCACTGGTCCGGCTTTACAATCAGGTGTACTCAAATCAGGACTGGCTGCCGGCCAATCTTGGTGTCAGTCAGCCGCTGATCAAGCCGAAAGGCATTGATGATGTACCGGTGATGACACTCACCCTGTATGACCCGTCAGGCGAACAAACGGGAGAAGAGCTTACCCGTCTTGCCCACATGCTGGAGGTGGCTTTGAAGCGGGTGCCAGGCACCCGGGATATTTACACTATTGGTGGTGTGCCAGACCGGGTGGATATTGAAATTAACCCGGCCCTTCTGGCCGGGTTCAACCTGACCATCGATGATCTGCGCACGGCCCTGCAGTCGGCAAATACCAGCGCCGGAGAATCCCGCATTACGCGGAATAACCTGTCCGTTCCGGTGCAGATGGGCACGCTGCTTGAGACAGTGGACGATGTCCGTCAACTGGTTGTTGGCCTTCACAATGGCGCTGCGGTTTATTTGAATGATGTTGCGAAAGTAAGCCGTGGTGGAACCATTGCCGATCAGAGTGTTCTGACCGGCTTCGGGCCGGCGCACCCGTCAAAAGGTGAAGATCGGCCCGGTAAAGTTTATCCCGCAGTCACCATTGCAATTGCCAAAATAGCCGGCGAAAACGCCATCGACATTACCACGGCGGTAGAAGAGCGCCTCGACAGCCTGCGTAACCGCGCCCTGCCTGATAACGTTGAAGTGCTGGTCACCCGGGATTATGGCGAAACCGCATCCCGGAAAGCGCAGCAACTGATCAGCGACTTGGTATCCGCCACTCTTGGAGTAATGCTTCTGATCCTGGCAGCCATGGGCTGGCGGCAGGCGCTGATTGTTGGTGTGGCCGTGCTGGTCACATTGCTGCTTACCCTGGTGTTTTCTTTGGCGTGGGGCTTTACGCTCAACCGGGTGTCGCTGTTCGCGCTGATATTCTCCATTGGTATTCTGGTGGACGATGCCATTGTTGTTACCGAGAATATCCATCGCCGTATCCAGAATACCCGTGGCTCGGTGAAGGATATTATTCCGGTCGCCGTTGACGAGGTGGGCACACCAACCATTATGGCCACCCTTACGGTTATGGCGGCACTGCTTCCCATGGCGTTTGTCAGTGGTCTGATGGGGCCGTATATGAGCCCGATCCCTATCAATGCCTCTGCCGGCATGGTGTTGTCCCTTATCGTTGCCTTTGTTGTTGCGCCCTGGCTGGCATTCCGACTATTGAAACCCAAAGAGGGCGAAGTGGTGGAAGATACAGCCACATCCGCAGGCTCGGCAGAGGGTGTCAGCCCGTTATCCCTGAAGATTTTCCGTGGTTTGCTTACCCCGTTTTTAGGTGAGCATCACTGGCGTCGCCGTTTTCTGGGCCTGGGTGTTGTCGGTTTGACTCTGATGGCGGCCTCTTTGCCGGTATTTCAGGCGGTGGTTCTGAAAATGCTGCCATTTGATAACAAATCGGAATTTCAGATCGTTGTCGACTTGCCCGAATACGCACCGTTAGAGCAAACCCAGCGGGCACTGATGGACATGGGGCACTATCTGGAAACCGTCAATGAAGTGGCCAACTGGCAGATATACGCGGGTACCGCCTCACCCATCAATTTCAATGGGCTGGTGCGTCAGTATTATTTACGGGGCGCGCCTTATCACGGAGATATTCAGGTCAATCTGACGGGTGAGGATGACCGGTCAAGGCAGTCCCATGACATTGCCCAGTCACTGCGCCATGAGTTAAAGATTATTGGTGATCGTTACGATGCCAAGGTCAAAATAGTTGAGGTGCCGCCTGGCCCTCCGGTCTTATCACCGGTGGTTGCAGAGATTTATGCGGTTGATAACGACCGCCGAGCCAGGCTGGCAACTCAGGTAGCTGAAGGTATGGCTGATATTGATGGGCTGGTGGACATTGATACCACACTGGAGGCTCCGGTACGGCAATGGGAGCTGGTGGTTGACCGTGCGCGGGCAGCTCGCCTGGGCGTGTCTCAGGCGCAGGTGGTCGATGCACTGCAAACCGTTCTGGATGGCAGAAGCGTCAGTTTTTTGCACGATGATCACGCCAAATATCCGGTACCGCTCAGAATTATTCTCAGCGAGGGCGAAAAAGCCCAGCCATCGGCACTGATGTCTGTGAAAGTACGCAGCTGCAGTGGCCAGTTGGTGCCTCTGGCGAGTATTACCAATCTGCAGGAAACCGACTGGCTGGGGGCGATCTATCATAAGGATCTGCTGCCGGTAACCTATGTGACTGCCGATATGGCCGGCGATCTTGACTCCCCTCTGTATGGCATGTTCAGCATGGTCTCCAGCCTGAAGCAACAGGACAACCCACCCGAACAGTATTTTATCAACCAGCCGGAATTACCTGATCAGGGTGTTATCAAGTGGGATGGCGAGTGGCAGATTACCTACGAAACGTTTCGGGATATGGGTGCTGCCTATAGCGTAGGTATCTTTATGATCTTTATACTGCTGGTTGCCCAGTTCCGGTCTTATATTTTGCCGCTGGTAATTATGGCGCCCATACCACTGACTCTGATTGGCATCATGCCGGGACACGCCTTGCTGGGCCACCAGTTCACCGCCACCAGTATGATTGGTATGATCGCGCTGGCGGGCATTATTGTGCGCAACTCTATCTTGCTGGTGGTGTTTATTCAGCAGTTGCTTGAAGAAGGTGTTGAGCTGGGTGAGGCGGTGGTTCTGGCGGGCGCTGTCCGTGTAAAGCCTATTGCCCTGACGGCCATTTCCGCTATGGTAGGAGCCTACTTCATTCTTCACGATCCAATCTTTAACGGCTTGGCAATATCACTGATATTCGGATTGGCAATGTCTACTTTACTAACCATCCTGGTGGTGCCGCTGCTCTATTACACACTGGCGAAATGTGAGTGGATCTGAATGTTTTAGGGCAGTAGTCCGTACAACGTAAGGGGGCAAGGTGTTAACGGTACATGGTCTGACCAAGAGTTTTCAGACTGCCACCGAGCCTGTCCCGGTGTTGTCTGATTTATCGTTTACGCTTGAGCAGGGCGCCTCACTGGCGCTGATGGGCCGTTCGGGTTCTGGCAAGAGCACCTTGCTGAATATATTGTGCGGGCTGGAACGGCCCGATGCCGGTGTTATTAGTGTGGCCGGTGAGCACTTTGATAGCCACAACGATTTGCACAGGCACGAGCAGCGCTGGGCCAGCTTGCGCCGGCAAAAAATTGGTGTGGTGTTTCAGGACGCCAACCTTATGCCGGCTTTGTCGTTGCTGGATAATGTGCGCTTGCGAGCGCAACTTGCGGGTCAGCCGGATACAGATTGCGTTAGCTGGCTGGAGCTTCTTGATATTGGCCACCTGGCCAATCGTTACCCCGATCAGGTATCCGGTGGCCAGCGTCAGCGTGCTGCTCTGGCAATGGTTTTTGCCATGAAACCGGCACTGATTCTAGCAGATGAGCCTACGGGCAATCTCGACCGACACACGGCTGATGAGGTTGCTAATGCGCTGTTTCGCCTGCAGGCGGATAGCGGTTGTGCCCTGATCCTCGCCACCCACGATACCGAGCTGGCTGCACAATGCATGCACCGCCTGGATCTGGCCCACACGATCAGTGTGTAGCCGGCCATGATTCTGCTTCCGGCATTATTCAGCCATTATCGACGTCACCCGATGCAGTTACTGGCATTGGCCATCATGATTGTTGTCGCCACCATGCTGTGGACCAGCATCAGTTATCTGACCAACCAGGCTCGCGCCAGCCTCAGCCAGAGTGAACGGATTGTTACCAGCCACCAGCAGGTGGAACGGGCCGATGGGCAACCTGTGGCTGTGGATGACTTCACCGTTCTTCGGCGGGCAGGTGTCTGCGTGATGCCCTGGTTTGAAGTGGACCGTCCGGCCCCGGCTGGTCGTATTGTTGGCATAGACCCATTGGCGGCATCTTGCTTTACTGAGGGCAAGGGCGGCTCTGAAAAATGGGATCAGTCTCTGGATGGCAAGCCCTTTCTGGATATCAGCAAGGCCGTGGAAATGGCTGATAATGATGCCGAAAAGATCACCCGGGCCAGCTTATCGTTACTGCTCTCTGAATCATCCAGCCAGTTACCTTTGCCGGCGGGCTATCGCAAAACCGTTTTTGCTGCCGGGCCGGATACCGGTGAGCTGGGTGAAAGCTTTCTGTTGAATCTTGATGCTCTGGGTATTCTGGTTTTATTGATCACCGCGTTATTGCTGCGCAGCGTTTACCAGCTTGGCATGGCGCAACGGCGGGACAGCTTTTCGCTGTTGCTGCGCTTTGGCGTGCGGCAGCGTGTGATTAACCGCCTGCTGGTGTTGGAAATTGTTCTGTTGTCGGCACTTTGTGTATTGCCGGGAGTCTGGCTGGGTCGGCTTCTGGCGGCGAGTATGGGTGCCGGTTTT
>DATJDA010000377.1:0-4949 GCA_035497695.1 Marinobacter sp. | reverse complement strand
GGCATGAGACCCGGGAAGGTATGATACGCACCGCAACAAACAATACCAGCAGGCCAGTGGAGCAGATGTGCCGACGCATGCTGCTTCAGGCATTGTTGGGCGTGTTTGCCCTGGTTTTTGCCAGCCCGGTATACTGCACGGATGCGCCACCCCGGACCGTATACGTTGCAGGCTCCGGAAGCGCTCCGCTGGATCAGCACCTGATGTCTCTTCTTCAGGCGCAACTGGGTGAAGGCATCAATGTAATTGCCATATCAGACAGGCAAGTTGCGCTATCACGTAACACGCCCATTATCACTATTGGCCCGGCAGCTTTTACCCGGACCCGGCAAGCTAACCGATCAGCACCAATACTGGCAATGCTGGTGGACAAAAATTTTATTAGTCCTTTTGCAGCAAACTCTCCCGGCCAGATCACAGGCGTATTTTACGATGTCCCGCTGTTGCGCCAGGCTCTGATCGGAAAAGTTATTTTGCCGCACACAACTAAAATCGCATTGCTGGCCACACCTGAATCCGCGCAGTATTACGAACCCTTGGTCGACCTGCTACCTGCTTA
This sequence comes from Marinobacter sp., assembly GCA_035497695.1. Lineage (GTDB taxonomy): Bacteria > Pseudomonadota > Gammaproteobacteria > Pseudomonadales > Oleiphilaceae > Marinobacter. Next base: position 4,390 of record DATJDA010000377.1, on the reverse strand, counting down.
CAATATTAAGGCTCAAATTTTTGTGGTTGATGAAGGGAAAAACCTCATCTCTACACTGACAAGGGCTCTGGGGTATGGCGATTTCCTGCTGGCTGCACCCGATAGTGCAATCTATAACCCCCGCACTATCAAGCACATACTGTTAACAGCTTATCGGCGGAACAAGATTGTGATTGGCCCGAGCCAGGCCTATGTGAAAGCAGGTTCCCTGGCGTCGGGATATGCCCCTTTTGCCGGCATGGCGGAAATGGCCGCGGAATTTATAAATGAATATTTCGAAAGTGGCCAGTTTCCATCTCCGGCCTACCCCGAGCGGTATCGCATCGAACTCAACAAACAGGTTGCGCGCTCACTGAATATCCCTTTGCCAGACAAGAAGGAAATAAACAACGCTGTACAGAAGCTTCTAAACGAAACCGGGGGGCCAAACATTGAATAAGTCAGCTACGCGCCAGGCTCCCCTGTCACGCAAGTTACTACTGCTGGGCGCGCTTCCTGCCGTGATTATGTTTGTAACGTTGATGGTGTTTTTCACATCTGCCAGATTGGAAGATGCCCGCCGTGATCTGTCACAAAGCAATCAACTGCTTGCTGACAGCCTGGCACCTGCTTTGGAGTACGCGGTTGTCGCAGGTAATAGAGCAGCTCTTGAACAGGTGTTGGCGCAATCTCTCCGGCGCAGTAAAGCGGCATGGATTCGTGTTTCTGATGTATTGGGTGATCAAATTGGCTTCGTCTCGATAGACCGCGTGGATTCACCGCAGGACGGCCAGTTCAACATCTACGAGTCAGAAATACTGCAAGAACCTCTGCAATTGGGTGATGACCGCGATGTTGAATGGTTCGGCCCAAGTTATGGCTTTGGTGCGGGTAGCTTAAAGGTGGGTACAGTTCAGGTTGGTGTCAGCACTGATCTCCTTGCCAGCCGGCGCCAGGACATACTTTGGGCATCGCTTGCAGTAGGCATTGCTTTGCTACTGTTTACCATTATTCTGGTTAATCATTTTCTTAATGTTGTGCTCTCTCCAATCAACTCCTTATCTGGGCGGATAACGAAACTCATTAACAAACAGTATGATTCAGAGCCGATCAGTCGCCATCAGAGCTCACGTGAGATTACGGAAATACAGCAGCAATTGAACGAATTGGCGGCACACCTGAAGAGTCTGCAGGCAACCAGAGAAATGACCCTGGCTGCTTCTGAAAACGCCCGGCAAAAGGCTGAAGTGGCAAACAGCGCAAAAACCGAGTTCCTGTCATCCATGAGTCATGAGCTGCGAACTCCACTCAATGGTGTGTTGGGAATGATTGATCTGATACAAGAAGACCCACTGACGGACCAACAAAAAAATTACCTCAATACCGCCCGGCAATCCACCGAAGATCTTTTGTTGTTGATCGGAGATATTCTGGATTATTCACAGATGGATAGCGGAACCCTGGAGCTGGAAAACCGAAAATTTGATCTTAAAACAATTATCACCAATTGTGCTGCAACCTATCGCCACCTGGCAGAGCAACATGATTTAACGTTGATACTGACCTTTTGTGGTGATTGGCCCGAGCAGGTTATGGTGACCGGTGATGCGGGCCGGTTAAGACAGATCCTCGCCGGACTGATGGACAATGCCATTAAATTTACCGGGGCTGGGTATATTAATGTGCAGGCCAGCTACATCACGCTGATGGAGAGTTGCATAATTCTTGATTGCTCAATCAGCGATTCAGGTTCCGGTATCCCTGCGGACCAGATTTCAGGCATCTTCAATTCATTCTACCAACTGGACAGCCGCAACAGTCGTCAGCACGGAGGTATCGGTCTTGGCCTGTCACTCGTTCAAAGGCTGGTTGAGATCATGGGAGGGCATATCGACGTTGACACGAATTTGGGTAAAGGCTCATCGTTTCGCTTCGAACTACCCTTTGATCTTGCTACTTTTAACGCGCCGACTGAATCAAAAACACCGCCTCTGCAAAGAAGTTCGATTCAGTCTGCCCAAGCTCTGGTTGTGGAAGACAACCTGGTCAACCAGCGGGTAGCAACAGCTATGTTAACTCACCTTGGATTCAAAACAGATGCTGTCAGTAATGGCATGGAAGCTCTTGCCCTGATTAAAAATAACCACGCAGGCTATGACGTAATTCTTATGGATTGCCAAATGCCGGTTATGGATGGCTATGAAGCCACCCGACACATCCGTGAGTGGGAACAAAGCAATGGACAAACCGGCACACCAATTATTGCCCTGACAGCCGACGTATTGCCCGAAACAAAAAACAACTGCAAAGACAGCGGCATGGACGATTACCTGGCAAAGCCGGTACGAAAAGAGAACCTGACGGCTGTATTAAGCCGCTGGGTTCAACTCTGACCAGCATCGGATCAGGCGACCGGCTCCCGCATGGTAACAAACTCTTCCGCTGATGTTGGATGGATTCCCAGCGTAGAATCAAACTGTGCTTTGGTTGCACCTGCCTTAATGGCAACAGCCAGGCCCTGGGTTATTTCGCCGGCATCTGGCCCAACCATGTGCGCCCCCAAAACTTTGTCCGTTTCATCATCCACCACCAGTTTCATAAGGCATCGCTCATCCCGTCCACTAAGGGTGTACTTCATTGGTTTGAATTCAGAGCGGTAAATGCGCAGCCGATGCCCGGCTACTCGCGCTTCTTCCTCAGTGAAGCCAACGGTGCCTATGTTTGGCTGGCAGAACACCGCCGTTGGAATGGCGGCATAATCCATGTCGCCCTGCCCGTCACCAAACAACCGGCGGGAAAGCACCATGGCCTGGGCCAACGCGACCGGTGTTAACTGGGGCGTGCCAATCACATCACCCAACGCCGTAATGGAAGGCACTGCCGTCTGAAAGTGATCATCGACAACAATATGGCCTGACTCATCCAGGCCTACGCCAAGTTCCGACAGTCCGAGTCCGTCAATAAGAGGCCTTCTGCCAGTTGCAGCCATAACCAGACCGGTTGTGAGGCTTTCACCGGTACTGAGATTGACACGGTAGTGAATATCTTCAGCCTCAACGGAATCTATGGTGACTCCAAATTTCAGGTTAATACCTTTCTTGCGCATTTCCTGTTCGGTGAACCGGCGAACATCGCCGTCAAAGCCCCGAAGGAACAGCTCACCGCGGTAAATCAACGTCGTTTCCACACCTAACCCAGCCAATATACCGGCAAATTCCACAGCGATATAACCACCACCCCAAACCACGGCGGTTTTTGGCAATTGCGGAAGATAAAACATTTCATTAGAGGTAAGAATGCATTCTTTACCCGGAATGTCCGGGACTACCGGCCAACTGCCTGTCGCCACGGTAATATGCCGCGTGGTGTAGGTTTGATCGCCGACAACAACGGTATTCGCATCTTTCAGGGAGGCGGTTCCCTCAATAATTGTTACGCCTGCATTTTCAAGCAATCGTTGATAAATTCCATTCAGACGTTCAATTTCCGTATTTTTATTGGCAACCAGTTTCGGCCAGTCAAAGCTCACCTCGTTCATGGGGATTTTCCAGCCATAGCCGGCTGCATCACCAAGTTCATCACTTACACTGGCACCATAAACGAACAGCTTTTTGGGTACGCAGCCAACGTTGACGCAAGTACCCCCCAGGTATCGGGATTCAACAACAGCAACTCTCGCACCGCGCCTGGCAGACATGCGAGCCAGCCGTACCCCGCCAGAGCCGGCGCCAATTATAATCAGGTCATAATTTATGTCAGACACGTTGTACCCTGTTGTTTTCAGACTCAGAGGGCGAGGGTGAGCCTTGCAGACACTCGCCCCGGTTCATTCGATTTATCCATAGCTGCCTGATCAATAATAATTCCATGATCGGTTTTAAGGGATTCAAGCCAGGCAGCCACATCTGCAAAGGCTGCGTTTTCAATCCATACTCGCATGGCATTCTCTCCGCTCGGCTCAAAGCGCTGAAGCGTTAAGCCTGCCTCTTGAGCAGAGCTTGTTATCAGAGCCATCAATGCGCGGCCATCGGCGGGCTTATTCACTGATGTAGTACCCGTTGTTCCTCCAGCCGTGCCCAGCCGTTTAATCGTGGACTCGTTAGATTGTACCCATGCCAGTAATTCAGCAGCAGCCTGTCGCTCGCTAATCGCCTGCTTATTAAAGTCCATCGTCGGACGCCAGATAACAAAATAAAGAACGCCAATAAAAACAGCAATAACAAGCACGGTCAGCGCTTGTTGATCGCGTTTTGGCAGTTGATCATACTGGGCAATCAGTTTGCCAACCGCAGGTTGATTCTTAAGCCTGCCTAACATGATTTCAACCCCCGGAAACTGTGAGACGGCCACGTGCACCGCTGGATTCGTTTACAACAGAGCCAATTTGGGCTTCAAGCCCCTGGCTGGCAAG
>DATJDA010000376.1:0-4133 GCA_035497695.1 Marinobacter sp. | reverse complement strand
CAGAAGGCTGGGTTAGAATCTGCCGCACAGGCTCTTGATAATCAAGCAGATAGTCTCCACGTTTACGCTTCAGCATATCAATAGCAGATCGGTGATTTGGGGCCTCAGTGATATCAATATCATCAGCGGCATTCAACCAGTCAATCAAACCACCATAGGTGTAGCCCGCCATTACGATTACGGTCTTGCCTCTTAGCTGCTCAAAGTTCTCCAGAACAGGTGTATCACTTCGATACCAGGCACTCAGTTGCACAGGAACCGGCGTTATCCCGCTTTCCAAAACTTCACCAAAAAGCCTGGGCACATGGGTTACACCCACCCATACGTCAATCTCTCCGTTGATCAGATACAGATAGGTACGGCTGATGGGCAAATAGACAAATTCAGGCTGGTACCCGGCCTCTTTAACCACCTTGCGAGTAACCTCTATAAAAACCCCAGCGGGATTTCCCTCACCGTCCTGGTAGGTATAGGGTGGAAATTCCACATAAGCTATACGCAAAGTATTCGGTGCCGCTGTCGACTCCATTGCTGTTACAAACTGACTTAAAGAAAGCAGCACCGTAGCCAGAAACAGCCACACAGATTTGCACAGCAAGCGGAACTCCTGTGGAGCATATGGATGGCTAGCGTTCTTCATAAGTTCCTATTTTTCTTATGCTGTTTACCCTCAGATTAACAGACCTAAACAATTATGCACGGATGCAGTCAAAAAAAGTCATGGCGCACATGTCAGATATGATTCATCACCATGTACAACCCCACACCACCCATCACCACCGTGTAAGGCATCGCCATAACCAGCATTCGCCCGTAAGACAGGCGTACCAAGGGGGCAATTGCGGAGGTAAGTAAAAACAAAAACGCTGCCTGGCCATTTGGTGTAGCGACACTGGGCAGATTGGTTCCGGTATTAATAGCAATCGCCAAGTCCTGGAAGTGCTCGTAGGAAATACTGCCGGCATCCAGAGCCTGCTTGATCTCGCTGATATAAATAGTGGCGACAAATACGTTGTCACTAATCATTGATAACAGGCCATTGGCAATAAAGAACATGCCCGGTTGCTCATCAATGGGAAGGGAAAGTACGTAATCAATAATTGGCTTGAACAGGTTTTGCTCATGAATCACTGCAACCACTGCAAAGAACACCACTAGCAGTGAGGTGAATGGCAGAGCCTCCTGAAATGCCTTACCAATCTGCTGCTCATCGGTAATGCCGGTAAAAGCAGTGATCAGAATAATCACCAACAGACCAATAAGGCCCACCTCTGCCAGGTGCAGCGACAGCCCGATAACCAGTATAGCTGCGGCAAATGCCTGAACCCATAAAGCGGCCTGATCTGCTTTGGTGCGCTTGGCACGCTCGTTATCGGCAAACTCTTCCAGAACTTTGCGAACCGCCCGGGGCAGGCGCCCCCCATAACCAAACCAACGCAGTTTCTCCAACATCCAGCATGTAATCAGTCCGGCCACCAGTACCGGCAGACTTACCGGTAGCATGTGCACGAAAAACTCAGCGAAATCCCAACCCACAACCTTGGCTATCAGCAGGTTCTGGGGCTCACCTACCATGGTTGCAACACCACCAAGAGCGGTACCTATGGCGCCATGCATTAACAGGCTTCGCAAAAAAGCCCGGAAATCTTCGAGATCGCCCCGGTGAAGTTCAATCACCTCATCATCACTATCAGCGTTGTGCCCCGAGTGCTGATACCCCTTGCCCGAAGCCACCTTGTGATATACCGAGAAAAAACCCACCGCTACACTGATGATCACAGCGGTTACTGTCAGCGCATCCAGAAAAGCAGACAACACCGCGCAGGTTGCACAAAAAATGAGTGATAAAGCAGACTTGGAGCGCACTCCGACCAAAATCTGGGTGAATGCAACCAGCAATAGGTCCTGCATAAAGTAAATGCCCGCCACCATAAACATCAACAACAGGATAACGGGAAAATTAGTTAACAACTCCAGATACACAGCATCGGCATTGGTCAGGCCAATGAGCAGTGCCTCAATAGCCAACAAGCCCCCGGGCAAAAGCGGATAGCATTTCAACGCCATGGCCAGGGTGAAGATAAACTCTGCAATCAGCAACCAGCCAGCCGTAACTGGCCCTAGCAGGTAAAGCACTATCGGGTTAATAACAAGGAACAGCAAGATAACCTGCTTGTACCAAACGGGGGATTTTCCTAAAAAGTTACTGGTGAAACCGGACAGAACAGTGGTGGGCATTGCGTGTATCTTCTAGGTTAACGAGCCTGGGGAGTGTTTAGCAGCCAGACCAGGTCTCCCTTGATATATATCTACGGGTTATTGTCATTAAGACACCCGGCACGTTTTTATAAACACGCGCATATCGAGCGGAAGTAAATGATTATGGCTGAGCCAGAAAATAATTTATATATTATTGAAAAACAAGAAAAAATCGAATAGTAGTGTTTACCGCTATAAACCGTTCTTATTCTCTGGCCAAAAGGTCAGTATTAATATCTTTAACGGATTTGGCGCCGGTTAATATCATTGCTACACGGATTTCTTTTTCGATCAAATCCAACAGATTACGCACACCCGCCTCACCATCAGCAGCCAGGGCATAAATATACGCGCGGCCTAACATTGCGCAATCTGCACCAAGAGCGAGCATACGAACCACATCCAGCCCTGTACGAATGCCCGAGTCGGCAAGAATCCTGATATCCCCTTTCACCGCATCTGCAATCGGCGGTAATGCACGAGCCGTAGACAAAACCCCGTCCAGTTGGCGTCCGCCATGATTGGATACCACAATGCCATCAGCCCCAAAGGAAACCGCATCTCTGGCGTTCTCTGCATCAAGAATACCTTTGATGACCATGGGGCCATCCCAGAATTCGCGAATCCACTCCAGATCTTTCCAACCAATTGAGGAATCGAAATTATCCCCCAGCCAGCCGATATAATCCGCCAGCCCCGTTGGACTGCCGCGATATTTTGAAATGTTGCCCAGATCATGGGGTTTGCCCAGCAATCCCACATCCCACGCCCAGCGCGGGTGCGTCATCGCCTGAAGTACTCGTCGCAGGGGGGCGTGGCGGCCGCTCATGCCGGAATGGGTATCGCGATACCGGGCACCAGGTACAGGCATATCCACAGTGAACACCAGCGTGGACACGCCAGCAGATCTGGCTCTTTCCAGCACATTGCGCATAAAACCACGATCTTTCAAAACATAGAGCTGGAACCACATGGGCCGACTGATAACGGGTACAACCTCCTCAATCGGGCAAACAGACACGGTAGACATAGTAAAGGGAATCCCTTTGGCATCTGCAGCGCGCGCCGCCTTTACCTCGCCCCGCCGTGAGTACATACCGGTGAGCCCGACCGGAGACAAGGCCACTGGCATTGACAGAGTTTCATCAAACAAACGGGTTTCCAGGCTCAGTTCTGACATGTTGTTCAGAACCAACTGGCGCAAGGCGATATCCGACAGGTCTTCTAAATTACGTCGGAGCGTGTGCTCGGCGTATGCACCACCGTCTATATAGTGAAACAGGAACGGGGGCAGTCTTCGCCTGGCAGCCTCACGGTAGTCGGTAGGTGCAGAAATGATCATTGGGTGCCCCAGGTTGTGTAGTGCTTTTTATACAGAAGCTTACTTTCAATAACCCTCTGCCTCAACAGGCATGATCAGCCGGCTAGTTACCTGCCCGGACCTTCGGCAAAGAGAGGCCGGGAGTCCGGACAGGTATTATTCACCCCCTCAGGGTATGAGTTCCAGCTCCTTGCGAATCTCCTCCGCTGTTGGTCTCAACTGGGCAAGCCCTTTCCTGGCCCGCCGCAGGCCCAAATAATAAAGGATGGGTGAAGCAATAAAGACCGAAGAACTGGTGCCTATGACAATGCCGAACAGCATAGGCAAGGCAAAACTGGCAACGGCCGCTCCACCAGCTATGCCCATAGGTAACAGAGCCAGAAAGGTCGTTACTGAGGTAAACACGGTACGTGTTAATGTCGAGGAAATACTGTCGTTTAACACGTCAAGCATTGGCCGGTCAGGTGTTATACGCAGGTTTTCCCGAACACGGTCAAACACCACCACCTTATCGTTAACCGAATACCCCATCAGTGCCAGCATTGCGGCGACC
>DATJDA010000375.1:0-18246 GCA_035497695.1 Marinobacter sp. | reverse complement strand
GTCTGGATTCTTGTTAATGGCATTACCTAAACCGTAGTTATAATAAGCGGCCGACACCGTGTAGGTACCGCTCTCTAGCGGATATTCAAAGAAGCCATCTACCGTCCAGGCTTTGTAATCTTTAATGTCAGATAAATTAGTGTAATCTGCATAAGCCGCATCGGCCTGGTAATCATACGACGCGCCAAAGGTTAATATACGGCGTGTACCCAGATACGTACCACGGTAGCCATAATCATACTCCGGATCTAACCCGCTCCAGTGAACACGGGTGGTTATGCGCGGGGAGTTCCTGGCAACATCGTCACCTTCACGGCCATCGGCTACCATGACACGATACTGAAATGCAGCAGAGTCACCCAGATTACCCCACATCGCAGCACCTGTATCACGCGTGCCTCCAAAAGGTGAATACGAGGCATCGGCCCGATCCAGGGTTAGCGGCTCTAAACAAGCCTCCAGGTTTTCACGGGTAAAGGTATTTTTAAAACGACCAACGATAAACCGCGTGGCATCGGTAAAATCCAGGGTGATGTAAGCATCACGGTAAGAAACCGGTTTGTCGTCATTGCCAGCGCGGCTGTCGCCGCCCGCTTCTAGCTGTGCATAAAAGCCAACGACATCGCTTTGCTGGCCCATTAAAGTAATACGGTTACGGCGTAAGAAAATATCATTACCGGCACCGTCATGATTGGCGGAAGTAAAGTCACGGTACTGTGACCAGAGCTGCAAGGAATAGCCGATTTCCAAAAATCCTTCCTCACCGAACTCTATAACAGGACCGGCAAAACTGGCGCTGCTGGCTGCATACAAAACGGCCGCGCTAATGGTATGTTTTAACAATTTCACAGTGTCGCCTCTTTCCCTGAATTTGGATGTTTTTCTGAATAAACTTTACTTTTAGCGGCGGCGTCATCGCCGTGACAGCTGCTGCAACTTGCTTCAGGGTGAGCCACTGGATCAGCGATCAGGTTTTTGTGAGCTATGGCCTGCTTCAAAATACGCGGATTGCCATTGTGGCAACCTGCACATGAGTAGTTCACTTTCTCATGATCGACGTGCCATGGTGAATCCTCGTCACCCCCTGGCAATTCAGCGCGGCGGCCGTTATGACACCGGAAGCAGCTGGACGCTCCCAACCCACACGCATTAGCCAATGGAATTGGCGACACTTTTTGCAACCCATCGCTTATGTCTATCAATACTTCGCTGCCCCAGACATCTTTATTATCCAGTTGCTGCGTCACGTTTACCAACAACACGGATACTGCAAACAGCGCGATCACCAGTGCTAACGTTTTTCCAAATATGCGTTTCATCAAGCCAAACCCCTAATTCTTTTTGCTCTGTCTTATGAGTTGCTGTTCTAGTATGTCTTTTTCACTTAAACCATCAGCACAGAGGCAAGTCGGGCCTCTACCTTTAAATTTTAAACGCGAGTTTATTGGTGACGCTTGCGCCGAATTAGACGAGCTATTCATTTTTAAACGCAATGTTACGACGTTGTTGTCTTCTTCCTTATCGGTAACTGGCTCAGCAGCTATCGCGACAGAACCGACCGTCAGCAAACTCAAAATCAACAGTATTCTTCTCATTACGCCACCCTAACGTTGTATTAACCACCACAGGGGTTTGAGGGCAAAGCAGCCGAACCACCGCCAGAATCAGAGCCACCGCTATTTCCGCCCTGCTGGATTAGTGCTTTATACGCTCTGTCTTCTTTGGGGATTAAATTGGCGTGCTTTGCAAACGCATCAACGATCAGTGGAGCTTCTTCCAAGCTGCCAAGAATAACCTCAACATCTTCATCTTTGGCAGTTGCCCAACCAGCCGCAGAACGCGGATCTACGTTGTTGGCTCCGCCACTGTCCTTGCCATAAATTTTAACGGGGGCAGATAATGGCTCGGTATTCCAGGGTGAATTTTCTGGCAGTACCTCATACCCATTCCTGTCTTTGGTGCCCGTTGTCAGGGAGTTCCATTCAATCATGGCGGAGTCATATAAACGGCTCGGAATCCCTAAAATAACCGCCGTCGCAAGAATGGTTACACCCGCACGCATGGAAGTCTCACAGTAGTGAATTACCGTGTCACCTTCCTGATAAGCGTTTCCTGCCTGCACTAATTTATAATCTTTATTGGCGCCTCCAGAAACAAAGCCCTCGCCTTTAGGGGTTAAGCCACCTCTAACAATATTTTCGATCGTGGCTTTGTCGTAATACAGGCCGGTTACACCATCCAACATGTTGGTAAATTCAAGGTTTAATGCACCGCGCGGGTGGCTTTGACGAGGGGCATTATTCTGGAAACCCAACTTGCCATCGGCGACTGTCGCCTCAATAGCATTACCATTCCACCTGAACTGACCAGCACTGTACTGGGGCAGGTTACGCGCATCCCAAAGCATAACGCTATCACCGTTATCGGGTGCGTCTGTTAGGGGCAGTGCATTAATCACATCTTCAACAGAGGCATAAAGTGCAGTGTTATCCACCCTTAAATCTTTCACGCTGCTAACTTGCTTGTGCACAAGCGGGCTTGGGTTGTTGCCCGCCAGCTTTTCGCTGGTGAAGTATTCAGCACCAAGCTGATCAAACAAATATTTGTTATTGCCGTTTAATACCGCGATGTTTTCCTGGCTAACACCCCAGTAACTGAAGGTAAACCAGCAACGCCCCTGGTTCATGTATGCGCCATTAGCACCCTCTTTGCCACCTTGAGCACAAACAATTAAATCGTTTTTAACATCAATACCGTATTTACGGATAAAGCGATCTATACTTGGCCCGGACAAGACAATTTGTCCGATATTCATCACACCGTTGTTACGCGTTTCCAGCCAGCTACTGTCAACATAAGTAAATGTGTTCTCATTGTTTGGCTTTATAAATTCAAAACCGGTATCACCTGCCTGCTGCTGAATGATCACCAGCTTACCGCCAATCCCTGCGGGTTTATTCTCGTCCCAGTTATCCAGCCAGCCTTTTAAGGTTTTGTAGGTGACCAAACCATTAACGTTATCGTCATAGTTGGCTCTGGAAGTGTTGGTAATGTTTGCGGGAGTATTTACGCTCAGGCTAAGCTTAGCCTCACTGCGCTCACCACCACAGCCTGTCACGCTCAAAATCGCTGTAGATAGCAAACCAAATAAGGTGGTTGTTATAAGCTTTTGCCGTAAATTTGTGCTCATCTGTAAATAGCCCCGGTAAATGTAGGAAACGGCGCAAAATCTAACACAAACAAAAAAGTTTAATAACTTCTTTTATGCTATATGGCTATAACGATTTGTTATTTTTAACCTAAAAAGGAATATGATACCTTTGCTTCACTGGTAGCATAAGGTGCTGTTTCATGAGCCAAATCCCCTACATTGTTAACTCTCAGTGGCTGACCGCCGAGCTGAATACCCGGGCAGAAAAATACCTTCTCATCGATATGAGCAAACCGGGCATTTACGCTCAGGCGCACCTTTTTGGCGCCATTAACGTGGATTACAGCCGTTTACAGGAAAGTGGCTCGGCAGCGGGCCTGCCCCCCAGCAGAGAGGAAATAGAAAAACTACTGTCTGAAGTAGGCTTAACGGAAAATCGGCACGTTATCGCTTACGACGAGGAAGGTGGCACTCGCGCGGCACGCTTTTTATGGGTCCTGGCGTTAGCGGGCCATAACCGTTTCAGTTACCTGGATGGTGGCATTCATGCCTGGCTGGCTCAGGATTTACCTTATTCAAGTGAGCCATACCAACCAATCAGAAACACGAACGAAAGCTATAAGATTGCGAAGCTGAAAACCGAACCAGTCGTTGGCCTGAACGATGTGCTGGAACGCTTTCAAGACCCCAATACTGTAATCTGGGATGCTCGCAGCCCTGAAGAATACCTGGGCTTAAAGGTTGGCTCCAGGCGAGGCGGGCACATTCCTGGTGCAGTGAACTACAACTGGGAAAATACTATTGACCGTAATAATGACAATTTATTACGCCCATTAGAAGACATTCGCGATGAGCTGCAGGCTTTGGGAATTACCGCAGAAAAAGAGGTGATTGTTCACTGCCAGACCCACCATCGCTCCAGCTTTGCCTGGCTATTGGCAAAACATCTGGGTTATAAAAATGTTCGCGGCTACGCTGGCTCATGGGCTGAGTGGGGCAATAGTGAGCAGACTCCTGTTGCCTTGCCTACTGCGGCAGAGCTTGCCGCATATTATTCCAGCCTCGATAAAGAACTCGCTCACTCAGAAGAGCTGGGGCTGGAACTTGTCTGAGCTTAATCACGCCCATTAATGGCTTCGGGCACAGGCAAAGCCTGCACACTCACACATCACCATAACGAATGTTCTCACCCAGCCAGCGTTGGATAAGTGCTTCGACCACATCCTGATGTTTCATTAACGAAGGTGCCATATCCCGCACAGGTTCAATCCAGCCTTTATCCCGTTCAAAATCCGCTAGCCGGAACTGCATCATGCCAGTCTGACGGGTGCCTAATACCTCACCCGGTCCACGTATTTCCAGGTCCTTTTCCGCAATAAAGAATCCATCCTGGCTGTCTCTGAGCGCTTGCAGCCTGGCTTTGCCGTTAGCCGAAAGCGGTGGATGGTACATCAGCACACAAAAACTGGCCTGCTCACCACGACCTACCCTGCCCCGTAACTGATGAAGCTGGGCAAGGCCAAGGCGCTCCGGATTTTCAATAATAATCAGTGAGGCATCAGGTACGTCTACACCCACCTCAATAACCGTTGTTGCCACCAGCAGATCCAGCTCACCCACTTTGAACTGCTCCATTACCGCCGCCTTGTCTTGCCCTTTCAGCCGGCCATGCACCAGCCCAATATTCAGGCCCGGCAGTTTTTCCGCCAACTCTTGTGCGGTTACTTCTGCCGCCTGGCACTGCAGCACCTCAGACTCTTCAATTAAGGTGCAAACCCAGTAGGCTTGCCGCCCTTCCGTACAGGCTTTTCTTACGCGCTCAATGATATCTTCACGGCGGCTGTCTGGAATCACAATGGTTTCAATGGGTTTTCGGCCAGGCGGCAACTCATCAATAACAGAGGTGTCCAGATCGGCATAAGCACTCATGGCCAGGGTTCTGGGTATGGGAGTTGCTGTCATGATCAGTTGATGTGGAACCAGCACGCCACCGGCGCCTTTTTCCCGCAAAGCCAGTCGTTGATGAACACCAAAGCGGTGTTGCTCATCAATAATGACCAAAGCCAGCCGGTCGAATGCCACATCCTCCTGAAACAGGGCGTGAGTTCCAATAACCACACTGGCAGCACCCGACCGGACAGACTCCAGGGCAGCTTCCCGGGCCTTACCTTTTACTTTCCCGGACAACCACGCGATGTTTATGCCTAATGGTTCCAGCCAGCCTTTAAAGTTTTGCAGGTGCTGTTCAGCAAGTATTTCTGTGGGGGCCATCAATGCAACCTGAACTCCGGCACTAACCGCCTGCAGTGCAGCAAGCGCAGCCACCACGGTTTTTCCGGACCCGACATCGCCCTGTACCAGGCGCAGCATGGGCAGGGGCTGGCTCAGGTCCTGACGAATATCCGCCACCACATGACGCTGAGCGCCGGTCAATTTAAATGGCAGAGATTCAAGAAACCGCTCTGTCAGATTGCCTATAGGCAGAAGTGGCAACGCGGACTGTGCCTGAATCTGGGCCCTCACTTGCAGAAGACTTAACTGGTGTGCCAGCAATTCTTCCATCACCAAACGCTGCTGCGCCGGATGCCTGCCTTCCATTAACAGGTGAACCGGGGCGTTGGCTGGTGGCGCATGCACCAGTTGTACAGCCTGATTGATGCCCGGAAGCTGATAACCTTCAAACAACTCTGGTGGCAACCAGTCTTTAATCGGAAACCGCTTGAGGTAATCCAGCGCTTGCAGGCACAGCTTCCGGACCCGGGGTTGCTGAATGCCCTCAGTAAGCGGGTAAACTGGCGTGAGGGTCGCCTGCCCTGCAGCGGGCATGGGCGGCGGGTTTATCTGGTATTCCGGATGGTAAAATTCGTAACCGGCCCGGCCCGGGCGAACCTCACCAAAGCAGCGTACGCTTGCTCCTTCGGTCAACTGGTTTTTCTGGGCTGCATTGAAGTGAAAAAACCGCAACACCAGAAAACCGCTGTTGTCTTTGAGTGTCACCTGCAAGCTGCGGCGCCGGCCCATTATCAGGTCGGCTTTCATTACCTCACCTTCAACCACCGCAACATCGCCAAGACGCAGACTTCCCATAGGGGTAATACGAGTGCGGTCTTCATACCGATGAGGAAGGTGAAACAGCAAATCCTGCAGGGAGACAATACCCAGTTTACCCAGCTTGCCAGCCAGAGCGTCTCCGACGCCCTTTAGCTGAGTAACCGGGATATCTTCCAATGACGCCATACCGATCTCAAGCGCTCTCGGTTACGGCCGGTGTATCTGCGGCTGCCTTTTCAATAACCCGACACTGACTGGCGGCCAGGGATAACACATCAATTGCTTTGGGTCGCGGAAAGGTCACCCGCCAGGCCAGAGCTACCGTTCTGAAAGGTACAGGCGGGGCAAAAGGCCTTACCGCCAACAGGTTTTCCTGATACTGCATGCCTGTTGTGGCAGAAAGGGGCAAGACTGTAATGCCAAGACCAGACGCTACCATATGACGAATGGTTTCCAGGGAACTGCCTTCGGTAACAAGCGTCGGCTCGGCAGTATCTGCCCGTCCGTTCATGGCTTCTACCAGTAGGGGGCAGGATTCCAGCACCTGGTCACGAAAACAATGCCCGGGGCCCAGTAAAAGTAGCTGCTCATGCACCAGCTCAGCGGCTGTGAGCTCATGCTTTTTCGTCAGTGGGTGGCCCACCGGTAACAAAACCACAAATGGTTCATCGTAAATGGGCAGTGTCAGCACCTCTGGCTCTTCGAATGGCAGCGCGATAATAATGGCGTCCAGTTCGGATTGGCGCAGTTTCCGCCGCAGGCTGGCCGTATAGTTCTCTTCAATATACAGCGGCATCTCTGGCGCAGCGCGGCGCAATTCGGGCAACAAATGGGGGAAAAGATAGGGCCCGATGGTATAAATGGCACCTACTTTTAGTGGTGAATTCAACTGATTCTTGCCATCCTGAGCCATATCCCGGATAACCCCAACCTGATCCAGCACGCGTTGTGCCTGCTCAATGATCCGCTGCCCGGTCTCGGTAACGCGGATGCTGCTTCTGCTGCGCTCAAAGAGGGGAACCCCGAGCTCATCTTCCAGTTTTTTGACGGCAACACTTAAGGTGGGTTGGCTAACGTGGCAGCGTTCGGCAGCGCGACCAAAATGCCTTTCGCGGGCAAGCATAACAACGTATCGTAACTCGGTGAGAGTCATGCACAGCTCCGGTCGAAAAAGTACGGGACAACGATTCTGTTATTTATGAGATAAAGCATAAGGATTGAAATTGTCTATGGCAATCATTGAACGCACCCAATCAGCGAGGGTATTGGTCGCTGGTTGTGGCAAGCTGGGCGGCGCTATCGCCAGCCTGTTTGCGGATTCAACAAACATTTTTGGGCTCAGAAGAAACCCCGACAAGGTGCCGCCACGTGTTCACGGCATCGGCGCTGACCTGATGCGCCCAGACACCCTGAACAATATACCCGGCAACCTTGATCTGGTCATCTACTGCCTGACCCCCTCTACTTACGACGAACTGGGTTATCAGAATGCTTATGTAAATGGCCTGAACAATCTGATCCGAGCGCTCGCAGGACAAACCCTGAAACGGCTTATTTTTATCAGTAGCACCAGCGTTTATTCACAAGATGATGATAGCTGGGTAGATGAAACCAGCCCGGCCTGCCCTGCTCGCTTCAGCGGCAAACAGATTCTGGCCGGAGAACAGGCTGCCATGAACAGTGGTCAGCCCGCTACTATTATTCGTTTTAGCGGAATTTATGGCCCTACACGGCAGCGTTTTCTTGCTGAGGTAATTGAGGGCCGGATGAACCCACAAAGCCCTGCACCTTTCAGCAATCGAGTTCATGAGGACGATGCAGCAAGCGCTGTATGGCACCTGGCACAACGGGCGCTTACTGACCAGCCTCTGGACGAGCTATATATCGCCAGTGATTGCGAGCCCGTTCGGCTGGATGAGGTGGTTGCCTGGGTGCGCCAGCAAATACCCTGCGCAGACCCTGTTGAAGAAGCCAGAAAGGGTGGTCGTGCCGGCAGTAAACAGTGCAGCAACCGGCGACTTTCAGAAACTGGCTTCCGATTCCAGTATCCGGATTTCAGGGCAGGCTACCTGCCAATTATTGAAGAACAATACCGGGGTATAAAAACAGAAAAAGCAACCTGACTTCAGGTCGCTTTTTGGTCAGACAGAATGAGTTCTGATTTTTCAGAATATGGCTGCTCTGCGCTGTTTATCAGCTAAGCACCATTATGGCCTCTATCTCGACCGGCACGTCTTTTGGCAAAGCGGCTACACCAACGGAAGCACGGGCCGGATATGGATCCTGAAAATAGGTCGCCATGATCTCGTTCACCGTGGTGAAGTTGGAAAGATCCGTCAAATAGATGTTCAGCTTTACAATATCTTTTAACTCACCGCCAGCCGCTTCACAAACTGCCTTTAAGTTCTTAAACACCTGGCGAGTCTGAGCGGCAAAATCTCCAGCGACTATTTCCATAGTCTCTGGGTCCAGTGGAATCTGACCAGATAAATAAACGGTATCGCCTGCTTTCACAGCCTGAGAATAGGGGCCGATTGCCCGGGGTGCGCTATCGGTCTGGATAATGGATTTATTGGTCATCGCCTTTGCTTTCCTCTTGTCCAAAACGTTAATCGTCACCCCTAGGCCCGGCAGATGTCAACCAACCACTATTCTTCGTCAGTAGCGAACGCGGCTGATGTGAGTGACGGCGCGAATATTACGGATCCGACGCATTACCCGCGCCAGATGGTGACGTCCGTTAACATGCACAACCAGGCTGACAACGCTGAATCTGGCATTTTGATCCTCAACATTAATGCGTCCGATATTGCCATCTGCCATAGATACTGCGTTGGCAACCTCTGCGATTATTCCGCGCTGGCGTTCAAGCTCAACCCGAAGCTCAACAGAGAATTCGTCAACAATGTCTTTCGCCCATTTAAGGTGCATCAGGCGCGCCTGGCCATCTTCATTACCCGGCAAACGGGGACACGTATCTGAATGAATAACCAGACCATTGCCCGACGTCATCACGCCTATAACCGGATCACCGGGAATCGGCTTGCAACAACTGGCAAAGTGAGTCACCAGGCCTTCCGTACCCAGAATGGTAATCGGGCTACTGTCTTCTTCCATCGACTCTATATCGTCGCTGATTTCATCGTGATCTGCCTTGCTGGCCAGTTGCCGCGCAACAAGGTAAGCCATACGGTTCCCCAGGCCAATATCACTCAGAAGGTCATCAAAGCTGGCAACCTGGTTGTGCTTTACAACGGTCCGGATCTGCGCACTGGTGATTTCCGACAAATCCATCCCAAAGCCTTTCAGCGATCTCTTCAGCAGTGTTTTACCCAACTCAACAGACTCTGTGCGCTTTTGGCTCTTCAGTACGTGACGAATACTGCTGCGGGCCTTGCCAGTAATAACAAAATTCAGCCACGCAGGATTGGGCCGTGCGCCCGGCGCAGTAATAATCTCAACTGTCTGGCCACTTTGTAGTGGTTGGCTTAACGAGCCAAGATTACGGTTGATCCGGCAGGCAACCGTGGCATCGCCAATATCCGTGTGAATGGCATAAGCAAAATCAATCGGTGTTGCACCACTGGGCAACTCCATTATTTTCCCCTTGGGGGTAAACACATAAATTTCATCAGGGAACAGATCGACTTTCACATGCTCGATGAACTCCAGCGAGTCGTCTGCATGCTCTCGCATTTCCATCAGCCCTTTAACCCAGCGGTCTACTCTCGCCTGATTTGCGCTGGTTATGCTGTTGGGGTCACTCTTGTACATCCAGTGGGCAGCAATACCATTGTTGGCAATATGCTCCATTTCCTCAGTGCGAATCTGTATCTCAATGTTTACATGCATACCGAAGAGTGTTGTGTGTAAAGACTGGTAGCCATTGGCCTTGGGCATGGCAATGTAATCTTTAAAGCGGCCAGGCAGGGGCTTGTAGAGACTGTGGGCGGCGCCAAGAATTCGATAACAGTCGTCTTCTGTATCAGTAATAATCCGGAAGGCGTACACATCCATAATTTCATGAAAGGATTTTTGCTGAAACTTCATCTTGTTATAGATGCTGTTCAGATGCTTCTCGCGGCCAAGTATGCGCCCCGGTAGCCCTCTCTCTTCCATTTTCTCTTGCAGCTTACTGCGGATTTCATCAATGATTTCCCGGTGGCTACCGCGTAGGTTGTCAACGGCTTTGGAGATGTACTTTGACCGCATCGGGAACAAAAATGAGAACCCGAGGTCTTCCAGTTCCGTGAAAATCGCGTGCATGCCCAGCCGGTTAGCTATGGGGGCATAGATATCCAGGGTTTCAGTGGCAATGCGCTGACGTTTCTCGTAGGCCATGGGGCCCAGCGTACGCATGTTATGCAGTCGATCCGCGAGCTTTACTAATATAACGCGGATGTCTCTTGACATGGCCAGGGTCATTTTCTGGAAATTTTCAGCCTGGGCTTCGGCTCGTGAGCGAAACTCGATCTGGGTGAGCTTGCTGACACCATCAACCAGCTCTGCTACGTCAGAGCCAAACTGTTCAACCAGCGCGTCTTTTGGAATACCGGTATCTTCAATGACATCGTGAAGCATGGCTGCCATCAGACTTTGATGATCAAGTCTGAGCCCGGCGAGGATATGAGCAACGGCAAGAGGATGAGTAATGTAGCGATCGCCACTTTTCCGCATCTGGCCCTCATGGGCCTGCTCCGCATAATAGTAAGCCCGTCGCACCTGATCGATACGATTTTTATCCAGATAAGTGCTTAGCTCTTTAGCCAGCCCTTCAACCGTAGGCTCTACCGACACCCCGCCTCCGCGAACTCATAAATTTCAGAGATAAAAAAACCCGGATGCGCACATCCGGGTTCTTCCCTGATCCTGACAGCTATCCTCTATAGTTACACTATAAAAGCGTAAGCGCAGAATTCAATGCCAGGCAAGTACAAATACGCGCTTGTACCCGCTTTCTATTACTCTTCGTCAACCTCATTCAGCAAATCGCGGCTTATTAACCCCGCAGCGATTTCCCTCAAAGCAATAACAGTGGGTTTATCGTTGTCTTCCTGCACCATAGGTTCCGCGCCCTTGGTGGCAAGTTGACGAGCCCGCTTGGTAGCTAGCATCACCAACTGGAAGCGGTTATCAACGTGTTCCAGACAATCTTCAACGGTAACTCGTGCCATGACTTCCCCGAAAAATAAAGTGACTGTTTTAGCAGACCGCGCAGTCTACTGTAACTGGCTCATTTTGTATACAGTGGATACTACTCCGGCCTGCCAGAAAGGCTCGACAATAGCTCCCCGTGGCGCGCCTGCTGGGCAATCGTGCGAAGCCGCTGACTGCGAACAATGGCTAACAAGTCTGCCAGTGCTGTTTCAAACTGATCGTTTACCACCAGATAATCAAACTCTGCAGCATGCTGGCATTCGACGGCCGCCTCTGCCAGGCGCCGGGAAACTACGTCCGGGGCATCTGTACCACGACCGTTCAGGCGTCTAGCCAAAGCTTCCGTTGATGGCGGCACAATAAAAATGCTCACACAGTCCGGCATAAGCCGGCGGACCTGGGATGCACCCTGCCAGTCTATCTCCAGAATGACATCCCGCCCGGTAGCGAGTGTTTCCTGAACCCAAACCTGTGATGTGCCGTAATAGTTGCCAAAAACCGCAGCATGCTCCAGAAAATCAGCCTTGCCAATCATGGCCTCAAACATTTCGCGGCTTATGAAGTGATAGTTCACGCCATCCCGCTCTCCCTCCCGCATTGGGCGGGTTGTATGGGAAATGGAAACACCAAGATTCTGATCTGCTTTTAACATCTCTGCAACCAGACTGGTTTTACCGGCGCCTGATGGTGCAGAAATCACAAACAGAGTACCTGCGCTACCGGCCTGACTCATGGCTTAACAACCCCTAAAATAGACCGAACCGTCATAATTGACGCCATTAACTGCCTGGGATTATACGGGCTTTGACAAAACACCGCATCTCGTTGTGCTGCCAACTGGTACCATTAAGGTACTAAGTCGGCATTTAATGCCACATTTACATCGCAGACACCAGGAAAACGGAACAGTAATATGAGCAAACTTCTGATCGTGATGGACCCGGCCCACAAGGACCAGATTGCTCTGGCCCGGGGAATTGAGCTGGCACGCGTTACCGGCGCAGAGCTGGAGGTTGTTGCATTCACCTACGAGCACCTTGGCGCACTATCGTCAGATTCAGCGGTGCAGCAGAAAGCCAAAGCCGCACTGATTGAGCTGCGTCAGGCCTGGCTGGAAAAAATGCTGGCTCTGGCAAACTGCAGCGATTTAAAAGTGTCGGCACACACCGTATGGGAAAAATATATTCATCAATGGCTCATCAAACACGGTTTGCCCAGCCGTTTCGAAGCTGTCATCAAAACCGGAAAACGCTCAGAAACTCTCCTGTACACACCGACCGACTGGCACCTGATTCGCGAATGCCCTGCACCGGTCATGCTCGTGGCTGAAAAGAAATGGAATCGGGCCCACCCTATTCTGGCTGCAGTGGATCTCAGCTCTGAGAAACCGGCGAAGAAAGCGCTCAATGCCAAAATTATCGAGCAGGCTAACCATCTGGCCAAGGCATTCGGCGCTGAGCTGCACCTGGTGCACGCGTTACACATTTCTGAGGTTCTCGCTGATCTCGAGATTATCAATTTCACTCAACATGAAGCCCGGCGCAGAGAGGCTCTTGAACCAACGATAAAGCACCTGTGCAACACCTGGCACCTTACCCCGGATCACATTCATCTTGTTCCTGGCCCTGCGCAAAAAGTCATCCCCAGCGTTGCCAATAAATTAAGAGCCGACATGGTCGTCATTGGCACCAGCGGCAAAACGGGCCTGAAAGCACGAGTAATCGGCAACACTGCCGAGAAAGTACTCACTCATTTGCGCACCGATCTGTTAGCCATCAAACCGGAATAGTGAGCATGCCCTGCTTCAGTATCTGAAGCGGGGCTGGCTATATCTGAAAAGGGATATGCTTATTAGATATTAGTATTTCTTGGTTATGCTTTATTGTCTTATAGTCCATCCTCCCTTGATTTATATTATGTCCTGGAGGATTTATGAGTCGCCTAGCCATCCAAACCATCGAAACAGCACCCAAAAAATCTGCTGAGCGACTGGAAGCCGTTAAACAAGCTAACGGTTTTGTTCCTAACCTGCTTGGTGTGCTGGCCAACTCACCCGAGGCTATAGAGACATACCAGACAGTAGGCAAGATCAACGGGCGAAACAGCCTGTCTTCGGCGGAGCGGGAAGTTGTTCAGATTACGGCAGCAGTAACCAACAGCTGTGGATTTTGCGTAGCCGGCCATACCAAAATTGCCCAAAAAGCACTGAACATGGATGGCCCTCTGGTTGAAGCACTTCGTAATGTCGATACGTTGCCAGACGAAAAACTCAATGCGCTTGCTACGTTTACACTGCAAATAATGGCGCAAAAAGGACAGGTTTCGAACGACGAGCTGGACGCTTTTTTTGCCGCCGGATATACCCAACAGAATGCATTGGACGTGGTACTTGGCGTAAGCCTGGCAACACTCTGCAATTACGCCAACAATCTTGCACAAACACCGATAAACCCTGAGCTGCAGCCATTCGCGCTGGCCTGAATGGAGCCTGTAATGGAAACGAAAGCAGCACCTGATGCCAGGCTGGAGTCAATCCGGGAACTTGCCAAAGGTGAGCTTAAAAAGCTTGCTGGCAAAATTGATCGTGAAGGCTTCTACCCACAACACTTCCTGCACTCACTGGGTGAGTGCGGCGGTTTTGGGTCTGCATCAGATACCACAGCCGGGGGGGCTCCCTCCGTGGATTTGGTTCGCCAGTTTGAATCTATTGCAGCCGTTGGCAAATACTGCGGTTCCACGGCCTTCCTTACCTGGTGTCAGAGCGCCAGCGCCTGGTATTTGCAACACGCACGGGTTGAGGCAACGCGTAATCGCTATCTTGGCCGGGTGGCGTCCGGCAAAGCGTTGTCAGGAACCGGCATGTCGAATGCGGTTAAACATCTTGCTGGCATAGAGCGAATTCACTTAAAAGCTCAGCGTTGCGCCGACGGTTACACAATACGGGGAACTTTGCCGTGGGTTTCAAACGTCGATCGCAACAACCTGCTTACAGTGACTGCAGAGGTTAATACCGGCGGCTACGTCATGTTCATCGTTGAAGGAAACACCACAGATCTGGATCTGCGTCCCTGCCCGGAATTTTCCGGCATGGAGGGCACGGCCACCTACAGCATCCACTTTCGTGATGTATCAATAGAAGCCGATCAGGTTATTGCCCACCCTGATCAGTTTGAGGCTTTTATGCAACGCATCAAGCCTGGATTCATCATTGGCCAGTCTGGCATGGGGCTTGGCGTAATCGACGGATGCCTGCAGCGCATACGCGAAAGCAACCTCGTACACGCAGACGTTAACCAGTTTCTGGATGATCAGGAAGCCGTAATCCAGCCGGCCAGAGACGAACTTTATGCCCGTGGTCTCAAGTTGGCCGGCCAGGCACAGCAAGGTACAGCATCGGTTCTGGATGCGCTGAAATTACGTGCTGCCGTGTCTGAACTGACACTGCGGGCAGCCAACTCAGCGGTTCTGCATGCCGGAGCCCGGGGCTATCTGATGCGTGATTCCGCTCAGCGCCAGCTTCGCGAGGCTGTATTTGTCGGCATAGTAACGCCCGCCCTCAAACATCTGCGCAAAGAGATCCACGACATTGAAAACGCACGAGCCTGTGCGTAAATTTTGCCACGACATACGGAGTTCTATCATGGGCGCTACTGCTACTAATGTTCTTGAAGCGCAGTCTGTTTCGCTAAGCTATCGCCACAAACGGGAAAACAAACCTGTTCTCCGTGACTTCTCTTTGCAACTGAAGGCCGGTGAAGTGCTTGCAGTATTGGGTTTTAGCGGATCCGGGAAATCAACACTGCTAAGAATCCTGGCAGGTTTGCGTTCACCAGACAGTGGCAAGGTTACCATTGGCAACAAGATACTGAGCGGCCCGCATCCACGCGTCGGCTTCATGTTTCAGGATCCGTGCCTGCTTCCCTGGCTAACCCTGGAAGACAATGTTGCCTTCGGGTTGAGCTTTAAGCGCCAGCAGCGGATAAGCAAACAGGAAAAGCTTGAGCGCGTACAATCTGCCCTGCAAGAAGTCGGCCTTGAAGATTCTGCTGATCGTTACCCATCAGCCTTGTCTGGCGGCATGGCGCAGCGCGGGGCTTTGGCACGCTGTCTGGCGAGGAAACCGGAAATATTGCTACTGGACGAGCCGTTCAGCGCCCTGGACGCAGTAACCCGCAGCGAAATGCAGCAACTGCTGTTAAGTGTGACCAAAAACCATGGCACAGCAGCCATTCTGGTCACCCACGATATTGACGAAGCGCTGCGTGTTGCCGATCGCGTATTACTGCTGGGTGGCCAGCCAGCCAGTGTTGCCGGCACATGGGATCTGACCGGGCAGAGCCGGAGCACCAACAACCCAATGCTCGTCCATACCCGTCGCGATATTGTCAGCGCACTGCGCAATGGGCGCAGCGACAGCCGATGCGATATGCCGGGCTACCTCACGGCTGTACCTGCTTAGCACTTATTCTATAAACAACTCCGGTTACTTAATCATGACTGATCATATCTCCCATACACGCCGGCGGATTCTCAAACTGTCTGCGCTTTTTACAGCCGCCGGAGCAGCGCCGCTTCTGGGCACGCTTAACAATGCTCTTGCAGCTGAACCCTCGGCTCCGGTTCGGGTTGGCTATTTGCCCATTACTGATGCCGCCCCACTCCTGATTGCGCACCAGAACCAGCTCTGGCAAAAGCAAGGGCTCGAAGTAGAAAAGCCGCGCATGTTCCGCAGTTGGGCGCAGGTTGTTGAAGCATTTTTGAGCGGCCAGGTTAACGTGGTGCATATGCTCTCGCCCATGAGCGTTTACGCGCGCTATGGCAGCAGGTCTCCCTCAAAAATCGTCGCCTGGAACCACGTTGACGGATCGTCAATAGCGGTGGCAGCTCGTGCGGATTTCAAGGAAATAAAAGATTTGGGTGGCACCACCATAGCCATCCCGTTCTGGTACTCGATTCACAACATTATCCTTCAGCATCTGTTCAAAAAGGAGGGGCTTGAAGCTATTGGCGAAGGCACCCCCAACAGCAAGCAGGTGAAACTTGTTGTTATGGCTCCCTCCGATATGTTACCGGCACTGGCCACAGGGCGAGTAGCAGGTTACATCGTTGCTGAGCCATTTGTAGCCCTGAGCGAGATTCAGAACATTGGGCGGGTGCTGAGATTCACCGGTGATGTCTGGAAAGAACACGCCTGCTGTGTTGTGCTGATGCATGAGCACGACCTGGAAAAGCGCAGCGAATGGTCACAAAAAGTTGTTAATGGCATAGTTGAGGCGCAGGCGTGGACCCGCGACAATCGCGAAGAGACAGCTCGTTTGTTATCCAGATCCGGTCCGGAAAAATACACACCTCATACGGAAGACACACTGGCCAAAGTGCTGGCACCTGCTGCTGACGCCAATGCTTTTTATGAATCTACCGGCGCAATCCGCCATAAGGAGTGGGATTCACACCGTATTGATTTTCAGCCCTACCCCTACCCAAGCTACACCGAGCGCATGGTCGAGCTCCTTAAAGAAACGTACATGGAAGGCAATCGAGACTTCCTGGCTGATCTGGATCCTGCCTTTGTTGCCAAAGATCTGGTTGACGACCGCTTTGTGAAAAACGCCATTAACCGCGTGGGTGGGATGAAAGTATTTGGCCAGCCTGAAACTTTTTCACGAACGGAAGTGATTGATGCGTGAACCAGCTGTAGCAAATCCGGGGGGCCGGGAGTTTTCTTTGCCGGAAAATAGTTTCAGGATTGGCCTGAGCCTTGCCGGTTTGTGCGTGTTGTTAATACTCTGGTCAGTTGGGGTACGCCTATTGCAGCAGAATATCCCACTGGCTGCCATGCTGGCTCCCGGTGACGCCTTTCGTAGCCTTTATGAGCTGACCACAAGCAATGAATTAACCACAGACACCCTGGTGAGCCTGCGCCGGGTTCTTGTTAGCCTGTTTGCTGCACTGGCACTGGGTGTTCCCATTGGCATTGGGATAGGCGTATCCAACATTGCCAACAAAATGACTGGCAGCGCATTTCAGTTTTTGCGAATGATTTCACCGTTGTCATGGATGCCAATCGCGGTCATGGTGTTTGGCATTGGTGACGCGCCAATCTACTTTCTGCTGACCATTACGGCCATCTGGCCGATTATCATCAATACGTCCGCTGGCGTGCGCCAGCTCAACCCGCAATGGCTGATGCTCACTCGCAGCCTTAGTGCGACGCGCTGGGAAACGCTGACACGGGTTGTAGCTCCCGGCATCCTTGGGCACGTACTGACCGGAGTGCGGGTTGCCATTGGCATCTCGTGGATTCTCCTGATCCCGTGCGAAATGTTGGGTGTCAGCTCTGGCCTTGGTTATTTTATTCTCGACACCCGCGACCGGATGGCTTACTCGGAGCTCATGGCTGCGATTGTCCTGATTGGTGCGCTTGGCTTTTTGCTGGACGCCTCCGTTCAGAAACTCCATCGCTTATGGGTGCCTGGAGATGAAGACTGACAGGATCGCAACCCGGTTCAGGCCAAACGACTTTTGAAAATGCGGAAAGCTATTCTATATTCTGCACCTGCTCAAGGAATACAAATTATTTATCTAATAAGAACAAATAGTTAAAAATAATTTCCGGCAGATCAGCAGCAATTACTACCCATTTCACTACCCAGAGACAAAACCTTTAGGTCCGAGTAGACCTCACATTACCACCACTGATTATAAACTGGGATAGATGGGAAACTGGGAATCACTGACTGTTTTCCGGTTTCCAGGCGCCATTCTTGACCAAGAAGTCCTCCAGCGTTTCTCCAGGAACACTCGGCCCAATATTACTTTCCAGTTTTGCCATACCAGCGCTGATGAATCGTTTGATGAGTTGTTCCGGTGTCAGGTCCAACTCTCTG
>DATJDA010000374.1:0-1792 GCA_035497695.1 Marinobacter sp. | reverse complement strand
AGCCTCGGCTTCCGGTCGATAAATCTGGATCTGATCTATGGCCTGCCATATCAGACCATAGAGAGCTTTGCCGAAACCCTCGAGGTTGTTCTGGAAATGTCGCCAGACCGCCTTTCTATCTTCAGTTATGCACACTTGCCGGGACGTTTTTATCCGCAAACACGGATTCAGGACGACACTCTCCCGTCTGCCCCGGACAAACTGACAATACTGCACAATACCATTAACCGGTTACTGGAAGCGGGTTATGAATATATTGGTATGGATCACTTCGCCAAGCCCGACGACAGTCTTTCGGTGGCCCAGCGCGAGGGCCGTCTGCACCGGAACTTTCAGGGATATACCACCCATTCCGGGTGTGATCTGGTGTCTCTGGGCGTGTCTGCAATTGGCCAGACAGACGACGCGTACTTTCAGAACAACCACGATCTCCCCTCCTGGGAAGCAACAATAGATAGTGGTCAGCTGGCCATTACCAAAGGCGTGAATCTGACTCGTGATGATCGCATCCGCCGTTGGGTCATCGGTCAGTTGATTTGCCAGTTCCGGCTGGATCGTCAGCAGTTCGCCGATGAGTGGCAGGAAAATCTGGACAGTTATTTCGCAGACGAATTGCACCGGCTGAAGCAAATGATGCGTGACGGGCTGATTGTTGATGATGGTCGCAGCCTGAAGGTTCAGCGATCAGGCCGCCTGCTTATTCGTGCAATTTGTCAGATTTTTGATCTGTATCGGAAAGAAGGGGCCAGCCAGAAGTTCTCAAGAATTATCTGACATTCATCTGGCCCTGATACCCAAGGGGGTACTCCTGCTGGGGTAAAAGCAGCTTCCGCTGATAATGATCAAGGCTGGTTTTCCACTGGAACGTTAGGGTATGTCCCTTACGTTCCAGTGGAGATCGTTATGGAGCTCGTCTGCCCTGCCGGAAGCTTACCGGCCATGAAAACGGCTGTTGATAATGGCGCAAATGCCGTTTATTTCGGCTTTCGTGACAGCACCAATGCCCGTCAGTTTGCCGGCCTGAATTTCAACGATAAGCGGGCTGCAGAAGGTATAGAATACGCCCATAGCCGGGGAGCCCGTGTATTCTGTGCCATCAATACCTATCCTCAACCCGAAGGCTGGGAACAGTGGAAGAGCGCAGTAGACCGCGCTGCGGCACTCGGGGTAGATGCCATTATTCTGGCTGATATGGGGCTGCTGGATTACGCAGCCAACCGTTACCCCGACACCCCAAGGCACTTGTCGGTACAAGGTTCCGCCACCAGCTACGAAGCGTTGAAGTTTTATAAAGATAACTTCGATATCCGCCGTGCGGTATTGCCCCGGGTGCTGTCTGTTGATCAGGTTCGCGGTGTTGCCAAACACAGCCCGGTTGAACTTGAAGTGTTTGCCTTTGGCAGCCTTTGTATTATGGCCGAAGGCCGT
Organism: Marinobacter sp.; assembly: GCA_035497695.1. Classification (GTDB taxonomy): domain Bacteria; phylum Pseudomonadota; class Gammaproteobacteria; order Pseudomonadales; family Oleiphilaceae; genus Marinobacter. The sequence continues at coordinate 364 of DATJDA010000374.1, read as the reverse complement.
TGTTATCTATCGTCTTATGTTACCGATGAATCGCCAAATACCCGTGGTGCCTGTTCGCCGGCAAAAGCTGTGCAGTGGCAGGAAACTCCACAGGGTTTGGAATCCCGCCTTAATGATGTACTTATTGATCGCTACAGTGAAGGCGAATCCGCAGGCTACCCCACTTTGTGCAAAGGCCGGTTTGAGGTTGAAGGCAGTGTTTATCACGCGATTGAAGAACCTGTAAGCCTGAGCACCGTGGAGCTTCTGCCAGAGCTCCGGGCGCTGGGTATCGGTGCAGTAAAAATTGAGGGCCGTCAGCGCAGTCCCGCTTATATTGCGGATGTAATTCGTACTTGGCGTCAGGTTCTGGACGCGCTGAACG
>DATJDA010000373.1:0-2627 GCA_035497695.1 Marinobacter sp. | reverse complement strand
GATCGCCCCAGGTTGCGCTGGCAACGGGTCTTAGCATCTGGTATTCCAGTATCAGGCTGTCATCATCCAGCGCCTGGCGAATTTGTTCCACGCGCCTGCGGGTAACATTTTCATCGGTGTGTTGATTCAGGGCGTGGGCGGTGTGAATCCGGTTGCGACCTGATATTTTTGCAGTATGGCACAGGTCTGAAGCCTGACTAATTAGCTGCTCAGGGTTGCCGGGGGTGTCGTGTCCCATAATCAGCAAGCCACCAGAAGCCGTGGTCTGAAGCCTGTGCTCTTGCCACTCAAAGACAAACCCGTCGATCAGAGCCAGAATACCTTCAGCAATCTTTCTGGCTCTGGCCTCTGGACAATTTTCGATCAGCAGTGCAAACGTGTCTCCCGATAGCCGTGCCAGAGCATCACGCTGGCGCACCCGGACACCCAGGGTGGCCGCCAGTTCCCGGAGATACCGGTCACATGTACCGCGGCCGGCCTGATCGTTGAAACGTCCGAACTCATCGAGATCGAGATAAAGCAAGCTGTCGCAGGATTCCCGGTCAGTTTTTTGTTCCAGAGTACGCGTGATCCGGCTGATGAGTTCCCGGCGATTCATCAGCCCGGTTACCGGGTCATGGCGCAGTCGGTATTCGCTGCTACCGGTATAGCTGGACTGGCTGCTGATCTCCCGTGCCACCTGCACGGCACCTGTAGCTTCGCCCTGTTCGTTAGTCAGACGCTGATAGTGAAATTCGTAAAGAGGTACGTCAAGATTCTGCTGTTGTGCCAGCGGCATCTCCACAACAAAGCTGCCACGCTGAAACGCCCGCAGCCAGAGCTGCTCAATCATCCGGCGCTCATTGGGATGATCGGGCAGAATCTCTTTTAAGTTGTCTCCAAGGGCCAGTGTCACACCAAAAGTAGTGGCAAACTGGCGGGCAAAAGGCTGGTTAAAATGAGTAAGGTTCAAATCCAGATCGACGGCAGCAACAAGATCCGGGGTGGCCTGGATAGTGGCCGCCAGCATTTGCTCCGCTTGCTGGCGGGCCTGATCCCGATACATTTCCCGGGTGCGGTCAACCAGTGTGCCGCCCAGACGCTGGCTTCCATTGCTGGTTTTGAGTGCCATGCCGCTCAACGCTATGCGGCGCAGATTCTGTTGGGCCGTCAACACACTTAATTCCAGCGAGAAGGGCGTGCCGGCGCGGATACATCTGCGGAACAGAGCGCGCACCCGGGCCTGACCTGTCTGGCAATAAAACAGCGCCTGTTCCGGAGTGATCTCACTGCCCGGCCGCAGCTCCAGCAGCCTGAAAACACCTTCTGTCCAGGTCATTTCGTTGGTTCGGGTGTCCAGTTCCCAAATGCCAAAACCAGCACTGCCTTCTGCCGTTCGTAACAGGCTCGGGTCCATTGCCGAGTTGTCGCGGTGAATGATAGTGGCACTGGCGGCCTTGTCAGAGTCTCGCATGGTCAGGCGCAGACTCAGGCTGGCCGTGTAGAAAAATCCTTCTTTATGGCGGAGTGTCACCAGTACATCTTGCCCGCTCTTTATACGGTGCCGGTTAGCCGGCGCAAAAGGGTCATCTTCGCGAGAGGCAAGTACCCGATGCACCGGCAATCCTTCCAGCTCACTGGTGTTGTAGCCCAGCACGGCCTCGGCGTGGTGGTCGGCAAACAGCACATGGCCTTCATCATCAATGCGTACGAGTGTGCTTTGTCCGGCGCCTTGAGGCTGGTCAGAACGATAACGGCGAATAACAAATTCTTTCACGAAGATGAGCCTCGGGTTTCTGCGGTATTATCCTACACTTACTCAGTGCCAGCCGGCGCTGCTTTTATTTGTTCGCCAGTTTTGTCACGATGCCATCATCATACTGGTACTGAGTTCGAAAAGAACCTTTCGTTCCGGAGCTGCCTTGACTGTTCATAGCACCCCCATTGCCCTTGATTTTGATGAGGGGATAGATCGTAAAAACCTGCGCCGGCTGCGGGATCGGTTTCTTGTGGTCAATCAGCAACGCTGGGAGCGGGCGCGCTCGGCACTCACTTATCGCCAACAGATCGTGTTGGAGATTTTACCTCTGTTGTTTCATATCAACCACCCGGCCTTGCCTGGCTACCTGGATAGCGACTGTCCCTATGGGTTCAGCCACTACCAGCCATCAGAGGCCACTCTTAATGCCGCCCGGCGTCTGGCCCGCACCTTCAGCTTGCGGGACGAAGGCAAGCGCAAGCCGGATCTGGATGCTCAGTTTCTAATGGGTAGTCCGGGCACGCTCGGACACTCGGTGGCCAGTGATCTGGACGTCTGGCTGTGCCATCGGGATGACTTGTCAGAGCGTGGCATTCAGTGCCTGGAGCGCAAAGCAGAAAAAGTCTCGGAATGGGCCGCTTCTCTCGGTATCGAGCTCCATGTGTTCGTGTTCTGTGCGGGCGAGTGGCGCGAAGGCAGGCAGCGCGCAGAGGTTGTTGGCGAAAACTGTGGCAGTGCCCAACACTACCTGCTTCTGGATGAGTTTTACCGGACCAGTATCCATCTGGCCGGCTGCTATCCCATATGGTGGCTGATCCCCGCCAGTCTCGAAAGCCGCTACAACGAGTGTATGCGGCAACTCGTAGATCACCGTTTTATCCGGGGTGAT
>DATJDA010000372.1:0-17049 GCA_035497695.1 Marinobacter sp. | reverse complement strand
TCTTCAGTTTTCACCAAATCCGAAAATATATTCACGCTTTTATCGGGCAAGTGCTTGATCATGCCGCCGGCCAACAGTAATCCATTGGCTGCGAGCACATCATTGGCCCAACGAAGAAGCCAGGCAAGATAGTCGCTGTGCCTGGGGATACGCATGACAATCGCATCGTAACGACCCTCTGGCGGGCGTAGCCAGCTATACACCGGACGATCTGGCCGAACAGAAAGGCGGGAGGCATTAAGGCCGCTATTGTACGCCAGAGCTTTTGTCAGCATTGCGCTATCGGCGACAACATCAGGGGCGAAACTGCTGAGACCCAGCGTTAGCGCACCAAACTGGTCATCTACAACAAGTACCCGCGGAGCATGCCCAGAGTCGCCAATAGGTTTCAATTGCCCGAATGACACGTCCAGCAGTAATTCGTCTGCCGCATCCCATGCTTTTAGCGATGGATCGCCGCCACCTGGCCGGGACAGGAGCCACGGTCCATTGGGCGAATTCAGCGTCACAGGTATCATTTCTGGCATTTTATGACTACTTCTTCAAAATTAAACGATTTTAGGCTGATTACTCTAGAAATTAACCCTAAGTTATAGCCTCTTCACTATTCAAACCCTTTGCCCCTTACCCCTGGGGCTTTTTTTCGCCTTGAATATCCCAAACCGTTAATGTTTTTATCATCGCCGAAATGCACGATACACAATGAAGCGAGAGTCTTCATAAAGGCGCTCAACCGGGCCGATAAAGCGTTTGATCAGCAATTCGTAGGGTAAAAAACTGTTGGCAACAAGACGGAGCTCGCCGCGTGGCTCAAGATGGCGGGAAACATCCCTCAAAAAATTCTCCACAATCGAGATGTCAGTTTTGATTCCCGTGTGAAACGGTGGATTGGAAACAATGGCAGGCCAGACACCTTCTACGCCAGCAAGGCCATCAGAGGCCGTTATATTTCCCGTGGCACCTGATCGGTCATAGGTTGCGCGGGCGCAGGTAACCGCTTGAAACTGCACATCTACCCCATCGACAATAGCTGGAATATGACCTTGCTTTTGTTGCCAGGCCTGCAGCCAGGCACCAATAACACCAGCACCGCAGGCAAAGTCCAGTATACGCCTGGCTTTTACGGGCGTTTCAGCCAAGGTTTTCAGCAGCACTGCGGTGCCCTCATCAAGCTGCCCGTGGCTGAAGATTCCCGGCAGCCCGGCCACTTCTACAGAGACATCAGAACTGGCTACGGAGTGCCAGAGCAGCCATTTGGCTAACTCAAATTCCTTCAGGGGTTCAATGTTGTTTGCACGCCAGACCTGGCAATGGCGAGCACTGTCTACCTTTTCAGCATTTGACGCGTAATTTTTGAGTTGTTTGACGGCCCCTGCAATACCCTCTCTCTTTTCGCCAATCAGGATCAGTGTGCCACCAGCTACCGCCAGCCATTTTGCAAAAGTCAGCCTGAGATCAAGTTCCGCACGCGCTTTGGGCACAAATATAACAACTGTGTGGTAACTGCCTCCCTGGACGGCATCCGGGCAATAGCCAAAACAAACCTGCCAGCCACTGTGCCCTGCCAGCGTGTCGGCGTAGCCAGCGTGGTCACTTATAATCAGGCCACCGGTCGCCAAACCTGTCAAAAGAGCGGGAGAACTGGCACCGATAATGGCGATTTTTCCGCTAAGATGGTTACGGTTTCTAAGCAGGACTTCATGGGAATTGGGTATGACAGACATGGGTTGAGCTATCCCTGGGTGGCTATAAATCCGGGATACTCTAACCGGAATCAGCCCATGAGTCTCGTCAACGATGGCGGATTCAATGGGCTGTTCTGGAGAAGATAAACAGAAAAAGCGGACTGAAGGCTATTTATAGTGAGCGACTGTACCCACACGCAGTGCATCTTCAGGTGACATCCCCCAAGCTTCGCTTTGAGGCTTTACCTGCACTTTAATCGCACTGCTGGTGCGAACACGGACGTCGGCGCCAGTTGACTTGCGTTGCGCAAGCGCACTCAGCGCTTTTTGCATCAATTCCTTCATAATTACTCTCCCTCCTTGATCACTACGAAAACCACTATAGCAAAAGAGGGGGCGGTCAACTGTGATGATGCCACCGGTTTGCAGGTGACACTCATCACGGATTTTTGACGCAATTTTACAATTTGCGTTACAGTTTTCTCTGACGGCCAGAGCGAACCGGACGAGAAATCAGCTCATCGATACTGCACTGTTTGTTTTGTAAGTGCTCCTGTTCACTGGAAACGGACAAACCCATGTCACGCAATATGCCGTCAGCCAGATCGTAAACCAGGCCATGCACGGTCAGTTTCTGGCCACTCTTCCAGGCTTCCTGAACAATACTGTTCTGGCATACGTGGTCTACCTGCTCAACAACATTCAGTTCACAGAGGCGGTCAATCTGATCCCGTTCTGTAGGAAGATCGTCAAGCACCGACTGATAACGATCCCGTATATCCTGAATATGGCGCAACCAGTTACCAATCAATCCGTAGCCTTTATTCAACAAAGCCGCACTGATGCCACCGCATCCATAATGCCCTACCACGATAACGTGCTTAACTTTCAGCACCTCAACAGCAAACTGAAGCACCGACAGGCAGTTAAAATCCGTATGAATGACAATATTCGCCACATTACGGTGAACGAATACCTCGCCGGGCAGCATATCCACAATCTGATTTGCAGGTACCCGGCTGTCTGCACACCCAATCCAGAGATACTCAGGTGCCTGTTGATTCGAAAGCCGGTCAAAGAAATTCGGATCCGCTGTCTTGACGCCGTTTGCCCAAGCCCGGTTTTTTTCCAGAATATGATCTAACTGCCCCATCAAACTATTCCTGTATGTGTAAGTGAGCCATAAATTGGACGGCAATTATGATTAAAAATCAATGCTCATTTTGTCTGAGTCCCGGTTTCTGGCTGGAGTGAGTGCATGGTACTTTGTGCCAGATCAAGCAACTCTCTCAGCGCAACCGAGAACATAGCGTACTCCGATTCTTGCCCGCCTTTAAGTTCTATTAACATGGCTTTCCAGCGGTCAATCATTGGTTGATGGCTTTCAATCCAGCTTTCGACCGCTGCAGGTACGTCTTCCGGCTTTTTCGCCAGCCTGAGCACGCCAGTCGTCAATGCCCGCTGCTGCCAGTCAAGATCTTCACGGAAGCTTTCTCTGGCCAGTGCCTGCCAATGCGTGGCGGGAGTGAGTTCGGCTATTGAGCCCGCGAACCAATTCAGGTCCAGCCTGTCGCCCAGCTCATAGTAAAGGTTAGCCACTGTTTTCAAGGGCATCCCTGAAGCTTCCTGCGCTTCAATAATGCCAAGCGAGGAATAGAGATACTCTGTACCTGAGACCACCGACGCCAGCTCCTTCGGCAAACCGGCCTTCACCAGTGCCTCATTGCGCCGTTCCCAGGCAGTGCGGGCCTGCTCACCCAGATATTCGGGCAAATTTGCCGTAATCGCCCAGACCCTGTCTGCGAATCGTTCCATGTGGCTGTCGATCGCAAGCTCCGAGCGGCGATTTCGCAACAACCAGCGTACCGAGCGTCGCATCAGACGCATAAGATCCTGCATCAGCTTTATCTGAAGCTGAGCGGATACATGGAAGTCTTCACCTTCAATTTTGTCCCACCAGTTATCGATGCGGAAGATATCGCGGGTAATAATCCACGCCAGCGCGATGGTCGCTACGTCTGCACCAGTAGAGTGACGTAACCGATCCACAAAGGTTATCCCCATATGGTTAACCATATCGTTGGCTATCTGCGTTGCAATTATTTCACGCCGCAACTGATGCTCACCAAGTTCTTTGGCAAATTTCAGGGAGAGTTCCCTCGGGAATATCTTGTATATTTCACTGCCCAGCAGGGGCTCATCTGGCAAACTGCTGTCTATCAGGGTTTGCTTGAGATCGCTCTTCACATAAGCCATCAAAATCGCTAGTTCAGGCCGGGTGAGACCGAGCTTGTCCCGCTTCCGCTCTGCCAGAACATCGTCGTCTGGCAGGAACTCCAGAGAGCGATTCAGTTTGCCCTCGCCTTCCAGGGTATTCATCAGTCGCCGGTATTCTTCCAATCGGCTTGCAGCGTCCGCACTTGCAATACTGAGAACCTGGGTTTGGCGGTAGTTGTTCTTCAGCACCAGGGCAGCGACGTCATCGGTCATTTCGCCAAGCATTACGTTGCGCTGCTTTTTGGTCAAATCACCTACGGCGACGGCCTGATTGAGCAGAATTTTCATATTCACTTCGTGGTCTGAGCAATCAACACCGCCGGAGTTGTCTATAAAGTCGGTATTCAGCCGGCCCCCGCCAAGTGCGTAGTCAATCCGGCCAAGCTGGGTCATTCCCAGGTTGCCGCCTTCACCGATCACTTTGCAACGCATGTCTCCGCCATTCACCCGCACGTTATCATTGGCTTTATCACCTACGTCTGCGTGTGATTCACTGGCTGATTTTATGTAGGTGCCAATTCCGCCTACCCAGAGCAGGTCCACCCGCGCCTTCAGGATATGGGAAATCAGCATGTTCGGCGGAACCTTGTCTGCGGTTATATCCAGAAGCTCTTTCATCTCCGGGCTAACCGGTATTGATTTTGCCATGCGGCTAAAAACGCCGCCGCCTTTGGAAATGAGCTTGGCATCATAATCTGTCCACGCAGAACGAGGCATTTCAAACAAACGCTTACGTTCCTTGTAGCTTTTTGCTGAGTCTGGCGAAGGATCAATAAAGATGTGAATATGGTTGAAGGCAGCAACCAGGCGAGTTTTTTCAGAACACAGCAAGCCATTGCCAAAAACATCTCCGGCCATATCACCAATACCAATAGCGGTGAACTCATCGGTTCCGGGATTGATACCCATTTCCCGGAAGTGGCGCTCGACAGATACCCAGGCTCCACTGGCAGTAATGCCCATTTTTTTATGGTCGTAGCCATTGCTGCCACCGGAAGCAAACGCATCACCCATCCAGAAGCCGTAATCGGCGGATAGCCCGTTCGCTATGTCTGAAAAAGTGGCTGTGCCCTTATCGGCAGCCACCACCAGGTAGTGGTCGTCTTCGTCGTGGCGAACCACGCGCTCTGGCGGCACGATAGCCCCGTTTACCAGGTTATCGGTTATATCCAGCAAGCCACGAATAAAGGTTTTATAGGCCTCAACTCCTTCTGCCCTGAACGCATCACGATCTGAAGCATCTGGCAGTTGTTTGGCAACGAACCCCCCTTTGGCACCAACCGGAACAATAACCGCATTTTTAACCTGTTGGGCCTTCACCAGACCAAGAACTTCAGTACGGTAATCTTCAAATCTGTCAGACCAGCGCAGCCCCCCACGGGCTACTTTACCACCCCGCAAGTGCACACCCTCCACTCTTGGCGAGTAGACAAAAATCTCAAACACTGGCACGGGCAGTGGCATGTCTGATATCTGGTCCGGGTCAAATTTGACACTGATATACGGCTTGCTGAAGCCTTGCTCGTCCAGTTGGTAGTAGTTTGTGCGCAGGGTGGCCCGTATCAGTTCCAGGTACAGCCTCAATACCCGGTCTTCACTGAGGTTCTCGACCTTATCCAGGCCCGCACTGAGTTCAATTTCCAGTTTCTGCTGGGCAGCTTCACATTTGCCTTCACTCTGATACTTGTCCGGATTAAAGCGCACCTCAAAATATGCAAGAAGAATCCGGGTCAGTTCAACATGATTCACCAGAGTGTTGGCAATAAAGGTTTGGCTGTTCGGGAAGCGAATCTGGCGCATGTACCTGGCATAGGCGCGCAGTAGCGCAATTTCACGCCAGTTCATGTAAGACGAGGAGAGCAGACGGTTAAAGGCATCACTTTCTGCATCGCCGTGCCAAACCCGCTGGAACAAATCCTCAAAAATCGGACGTATACGGTGGATATCAATTATCTGCCCGGAACTGGTTTCCAGCTTGAAATCGTGAATCCAGACCTGTTTCCCCTGATGATTTGTTACCGCAAACGGATGCTCTCCAAGTACCCGAAAGCCCAGGTTATCAAATATCGGCATGACATCAGACAGGGGTACCGGTCGGCCAGGGGAAAACAGCTTGAAGTGAAGTACGCTTTCATCTTCTTCCAGCGCACGATAAAAACTCATGGCCAGTTCGTTACTCTTCAAGGCCTGAGAAATATGTTCGAGGTCAATAGCGGCACGACGGGAGGAGAACATGTCTGTGTAACTGCCCGGAAAGCCACTCGCCCAGGAACGGAACAACTCTTTGCCCAGCTCTTCACCGTATACGTCACTGAGCGAGTTACCCAGGCCATCGCGCCAGGACTGCGCCAACTCAATAACCTTTTCACGGATCTCTGCAAGAGGCAGTTGTCGGTTTTCAACCTGGGGTACTCGAATGGTGAACTGAACCCGTGCCAGTACCGACTCAGAAAAATGCGTTACAAACTCTATATCTTCAGCACCCAGAGCATCCCACAACACCTGTTCTACTTTAAGTCGCAACTCGGTGTCGTAAATATCCCGCGGGAAAAATGCCAGACACGTAACAAACTGGCCATAAATATCTTCACGAAGGAAAAGTTCAATTCGGCGACGTTCCTGAATATAAAGGATATTTTTCGCAACACGGAGCAATTCATCGGGCTCAATCTGGAACAGTTCGTCCCTTGGATAAAGAGCAAGTATTTGTTCCAGCTCCTTGCCGGCGTAATCATCCCGAAGGAATCCGGAACCTTCCATTACCTTCTGGAACTTTCTGCGCAGCAAAGGAATCTCATCCGGGCACTCGTTGTAAACCCGCGACGTATAAAGGCCAAGGAAGCGACGTTCACCAACCACTTCGCCCTTATTGTTGAATTTTTTCACGGCAATATAATCCGGATATGCCGGACGGTGAACACGAGAGCGTTGCGCGGACTTCGCAAAGATAAACATACCATCGGTTCGGGTCATTTCATGGCGGGTGCGCTGGGGAAGTTCGTCAAGCCGCACTTTCGCTGGACGCTCATTATTTACGCGCAGAATACCAAGTTCCGATTTATCTACCCGGCGTACAACCATGCCGCTCTTGTCACTTATAAACGAATATTCGTCATACCCCAGAAAAGTAAAATGATCTTCCACCAGCCACTTCAGGAAAGCCTGGGCTTCCTTTTTCTGCTCGCTGGTGATGCCCGCCGTGGTGGTGTCCAGCTCAACAAGCGCCTCTGCAACCTTATCGGTGACCAAAGGAAAGTCAGCCACGGCAATACGCACTTCGTGCAACACGGCCTGGAGAGTTTCTTCAATACTTTTCAGTTCTTGTGGATCGCTGTGGCGATCAATCTCCAGAACAATAAACGCCTCGTGAGCGGCATCGCTACCGCTTTGTGTTGCCGGTGAGAGTGTCTTGAGATGGCCATTTTTATCGCGCGTTATCCCAAAAATGGAATGCTGAATAGAGTGAGTGCCAATTTCCCGCTGATTAACGGCTATCCGAAGTGAGTCGATCAGAAATGGTATATTCGGATGCAGGATAAAGATGACAGTGTGGGTCGATTGCCAGCCGTCGCCTTCCAGATCAGGATTAAAGACTAAAACGGGGGTTTCATTTGCGTTACGCTTCTGCAGAAACTGCCAGGCAGCAAGTACGGCACCATAGGTGTCTGAAAATTGCCGGCTAACAAGCTCTTCAAGTGGTATATGGGCATAATGCTGTCGGGCAAAATCGCTGATTTTCTTTGCTTCAGCTTTTGCAATTTTCTGTACAAAGGCATCGGCCAGCTGTTCAAAAAACTGATCTTTGCTGGCTACTATCAGCGCATTCATAATCGACCTCGGTTAATGTGAAATAAACGTAATCGCAATAGGGTCACATAAGCATAGTCAAACCCTTGATTTTTGCCGGTCAGACGCGAAAACTTCGGCAACTACTTACCGACTATAAACACTCGTCTGACGAATTCACAAGCATGGGAGCAGTCGCATTCCAATGGCGCTACAAAATACATTCAGTGAACTCAGGTCGCAATTGGCGAAAAGGATTATCGGGCAGGAAAAGCTGGTAGACCGATTACTCATTGCACTTCTGGCTGATGGTCACCTGCTGGTTGAGGGGGCGCCTGGCTTGGCCAAAACCACCGCTATCAAGGCCTTATCTGACCATCTGGACGGGGATTTTCATCGAATTCAGTTCACTCCGGATCTGTTACCGTCTGACGTAACCGGCAGTGAAATCTACCGTGCAGAAACTGGCCTGTTCGAATTTCAGCGCGGCCCGATTTTCCATAACCTGGTACTGGCCGATGAAATTAACCGGGCACCTGCCAAAGTGCAGTCAGCACTGCTGGAGGCCATGGGTGAGCGACAGGTCAGCGTGGGTATGCGCACCTTCCCTCTGGACAAACTGTTCATGGTAATGGCTACTCAGAATCCGATAGAGCAAGAGGGAACCTATCCACTGCCAGAAGCACAGCTTGACCGGTTCATGATGCATGTCGTAATTGACTACCCATCGGCAGACGCCGAAAAGGCCATCCTACATCTTGCCCGCAATGATTATCGGCTCGGGCAACCAGCGGTGGCTGTCCGCCTGAGCCGCGAACAGGTATTTGAAGCTCGCAATGAAGTGGCCGATATATTCATGGCAGAGCCTGTGGAGCAGTACCTGCTTGCACTGGTGCTGGCAACCCGCAATGCTGCCAGCCTGGATCCGGAACTGGCACGCTGGACAGCTTTCGGAGCCAGTCCCCGGGGAACCATAGCGCTTGATCGTTGCGCGCGGGCTCTGGCGTGGCTGAACAACCGGGATTATGTAACGCCGGATGATGTGCGGGCCATGGCCTTTGATGTGCTCCGCCATCGCATTTTGCTAACGTTCGAAGCAGAAGCGGAAGGCATGACAGCCGACACAGTTCTTCAGCGCCTGATTGATCGGGTGCCAGTGACTGCCTGAGATCCTTCACCGACTTAGCAGACTGATAAAGCCAACATGGGTAACACCGAAGCTGTAACACATATAACTCTTCCGGATCTGATTCGCCTGCAGGCAGACGCCCGGGCGCTGAAACTACCATCAGCAAGGCCGGTAAAAACACACCAGGCAGGTGAGCAGCGCTCTCCACAGCGAGGGCGTGGCATGGTGTTTTCGGAAGTTCGCCAGTATCAGCCAGGTGACGATATCCGCAGTATTGACTGGCGGGTAACCGCCAGACGCCAGGCACCGCACACCAAACTGTACGAGGAGGAGCGTGAACGCCCGGTATTACTGATTTGTGATCTCGGCCCTACTTTGTTTTTTGCCAGCACGGGCGCCTACAAACAGGTTCGTTGTGCTCAGGTTGCCTCACTACTTGCGTGGCTTGCACTTTGGGCTGGTGATCAGGTGGGAGGTATTGTATTTAATGGCAAAACACTCTCGGTTCAGCGGCCAGCCAGACGTAAAAAATCGGTACTCCGGTTGCTGGATACACTCGCCGAACAACAGCGCAGGCCGGATCAGCAAATGCCAGGGGCCGACACTCCCACTACCGGGTACTCACTGGACAGGGCGCTTACCGAGGCCCGGCACGTTGCCCACACCGGCAACCGAATCTTTGTGATCAGCGACTTCCTGAACATTTCTGAAGAAACCGAATCCCTGCTGGGCGCTCTCGCCCGACATAACTCGGTAAGTGCCATTCGGATTATTGATCCTCTGGAAATGAAACTGCCAAACAGCGGTCGATTCGCTGTTGCCGGACCAGAAGGACCGGTCTGGTTTGATGCCGCCAACAAAAAATTTCAGGAAGCATGGAGTAAAAAAGTAGACGATCATCAGGCTTTACTTGAAACCTGCTTTCGTATTTCAGGCGTCAACGCAGCTCTGGTTGCCACCGACGATGACCCGACAACAACCTTGCGAGCCCTGCTCGGGCCTGGAGGGCGCATCGGATGAACCCACAAGACCCACTCAGCGCACTCAGAGACATCCACCTGCCGCCAACGGGCGGCTTCTGGCCGCCAGCACCAGGCTGGTGGCTTCTTGCCCTGATTCTGCTACTCGTAATCGCTGCTGTCGCCTGGCTGCTCCGGCGCAGACGGCGGAAAACCCTTTGGTTGCGCCATGCAAAAGCTGAACTGGCTAACCTGGAGCTTACCGCCGAACGGAGCCCGGCATGGTTTTCACAACTTAACAGCCTGTTAAAACGGGCAGCCCGGGAATGTTATCCGGAACTGCGGCCAGAGGTATTATCTGGTGAGGCGTGGATTGCATTCCTGCTAAGCAAAGCGCCAAGCGACCGGATTGCCTCGCGCCCCATTGTTGAGGCCATTGTTCATAGCACATGGCGGCCGTCTGCTAATCTGGCAGATCCCCGACAGGCACTGGAGTTCAGCGCCCGGTGGCTGGGAGGGCAGAAATGCTGAGCCTGGCCTACCCCTGGTTATTGGTACTCATACTTGTGCCACTACTGCTGCAATGGCACCGCCCACCTGGCCAGTCTGTAGATGCCCCGGTACTACCGGTAGGGCACTGGCTGGCCGGGCTACCCGGTGTCAGCAAGCAGGGTAATGCCACCCCCCTCTGGCAAAAGCTGTTGATGCTTGCGATCTGGGCGCTACTGGTTATTGCCCTTGCCCGGCCGCAATATGTAGGGGAGCAGGTACAACTGCCTGTCTCCGGGCGGGACCTCATGCTGGTTGTTGATATCTCCCCCAGCATGAGTGAAAAGGACATGGTACTTCAGGGGCGTGGTATTGATCGGCTGGAAGCCGTCAAGCGCGTGCTTGATGATTTTATTGATCACCGGAAAGGTGATCGGCTCGGGTTGATTCTGTTTGGTGCCCAGTCCTATGTGCAGGTGCCACTTACCTTTGATCTGGAAACCGTGCGTACGCTGGTTAATGAATCTGGCATAGGCATGGCCGGCAGAGCCACCGCCATTGGCGATGCAGTTGGCCTGGCCATCAAGCGCCTGAGAGACAGGCCCACCGACCAGCGGGTAGTCATCCTGTTAACCGACGGCGCCAACACCGCGGGCGAGATTACTCCGGACAAGGCAACCGAAATTGCTGCGGCGGCCGGAGTAAGGCTCTATACGGTGGGTATTGGCGCAGACTCCATGGTGCAGCAGGGCTTTCTGGGCTCTCGCCGCGTAAATCCCTCACGGGATTTAGACGAAGCTCTACTGCAACGTATGGCAGACCAAACCGGAGGGCATTATTACAGGGCACGAAGCCTGCCCGAGCTTGAAATGATTTACGAAAGCATAAATATGCTGGAACCCATCGAACTGGAAGGCAAGTATTATCGCCCGGTAACGGAGTTGTATGTCTGGCCGGGGGGCCTGGCCCTGGTGCTCTGGCTACTTCTTCTCATTCCCGGACCATTGGCAACCCGGTTAACGGCAGGGAGAAAAGCGAATGACTGACCTTCATTTTCTGCGACCCTACTGGCTTCTGGCACTCCTGCTTTTGCCTCTGATCTACATCGCGTTACAGCGATTACGCGTTGGTGACAGCGGCTGGTCGCGACTGATTCCAGCCAAATTGCTTGCGCCGATCATCCGGCACAATGGCACATCCGGGCAAAAGCGGCGCTCGCCACTATTGCCTGTATCAATTGCCACACTGATGCTGACCATTGCCTTGGCTGGCCCAGCCTGGCGCAAGGCACCTATCCCTCTGAAGCAGCCCGGTGACAGCCTGGTGATTGTTCTTGACCTGTCATTGTCAATGCTGGCAACCGACGTGAAACCAGACCGACTCACTCAGGCAAAACGCAAAGTCCGGGATATTTTACAGGCCCGTGAAGGCAGCCTGAACGGTCTGATCGTGTATGCCGCTGATGCGCACGTTGTTACACCCCTCACCGACGACATCGAAACCATTGAAGGTATGCTTCAGGTACTGGATCCAACCATTATGCCCGCGATCGGCAATCGGGCAGACCTTGCAATAGCCCGCGCCAAAACCCTGCTGGAACAGGGTGCTCCGGGCAAAGGCCAGATACTGCTCATTTCCGATGGGGTAGCCGAACGTTACCGGACTGCCATCCGCGATCTGCTGGCCGGCACAGGCATTACACTGGACACGCTTGCGGTTGGAACTCAACAAGGAGGCCCGATTCCACTGGCAAATCACGGGTTTATCCGGGACAACGGTGACATAGTTATTACCAGAACAGATCTGGACGGTTTGGCCACTCTTGCTCGTAACAATGGTGGCAAGAGCCATGAACTGACTTTGGACAACACCGATATTCGCTCGCTGAATCTTGCCTCTGAAGACCAGGGCGACTGGCAAATGACTGAAGACGGACTCACCGTTAATCTCTGGCAGGATGACGGATACTGGCTGCTCTGGCTTGCCGCTCCCCTGTTGCTACTTGGCTGGCGACGAGGTGCTTTTGCAATTCTTGCCCTGGCATTTTTACCAGTAATCCCACAGCCTGCACAGGCAATGGATTGGGCAGCACTTTGGCAGCGAGAAGATCAGCGTGCACCGGAGCTTATCCAGAAAGACCCGGCGCAGGCTGTCGACGTTCTGAAACAACCGGAGTGGCGCGGCTCTGCGTTATATAAATCTGGCAACTTCAACGAGGCGGTCAAAGAGTTCGCCCGCTCTGACAGCGCCCGGGCAAACTACAACCGGGCCAACGCACTCGCCAAGGCTGGCGAGCTGGAAGACGCCATCAAATTCTACGACGAAGCTCTGGCCCAAAAGCCCGACATGGAAGATGCGCAATATAACCGGGATCTGGTAGAACAACTGCTCAAACAACAGCAGGAACAACAGCAAAACTCGCCAGACCAGGGCAACTCTGATAACAATCAGGATGATCAGCAGAAAAATGAATCTGATCAACAGGATCAATCGCAAAAACAAGACAACCAGTCTGAATCTGGTGATAACCAGAATTCCGGCCAGCAGCCTGAGCAGTCATCTGACAAAGATCAGAAAGACGACAATCAGGGCGAGCAATCCGGCAAGGGCGCTGCCGATGAGAAGGCAGACGAGGAAGACCAGGAAAACGCCAAAAACGGACAGCAACCTGAAGGTAAAGAGCAGACATCTGAAGCAGAGGCTCCGGCTGAAATCTCTGAAGAACCGCTCACTCAGGAACAGGAGCAGTGGCTGCGCAGAATTCCCGATGACCCGGGCGGCCTGCTAAGGCGAAAGTTTTTGCAACAATATCAGCAACGTCAGACACCACCCGATGAAGGTGATACACCATGGTAAAACGGCTTATTTCCCCAGCGTTCCTGCTGCTGATACTGGTGAGCCTGGCATCCGCACTGCAGGCGGAGGAGCTTCAGGTAGAGCCAGACCGGACACAACTGTATGAAGGCGAAGTGTTGACGCTTACAGTTACCGGAACAACAAAAATTGATATCAACCTGAGCAATTTGTTTGATTTCAAGCTTTCTGACCTGCCCTCTCCAGACATCGAAAAGGTAGAGCCAGACTTCGAAATACTGGCCCGAAATCAGCGTTACAGTATTCGCACCATCAATGGTGACATGACCGGAGAAATCACCTGGACTTACCAGCTTGCACCCACCAAAGCCGGGACACTGACCATTCCTTCACTGACGTTCAAAAACGCCACATCGAAGCCCATTACGATTGACGTGATCAGTGGCACTGCTCCCAACCAGAGTGCTACAGGTCAAATCAGCCGGCATGGTTTCATTGAGTTGTCTGCCGACAAAGATTCGCTCTATGTGCAAGAGCAGCTTGTTCTGACAATTCGCCTGTTTTTCACCGGCAACCTGATTCGTGGCGACCTTTCCGCTCCGGAGAATCCGAATGCCATCATAGAACAACTGGGCAAACAGCGGGAGTTTTCCCGCTATCGGGATGGGGTGAATTATCGGGTGGTCGAACGCAGGTACGCGATATTCCCGCAACAGCCGGGCAATTTTTCACTTGAACCCATTCGTTTTGAAGGTCAGGCACGGGATGCCAATGGCAAGCTGGAGTTTCTCAGGGACAGCCAGCAACTTTTTGATATCCCCGTTAAGGACATTCCGCCTGGGTTTACCGGCAATACCTGGCTACCCGCAAGCAACCTGACACTTGAGCAAACCGGGCTGCCCTCCCCCATGCAGGTTAAGACCGGCGATAACCTCACCCGCAAACTAACGCTCAAAGCTGAGGGCCTGCCATCAGAGGCACTGCCGCCATTGTCTGTCACGACTCCTGACGGTCTTCGCAGTTACCCTGATCAGCCCGAAAGATCTACCGAGGTGACCGCAGCCGGCCTGGAGTCTACGCTGACGCAGACCACGGCTTTAGTTCCTGTTCAAACCGGGAAAATGGAGCTTCCGGAGATACGTATTCCCTGGTGGAATACGACAACCGACAGTGAGCAGGTGGCCATTATACCCGCACAAGTCTTAGAGGTTTCAGCCGGTACGGCCGCCTCGGTAACAACAAGCACACCATCGGAAGGCAAATCTGAAAAAAGTTCAGAAACAACGACCTCTGCAGTTAACAATGTGTTGGTGAAAAGCTCTGATTCCGTATGGCAATGGGTAAGTCTTACCATTTTAGTACTTTGGTTTCTCACGATGGCAGCCTGGTGGCAGTCCCGAAGACAAGGGATTAACCGGAGAGCACGACAAAGTGTCAGTGCGCTTGATCAGGAAAAACCGACTTTTGACAAACTGATTGATGCTGCAAAGAAAGCGTCACCTTCAACACCGGTGTTACTGACTCGCTGGATGAATATCCGCGTTCCGGGCCGCAATTTTCGCACAGCGGCTGAGGCTGTGGCGTTCTGTGACGATCCCGGGTTGCGCGATGAGCTTGCAAAATTGCAAGAGCACCTGTTTGCAACAGGTGCCAGATCGGAAACATCTGATGGATGGGATGCCAAAGCACTCGTCAGTGCGCTGGAGAGGGTGCGTCAAACCGCGGCAACAGCACCGTCTGAATCCGGACTGCCACCGCTATACCCAAAGGGTCTTTCCGGTTAAACCGACTACCCGGCCGCCACAGCTTGCGCTGATCAGTTGGTCAGCTGTTTATCGATAATCAGGCTGACTGGCTCGCCAGGCTCGCTGGATACCGTAAGAGGAGTATCAAGACTGCCCTGCCAGTCTCCGGCCTGCGCCACGGCGCTTCCAGAGCGGCTGAGCCTGGCCGTTACTATGACTTTTCCTGCATTGGATATTTTTGCCTGCGGGGACATGGATTTACTGTCATCAAGCCGCACGTCTGCAGGTAAGTCTCCTGCGGTTAATCTCGCAATCGCCAAAGGTGGGCCAGCGACACCATCATCCTGTTTTGCAAACACAAACAGCGTTGTATCTGCGGGCACCTGATCTCTGAATGCATCGGCCAATGTCACCCGCACTCTGACTCCCGGGCCCGCATCGACGGCAGCGTCTACGACCGCTGGAGACTCCTCACCCAGGCGTTGATAAGCCTCTTCTATGCCACCACGAATAACCGCAATCTGGGGGTGATTGGGAGCAACCTCCACAATACGCGTCCAGTACTGGATGGCATCGCGGTAATTGTGTTGACTGAACGCATGAACACCCAATAACCCCAGCACGTTAACCTCATCCGGATTTAATGCGCGGGCTGCCTCAATAGCTGTGGTCACTTTCTTTGTCATCGCCCCCTGACTTTCAAAGAACAGAGCCTGGGCGGCAAGGCCCAGCGCCACAGCGCTGGACTGGGTATCCTCTGAAACATTTTCTGCCAGCCTCTGGTAGGCAGCGGCTGCATCCTGATATTTTTCCAGACGCATATAAGATTGGCCCAGCATGGCCCAGCCATCGGGGTTATCGGGGCTGGCTTCAAGTTTGTTTCTCAGATCGGTGGTCAGCTCGATCATCTGGGCAGCCCGGGCTGCGTTGGTGTCGCCCATTTTCTGCATGGCAATGAATTGCTCTACCTTATCCATCGCTCCCCACTCCTGATAAAGGAAGTAGGTTGCTGGCGGCAACAGCATAACCGACAGAACACCGATGATTATTGCTGACCGCCGGCCGCTGACCGACCGTGATGGCGGAGCATGATCGGATACATCGTCCAGCATCGCCGCAACAAGCTCTTCTTTCATGTGGTGATAGTTTGAGTCACCTAGCGTGCCAGCGTCGTGTTCTCTCTCCAGCTCTTCCATACGGCTTCGGTAAGCCATCAGATTCTGATGCCTGAGATCAATACGCTCGTGGCTGTCTGATGGTTGAAAAAATACCGGGTAGAGCACAAACGCCAACGAAAATACGATTAATATTGTTGCGGCAATCCAGAAAGTTTCTGTCATGAAAATATCGTCACAGGTTTAATGGTGGGTGCATCAGAGCGTGAGGCAGGTTTGGGAGTTGCGCCCCTACTCACTCTCTGCTAGCAACTTTTCAGCTCTGGCTTTTTGATCGGCGGTGAGTGTTGGTGCGCGACCATCGCTGCGGCGTGAGCGGATAACCACACCAGCAACAATCAAAAGCCCGCCAAACACTGCAATTATTGGTGTAGCCCAGAGCAACAGAGTGCGTTTTTCCAGCTCCGGCTTGTATCGGACAAACTCACCAAAGCGAGCTACCAGCGCATTCACTATGTCTTCATTACTCGCACCATCGAGCATCATTCGGTAAACCTCGTCTCTCATATCCTTTGCGATCGGAGCATCCGAATCTGAAATATTCTGGTTCTGGCATTTCGGGCAACGCAACTCCTCAGCAAGTTTCTGGAAGCGTTGTTCCTGCTGCACCGTGTCAAAGTCATAGACATTTGCAACATCTGCAGACACAAAACCAGCGATTGCAAAAAATACCAACAAAGAAAATAGCCGGAACATCAACTGTCCTCTCTGGCGCTATTGATAACAGGCAGCAGGTCGTTTTCCCATACTCTTTCATTGACCACACCAACATGGCGATATCTCACTATACCTTTGGCATCAATCACAAAGGTTTCCGGAGCGCCATAAACACCAAGATCAAAACCCAGTGTTCCTTTTGGATCGTGAATAACGGTGTGATAAGGGTTGCCAAGCCGGTCCAGCCAGGTCAGAGCATCTGTCCGGTCATCTTTATAGTCCAGCCCGATAATGGTTACGCCTTTTTCGTGCGCTAACCACATAAGATCGGCA
>DATJDA010000371.1:0-1960 GCA_035497695.1 Marinobacter sp. | reverse complement strand
ACAACCTTTGCCGCGGGTGTTCCGCTGGTAGATGCACTGGATTCCGTGGCCGGTGCAACCGGTAATGCAATCTATAGGGATGCCATTCAACGCATCAAAAACGATGTGTCCAGCGGTACACAACTACAGGCGTCCATGCGCCAGCAAGGCGTATTCCCGGTTATGGCTGTACAGCTCACAGCCATTGGTGAGGAGTCTGGTAACCTGGATGAAATGCTGGAAAAGGTAGCCGAGCATTATGAAGCGGTAGTAGACGATATGGTCGACAACCTTACCGCGCTGATGGAGCCCATGATTATGTCAGTTCTGGGCGTTCTGGTTGGCGGTCTGATTATTGCAATGTACCTGCCAATTTTCCAGATGGGTCAGGTTGTCGGGTAAAACACGGGACACTTAATGCTTACGCTTGAAACGTTTTTAGCCACACCTTGGCTGTTGTACCTGTGTGTTACTTTGTTTTCTCTGTGCATTGGCAGCTTTCTGAACGTGGTTATTCTGCGTTTGCCAAAAATGATGCACCAGGACTGGCGCTGCCAGTGTGAGGAGTTTCTGGAGGTTCCGGAGGCACAGAGAAAGCAGGATAAGCGGATTACTCTTTCCAAACCTGCTTCTACCTGCCCTTCTTGTGGCCAGGGTATCAAGGCGTGGCAGAACATTCCGGTAATCAGCTACCTTATGCTTGGTGGCAAGTGCGCGTCATGCAAAACACGGATTTCGCCGCGCTATCCAATCATTGAAGCGGTTACCGCACTACTCTCCGTTGTGACTGTTGCAGTACTCGGGCCATCCGAGACAGCCCTCTGGGCGCTGCTGTTGGTTTGGGCTTTGGTTGCCCTCACCGTTATCGATTTCGATACCCAACTACTTCCCGATAGCATCACTCTGCCACTTTTGTGGCTGGGGCTGATTCTCAATTATTTTGGCGTG
The DNA here is from genome assembly GCA_035497695.1 of Marinobacter sp. GTDB lineage: Bacteria > Pseudomonadota > Gammaproteobacteria > Pseudomonadales > Oleiphilaceae > Marinobacter. The sequence continues at coordinate 1,033 of DATJDA010000371.1, read as the reverse complement.
TTAACGGACTTCACCAGCGCTTTCTGGGGGGCCGTGGGTGGCTATCTGTCGCTTTGGTCTGTGTACTGGGCGTTTAAACTGGCCACTGGCAAGGAAGGGATGGGCCATGGCGATTTCAAACTGCTCGCTGTACTGGGTGCCTGGCTAGGCTGGCAGCTTTTGCTGGCCGTTATTCTTTTGTCTTCTGTTGTTGGCGCTGTGGTTGGTATAGGCTTAATTCTTTTCAGGAAGCATGGCCGGGAAGTGCCTATTCCTTTTGGGCCCTATCTGGCTGCTGCTGGCTTGATCTGCCTTTGGTTCGGCCCTGAAATTCTGCATTTCTGGCTGAATTTTCTGGGCCTGTAACTTATGAAAATTGTTGGTCTTACCGGCGGCATAGGGTCTGGCAAATCTACCGTGGTTCGCCTGTTTGGCGAGCTTGGTGTTCACTGGGTAGACGCAGACAATGTTGCCCGCGAGGTTGTTGAGCGCGGCACGCCTGCATTGGCAGCCGTTGCTGAGCATTTTGGCGATAACATTCTGACTCGTGAAGGCGATCTTGATCGCGCCCGCCTTCGCCAGATCATATTTGAGTTTCCGGAGGAGCGCCGTTGGCTTGAGGCGCTGTTACATCCAATAATTCGCGACGAACTGACTCGTCAGTTAATGCTTGTAAGCGGCAAACCTTCCTATCACTTTCCCTACGTATTACTGGTATCGCCTCTTCTGTTTGAAACGGACCAGCACCAGCTTGTTGACCACAGCTTGGTCGTTGATGTGCCTGTAGACACTCAAATTGCACGCACCATGAGCCGTGACAATAATTCCCGGAAACAGATCGAGCGGATTATTGCCGCTCAGATGCCCAGAAACGAGCGAGTAGCAAAGGCAAACTCTATCATTGATAACACTTGTCCATTGGAGGAAGTTCAATGTCGCGTTCAAGAACTTCACAACGAGCTTTTGGTGAACTTTGCTTGACTACCCGCCTCGTGGCTTGAGCGCCTGTCGGGCAGCGGCTTTTCTCAGCCTGGGTTTTACCGGGTTACTGGCA
>DATJDA010000370.1:0-1982 GCA_035497695.1 Marinobacter sp. | reverse complement strand
GTTCCTGAAGTACACGCTCTAACACTGCCCGCCCGTCGCCCAGCTTCCCCGTAGGCAAGTGAATTTCGATACGTCGGCGCTCTGCGAACAGAGATAATGCGCTGAATTCTTCGGCAACAATATTCCAGTTCAGCTGATTATCCGCATGAAAGGTTAACCTCTCATGAAAGCCTGCGTCCCGGGCGGCGTGCCGAATCTGGTCGCAACACTCCTGAACCAGAAGCAACTCATCTCCGGAAACCAGATAAACCGGAGAAAGCCCTTTTTTAAGCAGTTGGGGTAGCTGAGCAGGCTGAATCTTCATTGTACTTTTGACTGCTGATCTCTGATGGCCTGGATGCGGGCCTCGGTCAGAGGTGCCAAACGGAAGATTACCTGTTGAGCAAGCCGGTTATTGAGCTGGGTGCGAAGAGTGTCTTCTTCGCGTTGTTTGGCCAGGACATTGGCCTCGTCATATCGGTAACTTTCGCTGGTTGTCAGCCGGGTAGAGGCTATCATTGGCATCTTGTCCTGGCTGATCAACTCCATACCAACCGAATAGCGCAGGGTATATTCTGCAGCCGCGGCTTGCCCGGTAATTGCGGTGGCGCGGCGATCTTGCTCGAAATTGCTCAGACGCAAAACGAATTTTGCAGTGCGTTCGTCCTGCAAATTCACGCCGCCCAAGGTCAGTTGATCCAGCACTGCCTCGCAAAGGCTAATGGGCACCTGGTTTGCACAACTCACTGCCAGCGGTTGTAATGCTGGCGATACCGGTGGTGCACCCCTGAGCTGAAAGCCACAGCCACCGGCCATAACGGTCAGCAGAACCGCTAAAAACTGACGGCATACCGCTTCCAAAGGCACACGCCGGGGCATATTAGTTGGCCACCACATTCACCAGTTTTCCGGGCACTATAATAACTTTGCGAACGGTTTTGCCTTCGGTAAACCGCAGAACATTTTCGTTATCAAGCGCCAGGGCCTCCAGCTCTGATTTGCTGATATCTGCGGCCACCTCCTCTTTACCGCGTACCTTGCCATTGACCTGCAGCACAATCTGAATCTGACTGCGTACCATGGCTTGTGCATCGGCCACCGGCCAGGGGGCATCAACCACCGGCTCCACGTGGCCAAGTGCTTTCCAGAGTGTGTGGCAAATATGAGGAATGATGGGTGATAACACCATAACGGCTGTATCCAGTGCTTCCTGGCGAACAGCCTTGCTTTGGGGGGCTGTGCAATCCAGCTTGTTCACTTCATTCAACAGTTCCATCACGGCCGCGATTGCCGTATTGAAGGTCAGGCGACGGCTGATGTCATCGCTGACTTTGCTAATGGTTTCATGGGTTTTGCGTCGGAGTCCTTTCTGAACATCAGACAATCCGGCGATATCCAGGGCAGGCGCAGGGCCATCTGCAACGTGCTCGTGAACAATCCGCCAGATACGCTTGAGGAAGCGGTGGGCACCGTCTACACCACTGTCTGACCATTCCAGTGACTGCTCTGGCGGTGCTGCAAACATCATAAACAGACGGACGGTATCAGCCCCGTACTGATCAATAATTGACTGTGGGTCAATACCATTGTTTTTGGATTTGGACATCTTGGTGGTGCCACCAGATATAACCGGCTTGCCGTCCTCTTTGTGAGTGGTACTGACAACATGCCCTTTCTCATCGTGCTCAACCGTCACCATGGCTGGTGAAATCCAGACTTTGCCACCCTTGTCGTCTTCGCGATAATAGGTATCTGCCAGCACCATACCCTGGCACAGCAAGCGGTTAAACGGTTCTGAACTGGTTACCAGCCCGGCATCTCTCAGCAGCTTATGGAAAAAGCGGGCGTACAGCAGGTGCAGAATCGCGTGCTCAATTCCACCAATGTACTGATCAACCGGCAGCCAGTAATTTGCGGCCGCCGGATCGAGCATGCCTTTGTCATAGTTGGGGCTACAGAACCGGGCGTAATACCAGGAAGACTCCATGAAGGTATCAAAGGTG
>DATJDA010000369.1:0-5227 GCA_035497695.1 Marinobacter sp. | reverse complement strand
AACTTCCTGATGAAGCCGGAAATTATTGCCGATATCACTAACTTTGTCTGGTACGCCAACCCCAACAAGGCAGCAGACAAGTTTGTGAACGCAGAGATTCTTGAGGACACCAGCATTTACCCAACCGATGACGTGATGAAGAACTTGTACGTCATGGAAGGCCGGCCTCAGGATGCACAGCGTTTGATGACCCGTACCTGGACCAGCGTGAAGTCTGGTCGCTAAGGGTGGCTAACGATATCAAAACCTCCGCGCAAGCGGAGGTTTTACTCAGCATCCGTGGCATTTCCAAAAGCTTTGACAGCACCCTTGCAGTAGACGACGTAAGTCTGGACATCTACAAGGGCGAGATATTTGCGCTGTTAGGTGGTTCCGGCTCTGGTAAGTCGACATTGCTGCGTATGCTGGCCGGCTTCGAAACGCCAGACAGTGGCCGGATTGTACTGGATGGCCAGGATATCAGCAGCCTGCCACCATACCTGCGGCCCACCAATATGATGTTTCAGTCCTACGCCCTGTTCCCGCACATGACGGTAGAGCAGAACATTGCCATGGGCCTGAAACAGGACAAACTGCCAAAAGCCGAGATCCGCGATCGGGTAGCGGCCATGCTCAAACTGGTAAAGATGGAGCCCTATGCCAAGCGCCGGCCCCAGCAACTTTCCGGTGGCCAGCAACAGCGCGTCGCGTTGGCTCGCTCATTGGCAAAACGCCCCAAGCTGTTACTTCTCGATGAGCCCATGGGTGCACTTGATAAAAAGCTGCGGACCGAAATGCAACTTGAGCTGGGAGACATCCTGGAAAAAGTGGGCGCGACTTGCCTGATGGTCACCCACGACCAGGAAGAAGCCATGACCATGGCCAGCCGGATTGCCATCATGTCGTTCGGCCGCATTGCCCAGGTGGGCTCACCCATTGATATTTATGAGAGCCCGAATAGCCGCATGACAGCAGAGTTTATTGGTTCGGTGAACATCTTTGAGGCCAATATTCTGGAAGACAATCCGGACAGCATCCTGCTGAGCAGTGCACTGCTCGATGCACCGGTGTTTATTGACCGTGGTGTTACCACGTCGGCAGAAGACACCGAGACCCTGATCGCGCTGCGCCCCGAGAAGATTTACATCACGCCTGAAAAGCCGGAAGGGGACACTAACTGGAGCACGGGAACGGTCGATAATATCGCGTATTTGGGAGATATCACCTCCTACTACGTAAAGCTGGCAAGCGGCAAACGAGTGCAGGCAACCATGGCGAACGTAGAGCGCCGTGGCGAGCGTCCAACCTGGGGCGACACGGTATTTGTCTCCTGGGAAGCGTCCAGTCCTATTCTGCTTTGGAACTGATGCCGTGAATCGAAAACTGATCACCACTCCCTTTGTTGAGCGGGCACGGGCTGTGCTGTTTCATCGTCGGGTGCTGTTTGGCATTCCGTTTACCTGGCTGCTGTTTTTCTTCCTGCTGCCTTTCGCACTGATTCTGAAAATCAGCCTGACATCGGCAGTAATGGCCATTCCGCCGTACGAGCCGGTGTTCCGGTTTGTGGACAATACACTGTCTGTGGTGGTGAACTTTGGCAACTACCTGTTCCTGTTATCAGACAGCCTTTACGTTGCGGCCTACTGGGGCTCGGTAAAAACCGCATTCATTGCCACGGTTGCCTGTCTGCTGATTGGTTACCCCATGGCCTACGCCATGGCCCGGGCACCCAAACACTGGCAACTGGTGTTTCTGCTGATGGTTATGCTGCCGTCCTGGACGTCATTTCTGATCCGGGTTTATGCCTGGATGGGCATCCTTGGGAACCAGGGGCTGTTGAACAGTTTTCTGGCATGGCTGGGGCTGATCGACGAGCCACTGAAACTGCTGAATACCAATTTCGCGGTGATTCTGGGCATCACATACGCCTACCTGCCATTCATGGTGCTGCCCATTTACACCAATCTGGTCAAGCTGGATGTGCGCCTGCTGGAAGCTGCATCCGATCTTGGTTGCCGAAGCCTGACAACCTTCTGGGCGATCACCCTGCCCCTGTCCAAAGCCGGGATTCTTGCGGGCTGCATGCTGGTATTTATTCCTGCCGTGGGTGAGTTTGTGATTCCGGAATTGTTGGGCGGCCCGGATACCCTGATGATCGGCAAAGTACTGTGGGAAGAGTTTTTCAACAACCGCGACTGGCCGGTGGCGTCTGCTCTGGCAACCGTCATGCTGGCACTGCTGTTAATCCCAATTGTGTTGTTTCATCGCTTCCAGAGCCGGGAGATGCTGAAAAATGGTTAATACGCGTGGCATCAGCTTCTCAAAACTCATGCTGGTTCTGGGGCTACTGTTTTTATACCTGCCGATGTTTGTGTTGATCGTGTATTCGTTCAACGCCTCACGGCTGGTCTCTGTTTGGGCTGGCTTTTCCACCCACTGGTACAGCGCGTTGTTTGAGGATCAGCAAATACTGTCGGCGGTGTGGATGAGCCTGAAGATCGCCTTCTATGCGGCCAGCATGGCCGTATGCCTGGGCACCTTGTGTGCGTTCGTCGTTACCCGGTTCAGGCGCATGCGTGGGCGTAACTTTCTGTCGGCAATGATTACCGCGCCACTGGTAATGCCAGAAGTCATCACCGGCCTGTCACTGTTGCTGCTGTTTGTGCAGTTGGCCGAATTAACCGGCTGGCCCGCAGACCGTGGCATGGCAACAATCTGGATTGCGCACACCACCTTCTGTAGCGCTTATGTCGCTGTAGTAGTGAGTGCGCGACTTCAGGAAGTAGACCGCTCTATTGAAGAGGCCGCAATGGACCTTGGCTGTACGCCGCTGAAAACATTTTTTGTGGTAACTCTACCGGTGATCTCCCCCGCCCTGGTATCCGGCTGGCTGCTGGCGTTTACGCTGTCACTGGATGACCTTGTTATCGCCAGCTTCGTTTCCGGCCCCGGCTCCACCACATTGCCGATGGTGGTGTTCTCGTCGGTGCGCATGGGGGTATCACCAAAGATTAACGCTCTGGCTGCGCTGATAATTCTCGCGGTATCGCTGGTTGCGTTTGTGGCCTGGTACGTCATGCGCCGGAGCGACAAGAGGCGGCGCAGTCGCCGCCTTTCCTGACCGGGAGAATTACGCCTCCTTGCGGTCCCGAAGTGTCTGTACCCACTTATAAAAAACAGGCACCAGAAGTGTACCCAGAACTGTCGCTGCCACCATACCGCTCAGAACGGTAACACCCAGGCTGACGCGGCTGCCCGCACCAGCACCGGTGGCAAACACCAACGGAAGAACACCAAGCACGAAGGACAGAGCGGTCATCAGAACCGCTCTGAAGCGCAGCACAGCGGCCTTGCCCGCCGCCTCCGCTGCACTCACTCCGGATTTGCGCAACTGTATTGCAAACTCCACAATCAGAATAGCCGTTTTGGTAGAAAGCCCGATCAACAGAACCAACCCCACCTGAGCATAAATATTGTTGGCAAGCTCGGTTAACCACAAGCCGGCAAGAGCGCCAAAAATGGCAATGGGTACCGCGCCAATAACCGCGAACGGCAGTGCCCAGCTCTCATATTGAGCAACCAGAAACAAATACACAAACACAATGGCCAGCAGGAAAATCACGATAGCCAGATTACCCGCCTGTATTTCCTGCAGGCTCTGTCCGGACCAACTGAACGCGTAACCCTGTGGCAGCTGTTTTGATAACTGCGTCATCGCATTAATGGCATCACCACTGGCAAATCCGGCGGCTGCTTCCCCGGAGATCGTGACCGACCTTTTCAGATTGAAATGCGCAATACTCGAAGGCCCAAGAACCGGTTTCAGCGTAGCCAGTGTGGATAGCGGCACCATGTCACCGTCCCGATTACGGACAGAGTAATAGGACAGATCTTCTGGCCCCTGTCGGAACTGGCCCTCAGCCTGCAGTTGTACCCGATAGTTTTTGCCGAAGCGGGTGAAATCATTCACATACAGTGAGCCAAGCTGGGCCTGCAATGTTGAGAAAATATCGGTCAACTGGATACCCAGCACCTTGGCCTTGTTCCGATCTACCTCCAGCAGGTACTGGGGAATGTTGGCCCGATAGGTACTGTATACCCTCGACAACTCTTCACGCTGGTTTGCCTCAAAGATCAATCCGTTCATTACCTGAGTCAGTTCGGAAACATTACGACCCAGATTGTCCTGTAAGCGATAATCAAAGCCTGCCGGTTATTCCCGGCATAAAGGCTACGGGTACAAACACCGCCAGCAGAACAAGGGTCGTTGCGATAATCGGCCCCGTCACCTGCTCCATAGCCTTGTTAACTGCTTCTTTGATGGGCAGCTTTTCCTCTTGCAGGATGCGCTCAACGTTCTCCACAACCACAATGGCATCGTCCACAACAATGCCGATCGCAAGCACCAAGCCAAACAAGGTGATGATGTTTATCGAATAACCCATCACCGCCATAATCGCAAAAGTGCCGATAAGTGAAACGGGGATGGCAATGGCGGGCACCAGGGTGGCGCGCCAGTTTTGCAGGAACAGAAAGACCACCAGAATGACCAGTGCGATGGCCTGAACCAGCGTGATCACAACCTCTCTGATTGACTGACTGATGAACTTGGTAGAATCAAACAGTACGCCATGCGTGACACCGTCAGGGAAACTCCGGGCAAACTCCTCAACAGCCTCTTTTACCTTGCCGGCGACTTCCAGTGCGTTGGCATCCGGTAGCTGATAGATCACAATAAACGCCGTATCCTGATTGTTCAGCTTTGCCGTTGAGGTGTAAGATCGCGTCCCCAATTCTATACGTGCCACATCGTTAAGGCGCAGAAATCCACCGTCCGGTTTTGCCCGGATAATCATTTGGGCAAACTCATCAGGATCGGATAACTGCTCTTTGCTCTGGATGCTGTAAACGAACTGCTGGCCGTCGGGCACAGGGGCCTGCCCCAGCTTGCCTGCTGCAACTATCTGGTTCTGTTCCTGCAGCGCGGAAACGATCTCTGCCACGGTAACCCGCAACGATTTCATCCTTCGGGGATCGAGCCAGATGCGCATGCTGTAGTCTTTTGCACCCATAACTTCAGCAGATGCAACACCGGGTACCCGGCCAAGCTCCTCAATCAGATTGCTGGAGGCGTAGTTACTTAAAAAAACCGCGTCCAGCTCGGGTCGGTCTGACACCAGATTGATACCCATCAGCATGTTGCCGGTCTGCTTACTGACCGTAACACCTTGCCGCCGGACCTCCTGAG
>DATJDA010000368.1:0-6769 GCA_035497695.1 Marinobacter sp. | reverse complement strand
CTGAATACTTTTTCACCAGATTACGCAAACGGTAGCCATCAGCAAACTCTGTGGCGTCTTTCTTGAGATGGAGAACAATCTCAGTGCCACGCTGCTTACGCTCTATTTGCTCAATCGTGAACTCACCATCACCTGCAGACTCCCAGCGAACCCCTTCTTCTGCCGGCGTTCCTGCACGACGACTAAGCACTTCTACCTTGTCTGCGACAATAAACGCTGAGTAAAAACCAACACCAAACTGGCCAATCAGATGGCTGTCTTTCTTCTCATCGCCGGAAAGTTGCTTCAAAAATTCAGCCGTGCCCGAACGGGCAATGGTGCCCAGATTCTGAATAACGTCGTCACGGCTCATACCAATACCGTTGTCCGTCAGGGTAACGGTATTCGCTTTTTTATCGTACGCCAGGCGAATATTTAACTCCGTATCACCCTCATAAAGACTGTCATCTTTCAGAGCGGCAAAGCGTAATTTATCCTCGGCGTCGGAGGCGTTGGAAATCAGCTCACGAAGGAAGATTTCCTTATTGGAATAGAGGGAGTGGATCATCAGATGAAGCAGTTGTTTTACTTCTGTCTGAAAACCAAGCGTCTCTTTTTTTGACTCTACCGTCATGGCGTATAACTCTCCTGAATTAATTCAAAGACCTTTGAAAAAAATGCAAAACTCAATGCTTGCAGCAAAAATGGGGGCATGCAGGGGCATTTCAAGCCCCTGACAGGTGATAACTCAGTCTTCTAACAGGAAATGTGCACGAGCAATGGCAATTGGTTCAGAACGTGATTTTTGCCATGCGGTGATAATAACATTAGCAACACGATTACCTTGCCGGGTTAACCGGCACTCAGCGTAGCTCTCGCGATTCAGGCCAGCGCGCAGATAATCCAGAGAAAAATCCACAATGCGTGGCATGCGCATGCTTTCCTGAGACATCATCAGGTAAATAGCTGCCGATATTTCCATGAAGCCACCAATGACACCACCGTGAATAGCGGGCAGTATCGGATTACCCAGATTCTGCTCTTTTGCAGGCAACCGAAAGATCAGGTCATCTCCAAAACGCTCACAGGTAACCCCAATCCACCCGGCGTAGGGAATGCTTTCCAGCATGCGGGAAAAATCACCAGACTCCCGGGTATAGCGAATTATCTCCAGATCGGTCATTTGGTTTTACCTGAAATCAGATCCCGGTACGCCTTGGGGGATGCCTCTGCGCCAATACGCATAAAGGTTCCCACACAGTTGGCAATGGTTTCGCCCCCATCCTGATAGGCCTGGCATCGGGTGAAAATAATATTGCGGGTGATCTTATACGCCTCGGCCCTTGCGTACACGGGCTTATGAGGCTCTGCCGGGCGCATATAATCAACCCGGAGATCCAGTGTTGGGCAAAGCTCAAAATCATCTAACGCACACAAAATAACTGATCCGGATGCGGTATCCATGAGCGTTGTAATAGCACCACCGTGAATAACTCCGGTGTCTGGATTGCCAATAATAAGATCGCTATAAGGAAGACACAGTATGAGCCTGTTCTTGCTTGCCTCAACGGCAGACAAACCCAGCGCTCTGGCCTGGTTCAGTGTTCCGATAAACCGGGTTACACAGTCCATGCGTAATTCATCAGATTCAGAGCTCTTACCCATGAAAGACCTTTTATTGCGGAAACAAAACAGGAATGACGGAAAATTTTACCTATAATACGCCAAGGCAGAACGGCGCTCCACTCAGCCGGTGAAGACACCTGTGCAACCACTTAATAATGCCTGTATTTAATGCCGGGCAGGTTCGAGTAATGATACTTTAGTAAGACCCACCAACAGGAGATAAGCGTGAAACACCCAGCTTTGCTACGCGGCTTTGTGGCGACAATGTTTTTTTTGTTACTGATCGGTTGCTCGGTAAATCCGGTAACGGGGAAAAAACAACTGTCGTTGATTCCTGAGAGTCAGGAACTGGCCATTGGAGAGGAGCAATACATACCTTCTCAGCAAACTCAGGGGGGGCAATTCTACCTGGATCCGGAGCTTACGCTTTACGTTCGGTCAGTAGGTGAAAAACTCGCCAAAGTCAGTGCCCGTCCTGACCTGCCCTATGAGTTCGTGGTGTTAAACAGCAGCATTCCAAACGCCTGGGCCTTGCCGGGAGGTAAGATAGCAATAAACCGGGGCCTGCTGACCCATCTGGACGATGAAGCTCAGTTGGCAGCAGTGCTTGGCCATGAAATTGTCCACGCAGCAGCCCGGCACAGTGTTCAGCGAATGCAAAAAGCCCAGGCCATCAGTCTTGGTGTCGGGGTACTCGGCATGGCTGTTACCGATAACGAGTGGGCCGGCCTTCTAATGGGCGGTGCCGCCCTGGGCGCACAACTTACACTGGCTCAGTACGGCCAGAGTGACGAGTTGGAATCTGATCATTACGGCATCGTTTATATGAAAAAGGCGGGCTATGATCCAGACGCCGCCGTTGAGTTGCAGCAACTATTCGTGAAGTTATCCGAAGGGCAAGACAGCAATTTTATTCAGGGCCTTCTTGCAACTCACCCACCCTCCGGTAAGCGGGTACACGAAAACCTTAAACTGGCAAACAAGTTAGGCCATGGTGGTTATCGTGGTGCAGATGTCTATAAGAAGAAAACCGCCATTCTGCACAGGCTTCAACCCGCCTACGACGCCCACGACGAAGCCCTGAAACTGGCGTCAAAAGACAACATGAAAGCTGCTCTGGAAAAGATCAACGAAGCTATCCGTATAGAACCGGATGAAGCCATGTTCTACGCCCTTCGCGGAAGAATCCATGAACATCAGAAAGAGCTCAAAAAAGCTGCAGCCGATTTTGATAAAGCGACATCCTTGTACCCGGAGATGTTTGTATACCGCCTTTATAGTGGCCTGAATGCACTTGCACTGAACAATCTGAATAAAGCCCGGGACAATCTGACTCGTGCTAATCAGGCAGTGCCTACCTCTATAGCATTTTTACGCCTTGGCGATATTGCAGTGAAACAAAATCAGCGAAACCAGGCTATTACCTACTACAAAACAGCCGCAGAAGCCGGCGGGAAAATTGGAGAAGAAGCCAAAGCAAAACTGGCCCAATTAACCCAATAACTCATATCCTACAACTACATAAAAAAGGCCGGGGAGCATATACCCCGGTTTTTTTTGGGTCAAACGCACTCGAGTTGCCCGGCTGACGCAAAAATACTGTCACCACTTACATTGACATTTAGAGCAAAAACTCTAAAACTCGGTTAACACCAATCAAAAGTGGATGATGGCCATGTTAGCTAAACGTATCCAACCGATGGCACTGCACGCTCGGCGTTTGTACGTGGAGTTGATGTTCCAGGTAATGGGGCGTGCTTTGCAGGCAGTCAGCGAAGTGGATGCTGATGTTCAGGAGGAAGCTCTCGTTTTGCCAGAGGGTTTTCTGTTCGAGATGATGGTTATGCCCAGCGGCCCACGACTCATTGTGGAACATACTGGCCAGGGCCGGTTTCATTACCATGGCGAATCGGCGCCCCGCTCTGTGGATGTGTCAATTCAATTTAAACACATCGCCCATGCCTTTCTGGTACTTTCATTCCAGGAAAAGACCTCACAGGCGTTCGCCAACGACCGGATGCTGGTTGATGGCGACATAAGCTACGCAGTCCGTATGACTCGCATACTTAACCGGCTTGAGACGTTTATATTACCCAAGCTGATCGCCAAACGAGCCGTAAAAGAATACCCGGAGAGCCTGCGCCTGCCTCAGAAAATGATTAGCGCAGCCAGAATTTATCTGAAAGTTGCGACCAACTTTGTTGAAACGGTGAAAGCGTAATGACTAGCAAATATTATGAATTCTTCTGCCCAGTAAAGGTTATCGCCGGCAAGGCTGCACTGGAACACATCCCTTACGAGTTGACGGCGCTGGCAGCGAAACGGCCAATGATTATAACGGACAAGGGTGTCCGTGCGGCCGGGTTACTTGATCCGGTTATTGCTGCCTGCGAGGAAAGTGGCATTGAAATAGTCAGTATTTATGATGACGTACCACCAGACTCCTCAACAACCGTGGTACGGGCAATTGCCGGGATTTATCGTAAGGAGAAGTGTGATTCTATCATAGCCGTCGGTGGTGGGTCTGCAATCGACACAGGGAAGGCCGTTAACATTCTGGTGTCAGAGGGCGGTGACGATGTTGCCAAGTACACAGGCTCAGGCATCATCAAGAAAGCACTCAAGCCATTTTTTGTCGTGCCAACAACAGCGGGTACCGGTTCTGAAGTAACCTCGGTAGCGGTGATTACTGATGAAGCCAAAAGTGTAAAGCTGCCTTTCAGTTCGCCCTTCCTGCTGCCCAATGCTGCAATTATTGATCCGCGGATGACCCTGACACTGCCCCCTCACATCACGGCAGCGACCGCGATGGATGCGCTCACCCATGCTACGGAATCGTTTACCTGTATTGCGAAGAACCCATTAAGTGACGCCTACGCAGCTGCTGCAATAAAGAAAATCAGCACCTCGCTGTTGAAAGTAATGGACAATCCGAAGGATACAAATGGACGCCTGGATCTGGCGGAAGCCTCTACAATGGCCGGCATTGCCTTTTCAAACTCGATGGTGGGGCTGGTGCATTCCCTTGGCCACGCCACGGGTGCAATCTGTCACCTGCCCCATGGGCTATGCATGAGTCTTTATTTGCCGTACGTACTTGAGTACAACCTGGAAACCATTCGTGAGCCCCTTGGTGAATTGCTATTATACCTTGAGGGTCCGGAAGTGTATTCTGCAACACCGTCCAGCCGAAGAGCTGAGGCGAGCATTTCCGCCATCCGCAAACTCAGAGATGCGCTGTATAAGCGTTGTCAGCTACCCCGCACATTGAGAGAAACAGGCAAGGTTCTGGAAAGCCAGCTTGACCTGATTGCCAAAGCGGCACTGGATGATGGCTCCATTATGTTTAATCCAAAAGAAGTTACCCTGGCAGACGCACGCACTGTGCTGCGGCGCGCGTGGGCTTAGTGACTGAACTGATCTGAATCTTGAACTCGGCGAAGAAACCGGTAACAATCAGCGGTATTCTGCAGGGATGCGGCCAGTTCATTATTCAGCTTTTATCAGAGTTCAGTAGTATGACAAGGCAAACATCCCGCTGGTTACCCCTTTCCATCGTTCTTGCTTTGGTTTTGTCATTCGCATGTGTGCCACCAGGCGTGGCCGGCACCCCGAACAAAATCTTTCATTTCAACATTTCTCCCAATGGCTACCCTCCATATCTGATTGTTGACGGATCCCATCCCTCGGGCATCGTATGGGATGTAGTATCACTGGTGTCAGAACGATTAGGTTATACGTTGGTAGCGGAGAAAATTCCCCGCAAGCGTATTGATCAGATGCTGTTGGAAGGCCGGGTCGATGGCACAGCCAGAGCAAGGGAGTGGACAGAACACCCTGAAAATTATCTGTTTACCGACCCGATTGTTAACATTGAAGAAGTGTTCTTCACACCACGGGACTCTGCCATCAGCTACGAATCTCCAGAAGATCTGATCTCAACCACTCTGGTGACGCGCCTCGGCTACTATTACCCTGCACTGGAACCCTATTTCGAAAAAGGTCTCATCAAGCGTTTTGATGCCTCACGAGATCGTGAAATGTTCATATTTACCCTGCATGGTAATCAGTTTGACGCGGCTGTTGCCGACCGCTTGGTTGGCCAGTGGTTTCTGAGAAATGAAGGACTGCAGGAGAAGTTTATTATATCCACCAACAGCATCAGCCAGTACGGCTTCTCTATTATGCTCAGAAAAGAATGGAAGGAATTTGCTGACGCATTCAATACTGAGCTCGCGCTTATCCGCAGAAATGGAGAGCTGGACGCTATTCTTGCCAACTATCGGTAGTACACCGCTGAAACAGCCTGAGCTATTCCAGCCTCCGCAACAACAGCATCGGTGACACACTCAAAACAGGCCGCAACTGCCACCGACCAAACAGAGACAGCACGACGGCGCTGATCACCGGGATCGGAAGAATGACCTGCCAGTGCCAGCCAAAATTCCCCTCAAACATCCGGAACTGAAGCGCCCACACAGCGGCTTCCGCAGCAGCAACACCAAGTAATCCGGAGAAACCACCCAGTAATGCAAACTCCAGCATGGTGCTGCGAACCAGCAGTGACTGGCGCCCTCCCAGTGTTCGCAACAAAGCGCCTTCTCGTTGGCGATCACGCAGGGTGGCACTGATAACAGCCGCCATAACGACCAGCGCCGCGGCAAGAATCAGTGCGAGAATAGCTTCGATAGCCTGAGTTACCTGCAGCACAATCTGTTGAATTCGCTCAATAATCGTATCAACCTCAAGCACTGAAATGGTTGGAAACCGGTGTGAGAATTCATTAAGTGCGTTTTTCTGATCAGCAGGAAGATAGAAGCTGGTAATCCAGGTGGCCGGCATGCCCGTTAGCCCACCATCGGGAGGGAAAACCATATAGAAATTAGGCTTCATGCTGTCCCACTGAACAGTGCGGATACTGGTGACCGGCTCAGTTACTTTTTCGGAACCAATGGTGAAGGTGAGCTTGTCTCCCAGCGACAAGTTCAGGCGCTCCGCCAACTGAGATTCAACAGATACACCCTGTTTTTCACCGGGTGTGAACCAATGTCCCTCAGTGACCTTGTTGCCTGTAGGCAGTAAGCTGGTCCACGTAAGGTTAAGTTCACGGTTCAAGGCATTGATATTCTGATCCTTGCTAACGGTTTCCTTCACTGGCTGGCCA
>DATJDA010000367.1:0-10138 GCA_035497695.1 Marinobacter sp. | reverse complement strand
CTCTGATATTTTTAGTCAATGCACCAATGGAAATATAATTCACTCCGGTTTCCGCTATGGGTGCCAGGGTATCGGCGGTAATGTTTCCGGAGGCCTCCAGTTTCGCTCTGCCATTATTCAGGGCTACGGCGGCGCGCAAATCCTCCAGTGAGAACTCATCCAGCATAATAATATCTGCACCGGCACTCAGCGCCTGGTTCAGCTCATCCAGATTTTCCGTTTCAACTTCAACCGGTTTGTCTGGTGCTACACGGCGCGCTTCTTCAACCGCCCTGGCAATAGAGCCGCAAGCGGCAATATGGTTTTCCTTGATAAGAAACGCGTCCCACAGGCCAATGCGATGGTTGTAGCAACCACCACAAGTTACCGCATACTTTAACGCCAGGCGCAGGCCAGGGATTGTTTTTCGGGTGTCCAGAAGGTGGACGTTGGTGTGAGACACCTTTCTGGCGTAGGCCGCGCAGGTAGTTGCTACGCCAGACATCGTCTGCAGCCAGTTCAGAGCCGAGCGCTCAGCAGTTAACAAACTCCGCGCCCGGCCTTCCATCCGAAACAGAACCTGATTTGCTGAAACCGTGTCACCATCCTGTACCTGCCAGTCCAGTTTAACCGTTGGGTCAACCTGGCGAAAAACCTCATCAACCCATTTGCGCCCGGCTACGGTTGCCTGCTCACGCGTAATCACGTGGCCGGTGACAAACTTATCGACAGGAATTAATCGGGCGGTAATATCGCCATCGCCTATATCCTCGCGCAGGCTCTGTGCAACATTTTCAACTCGGGACTGGCGAAGCAATTCTGCAGAAATCATGATGAAGGATCCGATCATTTCAGAGTGAAGAATAATTACCAGCACGATTCTATAGGCCCGGCGCGGATTCACCAAACATGATTCTGGGGTCTGCTAAAGTGTGACTGAAGTCCGATCTACACAAAAGGTGACAAAATCTGACACAAGCTGACGCGCACAGCTCGTATGATGTTAATTAAGTTAGAAAAGACTGCGGAGATTTCCGTAGCAGGACTTGGAGGACTTTTATGGCGCAAGATAACAAAGTTGTCAGTTTCTCGGGCCAGAAGCCACCCCAACGGTTTTCACTGGTGCCGGCAATGATCCGGCTGCGAGACGCATCGGGTCAGTCGCTGAAAGCGGTACTGGCCAGTTTCCTTGACCGTGCAGATGACGCACTGTTTGAGCTGGCCGATCGTGCCGGTTCAAACGTAGATCAGGCCGCCTACTTCGATGCCATGCGCGAATTACGTCTCCGTCGCAAGGCAACTGTTGTTACCGTATTGCAGTACGTAAGCCAGGCCTTTAATGATATTGGCCGATTCCAGCCCCAGGCCCAACTATCCCGGGGGGCACTCGATGAAGTAGATCAGGACTCTCTCACCCTGCTGGATCACTCGCAGGTAGAGCAGCAGTTGGCCATAGACAGCTTGATAAGCAAGCTTCGCAGTCAATATGCCGAGCCTATCCAATTACTTACGTTGCGGGTAAATCACCTTGTACCGCAAGCACAGTTAACCGACAGCCAGATGCCGTTGAGCCCGGAAGTTATTTGCGGTGGTGTCGCAGTTGCCAGTGCAGATCTTGAAATCGACATCCGTGCGAAGCTGGTGGTGCTCAAGTTATTTGATCGATTATTGGCAGATACGTTGGGTGAATTTTACAAAGAGGCCAATCGCATACTTATTGCTGAAGGTGTATTGCCAGATATGAAACGTCCACCTGTAAAACACGCGCGCTCAGGCCAAAGCCCGACAAGTGGAGCCGTTTCTCCGTCGGCTCTGGGCGGAACGCGTGTAACCGAATCAGGAGGTGAGGGTGACGCCACTGGCCCGCAACCAACATTCTCGGAGTTAAGTGCACTGCTACATGCAGATGCCAGCACGAATCAAAGCAGTTCAGCGGCCGAAGGTTACAGTGAAGGCTATATCAATACTGGCCATCTTATGGCCCGGTTAAGTGAAATGCAGTCCGCCGCTAACGGCCGGGGCGGGCACCAGGTGATTACTCTTCATGATCAGCTCAAGTCCATTCTGACAAGGACAAACGGTAAGTCGTTCAATGTGGCACAGGTAGATAACGATGTTATTAATCTGGTTGCCATGCTGTTTGATTTTATTCTTGAAGATCGTCACCTGCATCCGGTGGTAAAAACTCTGATTGGCCGGCTACAGATTCCTGTGCTTAAAGTTGCCCTGAGCGATCAGAATTTCTTCAACCGTGGTGGTCACCCGGTACGTAAATTACTCAATGAAATGGCGCTTTCTGCCATTGGCTGGAGTGAAAAGCGGGCCGGCCAGCGTGACCCACTACTGGAAAAGATTGAATCCGTTGTTGATCGGATCCTGAATGAGTTTACCGATAATGTTGACTTGTTCGAGGAGCTACTGAAAGATTTCCAGCACTTTATGGACCTTGATCAGCGTCGCCGGGAACTGGTTGAGCAGCGCCTTCGCGATGCCGAAGAAGGCCGCGCCCGGCAGGAGCGGGCACTGGCAGCAGCAGAGAGCCTGGTGAGTGAACAACTGCAGGGCCGGGAAGTGCCGGAGCCCGTCGTCCAGATTCTTAACGAAGCCTGGAGTCGGTATCTGCAGTGGGTTGTGCTGCGCGAGGGCGAAGAAAGCGAACAATGGGTAACCGCCAGCAAACTCACTGAGCAACTGATTTGGAGTGTTGATCCGACGCCTGTCACCGAAACCACCCGAAGTGACCTGCTGCGATCAATTCCTTCAATTGTTGATGAATTGCGCAAGGCGCTGCAGGAGATCTCCTGGGATCCGTTTGCCACGGACGCAGCTATACGGGATTTGGAACTTGCACATGTTGATGTCTTTCAGCGATTGGTTTCATCATCACCTCGCACTGTGCCAGCTACCGATATACTGGAAGAAGGCCCCAGTGATGTTGTTGATCTGACCAAGGCACCGGAATTGCTGGAAGCCGGCTCTGCCAGCCCTGACACTGATGGTGAGCCGGATGATGGGCCGGGCACTGAGATCATCGCTGGGAAGCAGCAGGCGCAGCGTACAGAATCTGACGACGCTCCTGAGATCACAGTACCGACAGATGAGGCCATTGCAGAACCCATTGTGGCCGTGTCACAAGAATGGCTCGTTCGTGCAGATGCTCTGCGTGTCGGCTCCTGGATTGAACTGGCGAAAGAGGACAACAAAATCCGGTGCAAACTGGCGGCCTTTATAAAAGCGACCGGCAAGTACATTTTTGTTAATCGAAGTGGCGCCAAAGTTGCCGAGTACTATCGTAATGAACTGGGCGCCGCTATGGCGGAGGGTGCAATTACTGTACTGGATGATGGTCTGATTTTTGACCGTGCTCTCGAATCTATTATTGATAATCTCCGCAACAGCCGCAAAGACTGAAAATATAGCAACTCCGACAAGTTTGTGTTTCAATCAGGGCGTGCTCTAACGCCCTGATAATTTTGGATTTGCTTTGTCCGAAACTGAACCCAGCCAAACAGATATCCTTCGAGCTACCGGCAGGATGCCCGGTTCCCGCTGGTTTGCGTCTCCGAATTTTGGCCCCCGGCCAGACCACACCTCTATCAGTTTATTAGTTGTTCATAACATCAGCTTGCCCCCTGGCCAGTTTGGTGGCCAGTGGGTTGAGGACTTTTTCTGCAATCGGCTGGATCCTGCTGAGCACCCTTATTTCGAAACTATTGCCACGATGCAGGTTTCCGCACACTTGCTGATCAAGCGAGATGGCTCAATGGTTCAGTTTGTCAGCCTGTTGGAAAAAGCCTGGCATGCCGGGCGCTCCAGTTTCTGCGGTGAGCAGGAGTGCAATGACTTCTCAATTGGCATTGAACTGGAAGGTACTGATGAAATTCCTTATACCGACGCCCAGTACCAGTCTTTGGCTACGGCAACACGAATGATTATGGCGGCCTGGCCAGAGATTACCCATGAGCGACTGGTCGGCCATTGTGATATTGCCCCCGGACGAAAAACCGACCCGGGTCCTTCATTTGACTGGGCGCATTTCAGAATGCTCTTGGCCGGAATAGCGTCAGAGCCGGGAGGTATCTAAATGGTTCTGATAGTCTTCCTGTTAGCCTATCTTTTGCGTCGACGTCTTGATGCACTCGACACGTTTTCTGGTGATAAGCTCTGGCAGCAGTGGTTCCATCGGGCCGCGACCGTCGAAGCAGGCCAGGAAGCCAGAACCAGAACAGGGCTTGCATTGATCATCCTGCCCGCGCTTGGTGTTGGATCAGGTGTTTATTTACTCGAGAGCATGGGGTGGCGGATAGCGGGTTACCCCCTGGAGTGTCTGATTCTGGTTTTATTAATGGGCATGCCGGGTTGGCGACAGCCATTGTTGGCCTATATTAATGCCTGGCAGCGCGGCGATATGCAGGCCGCCTGGCACCATGTTCAAAACAAGCTGCCAATCGAGAGCAGGGGCACGGCGCTGTCTCCGGAAATCATGCATTTATCTTTGTTGAGAACTTTAATGCTGACAGTTTTCCAGCGCTTTTTTTTGATTGGCTTTTGGTATGTGGCAGGTGGTATTGGGTTTGCTATTCTGGCCCGGGGCCTTGTCGCTCTTTCAGCTCAGTGGCCGCAGGCAGCAGCAAGGCCGCGGTATTTGCAACTGCTGGAGTGGATGGCCCGGGTGCCGGCCTGGCTGTTATCCCTGACATTTGGCGTTGCGGGTGATCTTGCGGGCTGGCTTCATGATATGCGGTTAATGCGTCGTAAAATAAGGAAAAAGACAGAAGAAATTCTAATGATTTCTGCGAAAGGGTCGTTAACCGGGTATGCGCTGGATCCTGAGAGGTTTTCGAGTATTCATCCAGATGAGTGGACTGACTTTGGGGGCCGTAGCTTAAATGCCGTCAGAGACCTGCTTAACCGGAGTATGCTGGTTTGGATTTGCGTACTGGCACTTCTGGTGATCTCGGGATTGGCTTGAAGGTATGTGTACAGAATAGTTACATTTCAACAACAAATGATGCTCGAGTTTTTAATATATCGAGCGACAATATAATAAGAGAACGAACATTCAGTTCTTGAGGCTGCAGCGAGAGGGGTAACGGTGAAACATTTAATTAATCCCGCCATAGTACTGATGAATCGGCTGCCCATGGTGTATAAGTTCAGCCTGATCAGCATTTTGTTTTTGCTTCCAATCGGCGGCCTGTCCTGGCTGGTGATGTCTGAGCTTAACCGGTCTGTACAAACCATGACCCGGGGTGTTGAGGGGCTTGAGCAGCTGAAAAACGTCGAGCACCTGCTGTCTTCTTCAATGGATTATCGTGACTATCGTGCACCTGCCATCATGACCAGCGAAGCTGGGCTGCAAGTTGCCTACGAAAGAGCAGTGGCCGAAATAGATCGTACATTCGACACTCTGACCGAAAAAAGGCGGTCGTTTGATGTCTCTGGCACTTGGGAAGAGCAGGTGATCAGTTTGCAGCGCGAATGGGAAACCCTGCGGTCCAGCGATACCTATCAGGTAAATATTGATCCGCAGTTCAGGTATTACAATGAGTTTGTGCAAAAAGTGTCAGCCCTGATGTCAGCAACGATCCAAATCTCGGGACTTGGGCAGGAGACCTCCAGAGAGAATCAATTACTTCTTGGTTTGCTTCAGGAGTCGCTGCCGGAAGCGCGCAACACCATGGGGCGGGCACGGTCCTACGGCATCTATGCACTTATTGATGGGCAGTTGGGCAGCAGTCTGAGCGAACTGTTGAATGGTTTGTTTGACCAACTGACAAATCGCGAGCCACTACTAACATCAGCACTTACGGTCGCTCTGGACGCATCCCCTGAATTAGCCAAAGCCGCAGAAAACACAGTTCACCGGGTCGGTAAAAGCCTGTTAGTGGCCCAGGAAGCATTAGATGTGAACATCATTACGCCATTTCGAATGGAGCTTCCATGGACGGAGTACGACAGTATTATTACGGCAGAACTGGCGCTTTATGATGATCTGGCAGTAGAATTGTTTAGTGTTATTCGGGGTAATCTAGTATCGCGCCTGAATGATGAAATCAGCCAGCGGCGTATTATCGTCGGATCACTGGTGGCAGTGCTTCTGTTTGTTGTCTATCTGTATATTGGTTTCTTTATGTCGGTTCGCACGGCTATTAACCGCTTTACAGGTGCGGCCCGTAGTGTAGCTGCCGGAGATATGACAACGCACATAGAGCTGAGCAACAGAGATGAACTTGGCGAGCTGACAACTGAATTCAATAGCATGACCGATCGGATTGCCGAGCTGATCCGTTCTGTCAGTCGCACTACGATGGATGTTGATCAACAGGCCATTCGGGTAAAAGATACCGCAGAGGCAAACAGTGAGGCGGTTGCTCATCAGATGGAAGAGAGTGGCCAGATTAATGAGGCTATGAGCCAGATGGTCCTGGCAGTCCAGGAGGTTACAGAAAGTGCTCACAGAGTGGCTGATAGTGCCGGAACAGCCGAGAGAGATACGGAAACTGGCCGGGGTGTGGTCGCAGAAACGGTTGCAACGATAAACCGGTTGGCGGAAGAAATCTCCAGTGCCATGAATGTGATTAATCGGGTTAGCGACGACAGCAACAACATCAGCCAGGTTTTAGTGGAAATTAAAGCCATCGCCGAACAAACGAATTTGTTGGCACTTAACGCCGCAATAGAAGCGGCTCGTGCCGGAGAGCAGGGGCGAGGGTTTGCGGTTGTGGCAGATGAGGTGCGCTCGCTGTCTCAGCGTACTCATAAGTCCACAGAAGAAATTGAGGGAATGATTTCGCGGTTACAACATGGTGTGCGGGATGCCGTAACGGCCATGACTAACAGTCATAATGTTACCGAAAAAACGGTGGCACAGTCCGGGCAGGTCACAGAGGCACTTGATCGCATCGCCGGTGGTATTTCCATCATTGTGAACATGAGTCATCAAATAGCGCAGGCGGCTGAAGAGCAGTCTGCGGTATCTAAAAATGTAAATTCCAGTGTTGAAAAAATCGGTGACCTGGGGCATACCACTGCCACTAATGCCGAAGAAACCCTGGAGTCTTCTCGTAAAATGTCCGAGCTTACAGCAGCTCTGCAGCACCTGGTGGAAGCCTTTAAGGTGTAAAGCCTGGTTGGTCAGAAAATCCAGCCCTCAGAGGCTGGATTTTTTTTGGTCCCACAGGATTTCTTCACTGTCTTCCCGGCGAGCCAGCACTCTGGCAAGCACAAAGAGCAGATCTGAAAGCCGATTCAGATAGTGTCTGGAGAGCGTGTTAATTGCATCCTCGTTCCCGAGTGCAACCACCACGCGCTCGGCCCGACGGCATACGGATCGCGCCAGGTGACATTGGGCAGCAGCCGGCGTTCCACCGGGCAGAATAAAGTTCTTCAGGTAAGGAAGGTTCTCATTATGGTCGTCGAGAACGCTCTCCAGCCAGTTGATGTGATCTTTGCAGATTATCGTCGTGCCGGGTATAGCAAATTCCCCGCCCAGATCAAACAGGTGATGCTGAATCCGTCGCAAAATCTCAACCAGTGAATCATCACTGTCAAGAAGCTCGATCAGCATGCCAACGTGACAGTTTAGTTCATCGGCAGACCCCATCACCTCTACGCGCAGAGCATCCTTGGCAATACGACTGCCATCTCCCAAACCGGTAGAGCCGTCATCGCCCGTTCGTGTGTATACTTTTGAAACCCGGTTGCCCATAACAAGCTCCTGATCATTTTTCAAATTTCAAACGGCGCATTAACTCCCTGGCGATTTACGCAACGCTTAAGGATTTTACCCGTTCAGTTAGCATTTGGTTTACTGGAGTAGGAATACCATGCTGCCGTCCAGATTGCACAAGATAGCCGTTAATAAAATCAATCTCTGTTTTCCGACCGGCCTGAACATCTGCCCGCATAGATGATGTGTTGGTGGCGGTAGCCTTCGCAACAGCCTCAATCCGCTTCCGTAAAACGTCGGGCAAAACCACCTCGGTAGTTTCAGCGTTCAGCAATAAGGCTATCTCGGCACAAAGCTCGTCGGCAGTCTGCTGGAATAGAGGCGAATTCAGTATGTCACCATTAGGGCAGTCCAGAAGTGCTGTAAAGGGATTAATGCCCGCATTGATTACCAGCTTTTGCCATAGTCGCGACAGGATATTATTTTCCGCATGAACTCCCAGGCCGGTTGCGGCCAATTGCTGAGCCACGCCGGCAGTGATGCTGATTGCAGAATTGGTGAGGGCACCAACCCAGGTATCACCTGTGCCAGCGTGAACCAACACGTCCGGCGACGGCCGGTTTGCGCCTTCCGTAGTGCTGGCCGCCAAAATTGGCCGCGCCGGCCAGCGTTCAACAACTGCCTGCTGACTGCCCAATCCATTCTGAAAAAGAACAATAGGAGTGTCTTCAGAAATATGCGGCAGCCAGTCACTCAACGCAGAAAGTGTATCCCCGGCTTTAGTCGTAACCAGCAAAAGCCCTACATTCTCAACATAAGAAAGCCACGGACGAGATATGGATTCCCGTTTCCGCACACTGTTTAGCGAAGCAGAGCGTACAAGGATGTATTCACAGCGTGTTTCGGAAAGGCTTTCCTGACGGCTGAAGTTTCGCGGTTGCCTGGTGCGCTCAGCCTGGTCTCCTGCTCCCTCAATACTGGCAAGGCGGGGTAAAAAACCACATTCCCCAGATGGCAAAAGGGCGGCCCAGAGCCGCCCCAAAGAGCCAGCTCCAAGAATGGCAATCTGCCCGCCATTCATGGAGTGCTCACGCGCAGGCACCATATCTACATGGCCTCAATATCTGCACGCTGCTGATTAAGCCGGTTCAGGTTACCCTGGACCTCTGCCAGCTTCTCTTTTTCTTTCTCGACAACCTCCACCGGAGCCTTGGCGGTAAACTTCTCATTGTTCAGCTTACCTTCCAGACGTCCGATTTCCTTCAGTAACCGCTCCAGTTCTTTATCCAGGCGCTTCAGTTCCGCATCCTTGTCAATCAGCCCAGCCATGGGCACCAGCACCTCCATATCGCCAACCAGTTGCGTTGCGCTCATGGGTGCATTATCGCCTTCGAACCAGTCCAGGCTTTCCAGCTTGGCCAGAGAACTCAGGAATTGGCGGTTCTCGTTCATCCGGCGCTGGCCTTCCGCGCTGTTGCCGCGGAACAAAACGGGAATTTTCCGCGCCGGAGAAATGTTCATCTCGCCACGGATATTACGCACCGCGACGATCACGCCTTTAAGCCATTCAATATCTGAAACAGCCTGATCATCCCGCTTGCTATCATCTGCCTGCGGGAACGGCTGCAGCATAATGCTGTCACCAGATTTGCCCGCCAGCGGTGCAATGCGCTGCCAGATTTCTTCCGTGATAAAAGGCATGATCGGGTGAGTGAGTCGTAGTACGGTTTCCAGTACCCGAACCAGTGTGCGCCTTGTGCCACGCTTGGCCGCAGCACTGGCGTTGTCATCACTCAGCGACGGCTTGGATAACTCCAGGTACCAGTCGCAATACTCGTTCCAGATAAACTCGTACAAGGCATAGGATGCCAGGTCGAAGCGATACTGATCCAGATGACGCACAACATCCTTTTCACACTGCTGCAAGGCACTGATAATCCAGCGATCTGCAAGCGACAGTTCTACGGGTTCACCATTGATGCCACAGTCTTCACCATCGGTATTCATCAACACATACCGGGCGGCGTTCCATAACTTATTGCAGAAATTACGGTAGCCCTCAAGGCGTTTCATATCCCAGTTGATATCGCGTCCGGTTGTGGCCATGGCCGCAAGGGTAAAGCGCAGCGCATCGGTACCGTGGGCAGAGATGCCTTCGGGGAATTCTTTTTCTGTGTGCCTGGCAATTTTTTTGGCCAGTTTGGGTTGCATCATATTGCCAGTGCGTTTTTCCAGCAACGATGCCAGTTCTATACCGTCGATCATATCCAACGGGTCAATGACGTTACCCTTGGATTTGGACATTTTATCGCCGTGTTCGTCACGAATCAGGCCGGTTACATAAACGGTTTTGAAGGGAATCTGAGGCGTGCCGTCTTCATTTTTCATGAAGTGCATGGTCATCATGATCATCCGGGCAACCCAGAAGAAGATGATATCGAAGCCGGTAACCAGAACATCCGTCGGATGAAAGGTTTTCAGGCGCTC
>DATJDA010000366.1:0-3139 GCA_035497695.1 Marinobacter sp. | reverse complement strand
CCTGATGGCGTGTCGGTGAAATTTGCCGGTGAAAAAGAAGATCAACAGCAGGCATCCAATTTTCTGATCAGTGCGTTTTTGGTTGCCCTGGCTATCATGCTGCTGATACTGGTTACCCAGTTTAACTCCCTGTATCAGGCTTTTTTAATATTGTCGGCGATTGTTCTGTCCACGGCCGGTGTTTTGCTGGGTTTGCTATTAAACAGTCAGTCGTTCGGTATCGTTATGGTAGGCATGGGGATTATTGCTCTCGCGGGTATTGTGGTGAATAACAATATTATTTTGATCGATACCTATAACGAGATGCGCAAGGCGGGGCTTCAGCCTTATGAGTCTGCGCTAGAGACCAGTTGCCTGCGTCTGCGCCCGGTATTGCTAACGGCCATAACTACTGTGCTTGGCCTTATGCCAATGGTGTTGGGTGTTAACGTAGACCTTCTGACACCATCGCTAGGGGTAGGTGCACCGTCTACCCAGTGGTGGACTCAACTTTCGAGTGCCATTGCCGGTGGGTTGACCTTCGCTACCATACTGACCTTGCTACTAACTCCGGCAATGCTTGTGTTGGGTGAACGGGTGGGGCAGTCGATCCGCAAACTAGCTTACAAAACTGCACAATGAGCGCAGTTTTGTAGTTATTTTTGTCGATTTGCGCCAAATAGTACGGAATGAGACTAAAGTCTTGATTGTTTGGTCGTACTTGGTATTAGTGTTAGAGAACACTTGAATCGGCGTAGAATCGGAGCTTACTGTGCGAAATGCCTTCGGGTTATTGTGTCTGTTTTTTCTGCTATTTACTTCTTCGTCGGTCTTCTCTGCCGATAGGGCTGCTACGTGGGATAAATACTCCAAGCGGATGGAGTTGTCTCGCTATGTTGATTATTGGCAGGAACCGTCCAAAACCGCAGAAATTTCCGAAGTTACCAGTTTGGATAGTAGTGCCTGGACTCGTAACGGCAGTAATAGTATTAGCCTGGGGTATGGGCAGAAGGTTTATTGGTTTCGGTTCAGAATTGAAAATGTTACCGCCAGTGAGACCACTACGTTTCTTGAAATAGGCTATCCGGTTCTCGATCACATTGAAGTATATATTGCTCCGGGACAATCGGATGCGGAATCATTGGTGGTGGGTGATAAACAGCCGTTTTATGAACGGCCGATCCATCATCGAAACTTTGTCATCCCTGTCACCCTTGGTGCTAACCAGAATACTGAAGTTTATCTCAGGGTAGATACCACCAGTTCCATGCAGGTTCCCTTAACTCTCTGGAGTCCCGATGCTTTTTACTCAGTAGAGCAGTCCCGGAGCATGTTTGAAGGGTTGTACTACGGCATTGTGCTGGTAATGATCCTCTACAATCTGTTTGTTTACATGGCCGTTGGAGAGCGGAGTTTTCTGCATTATGTGGGCTTTATTGCTGCCATGCCGCTGTTTCTTGCCAGCCTTCATGGTGTGGCATTCCAGTATCTGTGGCCTGAAGCAACCTGGTGGAATGATCAGTCGATTATCGTATTTCTCAGCCTTGTTGTGCTTTTTGGCGGAACGTTCACGATCAACTTCATTAATGTTACTCGCGAGAATCATCCGCGGCTTAACCGGTGGACAGTTGGCGTTGTTATTGTCGCAGGCCTGATGGCAACGGCCGGCTTGCTTGTGCCGTACAAGCACATGATTTTACCAACAATATTATTGGCTGTTGCCGGTTGTACAACGGTGCTCTCCCTGGGTATTGTCCGGTGGGTTAAAAAGGATTCGGCAGCCCGATACTACACGTTCGCCTGGGTGTTCATGTTGTTTGGTGGCATTGTTCTGGCCATGAGCAAGTTCACAATGTTGCCTCGTAATCTGCTGACGGAGAATGCCATCCAGGTTGGCTCTGCCCTCGGCGTTATCTTGCTGTCAGTCGCGCTGGCAGATCGGCTCAATAAAGATAAAAAACGAGTTTTTGATGCCCAGCGCAAGCTTTTACGAGAGGAGCGCAAGGCGCGAATTGCCCAGACAAAAACCCTGGAAATACAGCGTGAAGCCAATGCGTTGCTTGAAGACCGGGTACTGGAACGCACCCGGGATCTTGAACTCCTGAACGAGCAGTTACTTGAGTTAAGCGCTACCGATGCGCTCACGGAGCTTAAAAACCGTGGCCACTTCGACAGGGTTTTTCAATCGGCAGTGGTGCATGCTTATCGGTATCAAGAGCCTCTTTCATTGCTGATGTTGGACATTGATCACTTTAAAATGTTTAACGATAATTATGGCCATTTGGTGGGTGATGATTGCTTGAAGATGGTTGCGCAGTGCCTCCGGGAACGCGTAACACGGCCCCAGGATCTGGTCGCTCGCTATGGCGGTGAGGAGTTTGTTGTACTGCTACCTGACACGCCGCAAAAAGGTGCCGTAAGAGTAGCTGAGCGCATTCGTGCCGCCATTGAGAGAATGGAGTTTCAACTCTCCGGGGAAACGCTTCACCTGACAATCAGTATTGGTGTCTGTACTGCGCAGCCAGACAAGGCAGATGCTACAGAAGAGATTTTCAGCATGGCAGACAATGCTCTGTATCAAGCCAAAGATCGGGGACGCAACTGTGTGGTAGCGTGGACGCCACCCGATCAAAGTGCAGTGCTGACTATTTCTCCTGCGTGATTGCGTGCTTCTGTTTTGCTCAAAAATGACCAGGGGGAATAATCGGCCTCCAGTGCAAACGCAAGCTCCAGAAGCGTGCGGTCATCGCCGTAGTTCGTCATAAGCTGAACGGAAACCGGAAGGTTATCCGCAGTCCGGCCCATGGGCAGTGAGATGGCGGGTGCTCCGGTAGCATTTGCCAGTGGTGTAAAGCTGGCGTATCGGGTGAGGCGATCAAACAGTGTGTCGAAGGGAACCGTAGGGCTGAGGTGCCCAAGTAACGGCGTCGTATGCCCGAGCACCGGAGTCAGTACTGCATCATAACCCTTCATCGCCTTGGCGTAATCATGACTGGAACGCTTTAAGCGCCAGAGCACAGCAGGTAAGCGGTAGAATTGTTTCCTGAACATGGTGTCAAGGCCGTTGGTTAAGCCATCAACCTGTGTTTTATCAAACCCTGGCCCAGTCAGTTTCTTGCCGTTCATTTTCATGCCAAAGGCAAGCAGTGCCCAATAGAGC
>DATJDA010000365.1:0-6851 GCA_035497695.1 Marinobacter sp. | reverse complement strand
CGTCTTTATCTGCAACGGACATTAATTCCGGATTAATCTGATAGTTCTGGAAAGCTTTGGCGCGAGCTCTTTTTTCATCTTCCTGGCCCATGGAGGCCCAAACATCCGTCACTAAAAGATTGGCATTACGTGCGGCGTCGGCGGGTTCCCGAAAAAGGCTCACCCGGTCTCCGTACTCTTTGAGCAGGGCGTCGGCTGGTTCATAATCAGCCGGGCAGGCGATATTAAGATGGAAATCGAATTGGCCTGCTGCGTTTATATAAGAGTTGCACATGTTGTTGCCATCGCCAATCCAGGCAACCGTTGCACCACGAATACTGCCCCGGTGTTCACGGTAGGTCTGCATGTCAGCGAGTAGCTGGCAGGGGTGGTACTCATCTGTCAGGGCGTTTATGACGGGCACCTGTGATGCGGCAGCAAAGCTTTTGGCAGTTGCGTGGGCAAAGGTACGAATCATGACAGCATCAACCATGCTCGAAATGACGATGGCCGAATCTTCAATAGGCTCACCACGGCCGAGTTGAGTGTCGCGGGGTGAGAGAAACAAAGCTGCACCGCCCAGTTGCGTCATGCCGGCTTCAAAGGATACGCGGGTCCGGGTCGACGATTTCTCAAAAATCATTGCCAGTACACGATTTTTGAGGGTGTCTCGTATTTTCCCCTGCCGCCACTCGCTGCGCAGTCGGGTTGCGTGGTCTACCAAGCATTCCAGCTCGGTGGTTGTCATGTCGCTTAATGTCAAAAAATGCCTTGCTGCCATGCAATGACCCTTATCTCACAAAATCTGCCGGCTTTTTTAAACAGCAAATTCGTTCAAAAAAATTTATCCGAAAGGTTGTTGGAAAAACCACGCGAAAAAACGGGGCCACAAGTCTAGCCCGTCGTGTCGGGGATGACAACGCTGGAGGCGCAGTCTAAACCGTGCATATAAAATACATGTTTGATGCGGTGTTCAAGTGACGTGTACAATAGCGCGAAGTTCGCTACCCTTTGGCAATTCCGCCTCTTACTATAGGTGAATGTTCATGGATATTAATGAAACCATCAAAAACCAGCTTGATGCAAACCCTATTATTCTTTACATGAAGGGCAGCCCGCAGGCACCTCAGTGTGGTTTTTCCGCGAAAACCAGCCAGGCGCTAATGGCTTGTGGAGAGCGGTTTGCATTCGTAAACATTCTGGAAAATCAGGATCTGCGAGAAGGCCTGAAAATTTATTCCAGTTGGCCGACCTTTCCCCAGCTGTATGTAAATGGTGAACTGGTTGGAGGCTGCGACATCGTTATGGAAATGTCCGAAAACGGTGAGTTGGCCACGCTGATAAAAAGCGCAGCAAAACAGGCAGAAGCCTGAGTATTATTTCTGGCGTGGTTTGTTAGCGCTGGTTCAGAGTCGCTTCGGGGTTAAACGTCAGCTCAGCCTCGAAGCGGTTTTGATTTTCATTTTCAGGCGGCTTCGGATAGGGGCTGGCTGCAAGCGATGCGCGATAGATCGCATCATCGACTTCTTTGATCCCCGTCGGATTCAATATTTTGGCGCTTGTCAGAGTGCCATTGACAAGCAGTTGTAGCTCAATTTTCACTATCGTTTTTGGGGGAAGCTGGCGATTATTCGGTACAGGAGCTTTTGCAAGTTCCCTGCTAAGGTGAAAACTCAACTCTATCCGATAGGGATCCTGTTCACTGGGGGATTGGGTAATTCGTGTTAATTCCTCGTTTTTCTGTTCATCAGATGCGGTGTTTTGATTCGTAGCGTGTGTCTCACCAATTTGGAGGGGTTTGGCCTCCGGGCTGACTGTTGATGATTGCGAGTGCTGGCTACTCGTTACAGCTTTTTGAGGTTTAGGCTTTGGCGCAAGCTCCTGATCAGGAATCTTTCGATCAGATAGTTCGGTCGTGGCTTCTGGTGGGGAAGGCAGAGTTAATGGGGCAGAAGGGATTTCAAAAGCTGGATTACGTGCTTCAATGACCTTTTCAACTGTCGTCATCCTGGCTGCTTCCGATGCGCTGGCACGACTTTCCGGAAAAACCAATTCGAACTCAATGGTGTGTTGGGGTTCGTCGACATCCAGAATAGGTGACGGAAGCCCGGAAAATATCAGCGTATGAGCCAGAAACGCAATAGAGACTGCGAGACCGATTCTGTGCTTCGCTGGAACATTGTTACTGCTACTTTGTCCCCGCATCAATATCAGGCTGTTCGGCTCCGCAGGGTGCCAACGACGGCATTCATCGCCCGGTCAATTAACGCACCCTGTTCAAGCAGTGTGAGGCGCCCACGACGCATCTCGTGAGCCAGCTCAATCCGGTTCTTTTCAATCACCTTCAGGCCCATTCGGTTTACAAAAACGAAGCTGTCAGCTTCATCAATAATTGCGGACAGTTTGCAGCGGAAACTTGCCCCGTTAACCAGTCGAAATTCAACCCAACTGCCAATTTCAAGCGTATCAATCTGTGCAACGTACTCAGCAACCGCAGCATCTTCCGGCTGTTGTTGTTTGGCAATTGTCTGGTCTCCGGCAGCACTCTCATTATCGTCGTCTGGTTTTCCCGAACCATCTTGCCGTGCCACGATTGTGGCGTTGGTTCTGAAGGCTTCGGCCAGTTCATGCTTGAGGTGACCCATCATTTCATCAAGCCGGGAGGCGTTGTAAGAAACCTCTTCCAAGCCCGCCCGAAGGGTTTTCAACAAACCAGGTACCGCGCGAACCCACTGGTCGCGCTCGTCATCTTCCTGGTGTGGATGAAGGCACCAGATCAGATCGTCAACAACACGAACGGATTCATTCCAGCGATGCTCAACATCGTCCCGCAGATAGGCCAGGAACATAAACCGGCTCCAGCCATTCACCAGAATGTCGTGCACAGGAGGGGGCAGCTTGTAGCGGGCCGTTTTTTCTTTGAGTATGCTGTCAACAGTTTCCTGGGCCTTTTGGGATTTGATGCGGCCTCTTTCTGATTCCCTTGTTCTTTGTTCCACTAACGACGCCTTACGGTTTTCTTTTTCCAGAAATTGCTCAAACTCGCGGTTCAGGACTTCAAACAGCTCAATGTTATCGGTGAACTCATTGAGGATCCGCTGAACAATGTTATGAATCTGGTTATAAAGCTTGTCTTTGGTTCTCTCATTGCTGGCGCTCCAGCCAATACCGGCACGAGCTAATGAATTTAACAGCCGTCTGGCCGGGTGTGTTGCCTGGCTGAAGAACGTTTTGTCTCTGATAACAACTTTGAGAATCGGAATTTGTAATCGGCTGATAAGTACCTGAACCGGCGCTGACAGATTGTAATCGTCGAGTATGAATTCAAACAGCATGGAAACCAGATTAATGAGATCCTCATCAACCTCGTTCAGTGCAGGTTTGCGGCCATCAGCAGTATCTGCCTCAGCCAGCAATAACTGAACTATTTGCTGCAGATCCAGAACCACCGGCTCACCATCACTGAGATTGCCCTCTGCAACTCTGGTGTGCGGCAACGAAAGGGCGTTCAGAAGATTTTTCAGTTCTGAACCGCTAATCACACGGACATCAGGCTCTGATGCGCGGGTTGGAATACCGGCATTGGCTCTTTGTAGCGTGAGCATTTGCCGGATCTGTTCAAAAACAACGTTGGACGCATGCAGACTTTCAGACGAAGCAACCGCATCGGAACCGGCGGCAGATGCGGACGGACTGTGTTTTTGGTCTGATGCCGTTTGCTGGCTGGTTGTTTTGCCATGGTAACGAAAATTCGGGATGATTCCGGCGTGAACAAGAATTCGATTCGCCTCATCCAAAAGCATGCCAAGGTTGGATATGACATACCGGTCAAACTGTTTGAGCAGTATCAGCCGCTCACGGATTTGGATCTCGAGGGATTGGATAGCCTCAACAAACGCACCGCAGATATGTTCAGGTGACATGGGGTTAACCGGGAATTCGCTGGTGGCGCCCGGGTAAACTTCGGTAAACCGTGCCTGAAGCTGCAGCAGTGATCCCTGAAAATGCGCCTTCGCCTTGGAGATCATGGCATTCAGCGCAACTTGCTCTTCCAGATCTTCATTGCCAACCAGAGACATGTTGTCTGCGGTCACAGCCTTACTCGCGGTATCTTCCAGAGGGTGGCCGGCGTGCGGCGGATTGGCAAAAAACTGTGCTACAGCGTTCTGAAAATGGCGCTCCACGCCTTTGCGCTTGATACGGATCTCGCGCATGGCTTCAAAATAGCGATTTTGCTCACTGTTACTGCGGGCATTATTGGCGAGCTCGAATAATGAATCGTCAACAGCGTCAAATGCACCCTGTAGCAAATCCCCTAGTCCGGCGACAACAGTGTCCCGTATGCGAGTAACCTCCACGGGAACCGGCTTGTCGTTGTCCGCTTCCCTATGCTCGCGGAGGTAATGTATGCCGGGCTGCTTATTCATGGCCGACTCCTGTTTACGCCTCAACCGGATACATGACCGAGTTTAAATGCTTATATTATAGTTATTAGTTAAATCTACCGCATTTCCGGTGAACTTAACATGAATAAACGCTAACGTGGGATGGTTTTCAAAAAATCAAGAGGTCCTTTTTTTCGCGTGCCCGGATGAACAATAGCAGCTTTCACAACATTATCCTTTATTTGGAGGACTTCCACACGATGTCCCCCTACTTTCAGGCACACGTTGGTGTCGGGAATGTTTTCCAGGGTTTCCGTAATCAGGCCGTTAAGAGTTTTCGGGCCGTTAGTGGGTAATTTCCATCCCAGGGTTTTATTGATGGAGCGCAATGCCGCGGTGCCATCGATAATAAAGGTGCCATCATCCTGAGGGATAATGTCAGGGCTGGTGGATGCATAATCGGTGGTAAATTCACCAACAATCTCCTCCAGAATATCTTCAAGTGTCGCCAGCCCGAGAACATCGCCATACTCGTCAACCACGATACCAAACCGACGCTTTCCCTTCTGAAAGTTGATTAACTGTGTGTTCAGGGGAGTGCTCTCCGGAATGAAGTAGGGTTCCTGGGCCAGTTGCATGATCATGGCTTTATTAATTACTTCCCGCTGCAATAACTTTGAGACATTGCGAAGGTGTAAAATGCCCTGGATATCATTGATGTCACCCTTGAACACGGGCAGGCGGGTGTGTTGGCTGCTGCGGAGCTGCCGCAAGATAGTGTCGGTATCGTCATCAAGATCAATACCTACCACCTCATTGCGGGGCACCATGATGTCATTGACGGTTACTTTTTCCAGGTCAAGTATGCTGATAAGCATGTCTTTGTGCTTTGCCGGAATCAGCGCGCCGGCTTCGTTAACGAGTGTTCTGAGTTCCTCGCGGCTGAGATGGTCAGATGCAGCACTTTTTGGAGATACATGAATCAGCTTGAGAATGAAGCCGGTAAGAAGATTTACAGCCCATACCATGGGATAAAGGATTTTCAGCAATGGACCAAGGACGTAACTGGCCGGAAATGCAATTTTTTCTGGAAAGAGTGCCGCCAGAGTTTTCGGTGTTACCTCGGCAAAAATCAGAATAATCACAGTGAGTAGCAGTGTTGCAATGGCAATCCCCGCATCTCCCCAGAGTTCCATGGCAATAACGGTAGCAATAGATGAAGCAAAGATGTTCGCGAAATTATTGCCAATCAGGATAACCCCGATCAACTGATCTGTTCTCTGAAGCAGCTTTTGAGCCCGCTTCGCGCCTTTATGGCCGGTTTTGGCCATGTGTTTCAGGCGATAGCGGTTAAGCGACATCATTCCTGTTTCTGAGCTTGAGAAGAAAGCAGATAACAGAATCAGGCCAACAAGCAAAATAAACAGCGCGGTAAGCGATGTTTCGTTCAAGAGGAATGTCCTTACATTACTGACAAGTGGGGAAAATAGGGTGAGGTTGAGCCTGGTGTCAAGTCGTAACGCTTTTTATGATTGCGGGCAGTGTTTTTAGCCGCCCCTTTTGAAGATCAGTTCCAGCGCAAATTTGCTGCCATAGAAGGCCAGCATCAGGAGCGCACAGCCGGCTAGAGTCCACCGGCTTGCGGTAATTCCCCGCCAGCCCCTGGTGTATCGGCCTATAAGCAGCGCTACAAATACGATAAGAGACAGTAGAGAGAATACAGTCTTGTGCGCCAGATCCTGTGCAAACAAATCTTTTACAAACAGTGCGCCGGTGATGATAGACAGTGTCAACATAACCACCCCCGCCCAGACCATTTCAAATAATAAGGATTCCATGGTTTGCAGTGGCGGCAGGTTACGCACCAGTCGGCTATTGTAGTTGTTCTTTAACCGTCGGTTTTGCAGGTAAAGAAGCACCGCCTGAATGGCGGCCAATGTAAATAAGCTGTATGCAGTTACAGACAGGGCAACGTGTGACAACATGCCGTAGTTTTCATCGGAAACCACACGTGACGGAAGGTGGGTAATCAGGCCTGCAATAATAGACAGTATGGCCATTGGGTAAACGCCAATGAACAGGCTTTGTACCGGCTTTCTGAGGTTAAGGCCAAGAAGAAGGAAAACAATCAGCCAGGAAATAAGTACCGAACTTTTGAAAAATGCGAAATCAAATCCGCCGTCATGGTGTACTGTCTGAACAATCAGCAGGCCGTGGCTGACAAGGGCCATAACGCCAATAAGCGTAGTCACGGCAAGATTGCTGCGGACCCGATCTCTTAAATGAAGGGCCTGTAGCGCAGTGCCGACACTGTATAGTAAAAGAGAGGTTACCGCGATAATCAGCGTTCCCATGACTTCCTTATTAACCATTTTTCTGATTGACGATCGGTGATCTAAAGCACCGATTTGACCAAGCTGGTCGTTTCAGAGCGATAGTCTGGTTATAATGTCCTGATTATGCAACAGGAATCAAGAGCCAGTACTG
>DATJDA010000364.1:0-1883 GCA_035497695.1 Marinobacter sp. | reverse complement strand
CGGGATATGATTGCCCTGAACGCCGGAGCCGCTATCTATATTGCTGGCCTGGCGAATACCCCGGCGGAAGGCGTTATCATTGCACTGGACGTTATGGCTTCTGGCCGTGCGGCCGACAAAATGTCAGAACTGGCAGACGTTTCCCAGAGTTTTTGACAGAACAGCAGATCCATCTGCTCTGAGAACCAGCGAGTCCGAAAGAATGATGAACCGAGAATACAGTGATAAAACTCCTACCATTTTGCGCAGAATTGTTGATCGCAAATGGCAGGAAATCGACGAGCGCAAACGTAAGGCAGCCATAGATGACTTGAAAGCCCGCTCTGGCGACCAGCCACCCACGAGGGGTTTCACGAACGCGTTGCGCACCCGCATTGAACGACAAACACCAGCGGTTATTGCGGAAATCAAAAAGGCATCCCCCAGCAAAGGCATTCTCCGGGACCCATTTCACCCTGGACAGATTGCTGAAAGCTATGAAAATGGCGGGGCAGCCTGTCTGTCGGTGCTAACCGACCGGGATTTTTTCCAGGGCAACGAAACCTATCTGGCCGAGGCGCGAAATGCCTGTAGTCTGCCCGTTATCCGTAAGGATTTTATAGTGGCGCCCTATCAAGTCTATGAAAGCCGGGCTATCGGTGCAGATTGTATTTTGTTGATCTCTGCCTGCCTGAGCAAAGACCAGATGCAGGAGCTGGAAGGTATTGCCTGTGAAATCGGGCTGGATGTTCTGGCCGAGGTTCATAATGACGAGGAAATGGACGACGCCCTGTCACTTAATACACCGCTAATTGGCATCAACAATCGCAATTTGCACACCTTCGACGTATCACTGGATACCACGATCAGGCTGCACAAGCGCATTCATAAAGATCGACTGGCCATCACTGAAAGCGGTATTCTGACCCGTGCCGATGTAGAAACCATGACAAATCAGGGCATTTACGGCTTTCTGGTGGGAGAATCGTTCATGCGGGCCGACAGCCCGGGACAGAAGCTTCAAGAACTGTTTTTCCCTGACGCCTGACCTGCCCCAGTGCACTGGCGGCTCATTCAGAGTCTGCCAGGGCTTCCTGCATAAGTACCTTTAAATGTTCCGGCAATGAACGGGTCAGTGCAAGGGCATGCGTATGTGCCCGGGGTGA
The DNA here is from genome assembly GCA_035497695.1 of Marinobacter sp. GTDB lineage: Bacteria > Pseudomonadota > Gammaproteobacteria > Pseudomonadales > Oleiphilaceae > Marinobacter. Next base: position 738 of record DATJDA010000364.1, on the reverse strand, counting down.
CATTTTGTTCCAGGTACGACGAACAATCGTCAGCCATTTTTCTCGCTCATACTCTGCGTTATCTGCATGAAATGGTGCAAAATACTTTTCCAGAAATACCAGGCAGGCTACATCTTCCAGAAGCTGAGTATCAGGATCTTTGCGCAGTTCACGCTTGGTGAGAATAACCTCAACACGCTTGCACTCCTCCGGCGGATAACCACAGTCAGCCATAATCTCTGCTGCCCTTCGGCCATGCATGCGGCCACACGCCTGCCGCCACTCGTAGTATGCTTTTCGCCCTTCCGGATAATCACTTCGAGGCATTTTCCAGCGTTCAAGATGCTGGGCGCGGCAGGCAATCTGCATAATTCCTGACGGTTCTGGCTCCAGCACATATAACCAGCGGGTCATGTGCAAACTGTAAACATGCTCTCGTGGCAGAGCCTTTCCGGACATCTCCTCAAACGTCGGATCCTCACAGTTAGCCTTATCAATTGCTGTTAATACACACTCAAGCTGTGCTTTTGCCATGTTGCTCTCTTTGATCAGACTCAACTTACGGAAAAGTATACCAACAACCCGGTTGCACTAAGCCCGGGAATCGCTGATGATTTATGTTATTAGTATTGAGGCCTGCAGCGTTGAGGCTTTCGTATCCGTGAAGCCGTAACTGTGGGACTGTGCCCTTGAAACTTGCAGGCTCCAAAATACCGAAAAAATGGGCGTCAGCCTACGAGGAATACACCCGCAAGGTTG
>DATJDA010000363.1:0-7715 GCA_035497695.1 Marinobacter sp. | reverse complement strand
TTTTCTAATGCGCCCGATATTGTCCTGACGGCAACGCGGGATTCACGCATTGCGATCATTGGTGGGCAGCATCTGGGCACTCGTTATATGGAATGGAACTTCGTGTCCAGTCGTCGCGAGCGCATCGAACAGGCAAAATCTGACTGGAAAGCTCAGGCCTTCCCCAAAGTGGCCGGCGACGAAGATGACTTTATTCCGTTTCCGGAATAAACCGACAATCCACGAAATGGGAGCATGCTTGATAAGAAGTACCCGACTGTAATTGCCATGTGTTATTGCAATTACAGTCGGGCTTATTCAAAACGCGTAATAATCCGCGCTTTCGGTTTGGCTGTTAGCGGTGAAGGGCCTTTAGCCTTTTAACTTAACGGCAATCTTGGCGACATGTTCACCCTGGTGGCGAGCGATCCCCAACTCACGCTCGTCTGGCTGACGAGAGCCATCACCAGCAGCAATCGTCGACGCGCCGTAAGGCGTACCGCCGCCCACTTGAGAAACATCAAAAAGTGCCGGTGTGGTGTAGCCGATAGGAACGATAACCATGCCGTGGTGCGCCAGTGTGGTCCAGGTAGAGGTTATCGTCATCTCTTGCCCGCCACCTGTGCCTGTTGACGTAAACACGCTGGCTACTTTTCCGGCCAGAGCGCCTTTGGCCCAAAGTCCGCCGGTTTGGTCGAAGAAGTTGCGCATCTGTCCGGTCATGTTGCCGAAGCGGGTTGGTGTGCCAACAATGATGGCGTCATAATCCGCCAGTTCCGCTGGTGTTGCGACTGGCGCTTTCTGGTCAACCTTGCCGCCGGCTGCTTTGAATACTTCTGCATCCATGGTTTCCGGCACGCGCTTTACGGTAATCTCAGCCCCGGCGACTCTCCGGGCACCCTCGGCAACTGCGTTCGCCATGGTCTCTATATGGCCGTACATGGAATGATAAAGAATCAGAATTTTAGTCATTTTTAAGTCCTGTTTAGTTTGCTTTATTTTGCTCAGACTACGTCTACCAGCACAATTTCGCTGTCTTCCTGAGCGCTGACCTGCAGCAGCCGTTCATCGCTGATTGCGACGCCATCACCGGCAGCAGCCACTACTCCGTTAATAGTTACCTTGCCGCTCGCCGGCACCAGGTAGACTTTGCGTCCGGCAGCAATGTGATACTCGACACTCTGACCGGAGTTCAGGGTTGCAGCAACCACCCGGGCATTCGTACGGATGGGCAATGCCTCATCATCGCCGGGTATGCCGCTGGCAAGGGTAACGAAAGATCCAATGCGCCCGCCTTTTGGAAACGGCTTGGTTCCCCAGGCTGGTGGCAGGCCGGTTTCGTTCGGCATAATCCATATCTGAAAGATCTGGGTTGCCTCGTCCTCTTCGTTCATTTCACTGTGGGCAATGCCCGTCCCGGCGCTCATTACCTGTACATCACCGGCCTCAGTGCGGCCTCGGTTGCCAAGGCTGTCCTCGTGAGTAATGGCACCTTTGCGAACATAGGTAATGATTTCCATGTCGCGGTGTGGGTGGCGCGGAAAGCCTGAGTGCGGAGCGATTATGTCGTCATTCCAGACTCTGAGGTTTCCCCAGTGCATGCGATTTGGGTCGTAATATTCGGCAAATGAGAAGTGGTGGCGGGTATCCAGCCAGCCATGCTGAGCGCCGCCAAGTTTACGATAGGGTCGTAGTTCTATCATCACGTAACCTCATGGAATTAAAACGATTTTTTCAGAGCCGCCCTCATTGACCTTATGGTACGCTGCGACAGCATCGGAAAGGGGTAGTTCGATAAATCCGTCTGGAATCGGTAAGCCATTGTCAAACTCGGCACCTATTTGTGTAAGCATCTGCGCGCAACTCTCCAGACTGTATAGTAGCGAATTAACGCCAATGATCGAGCCGCCGCGACGGTACAGATTTAAGGGCGATATACCGACTAACCCATCTTTCGGTGCCGCAATTACCGCAACACGTCCAAACGTATCAACGCTATTTACGGCCGCCGATAACCAGTAGCCAGTGGTTTCGAAAATGACTTCGGGCGCCTGCTGCTGAAAATGCTTTTGCGCCTGCTCTGGCAGTTGTTCCTCGTTTTCCAGTACAAAGGCGCGGATGCCTTGCGCTTGAAGTTCTTGCACAGCATCAGCGCGGCGCGCGGCCAGTGCAACGTCTGCACCTCTCGCTTTGGCCAGCGCTTGTGCTGCTTTTGCTACCGCACCGGCACCTATAATCAGAAAGCGGGTGCCCGCCTGTACCTGGCTACGCTCGAGGGCGTCCCATGCGGTAATGTAGGGAACTCCGCAGGTGGCTGCCTGGGCGAAAGTAAGCGATTCCGGCAACAAGGCGACGGCATTGGCTGGCACCGCTACATACTGCGCGTGACAACCATCGCGATAAAAACCAAAACCTTTACCAGTGCCGCCCCAGACGGCTTTACCCTGTAGCTCTGGTGGCCCGCTCACAACCACTCCGGCAAAATCCCGACCGGGAATGCGAGGCGTAGCGGTATACGGAAACAACCCGAGTGCGTTCTTTATATCACTGGGATTAATGCCGGCAGCCCGAACTTCAACCAAAACCTCACCGGCTTCCGGCTCAGGTTTTGGCAGGTCGCGCATTTGCAGCGACTCCAGGGTGCCGGTTGATGTTAGTTGCAGTGCTTGCATGAATACCTCAATCACTGGGTTGGTGGAAGCCGAAAGGTGTGACAGATTCATTTGCCGCCCGGTCAGCCCGGCCCCGAAAAATTATGCGCGCCCGTGGGGGCTATCAAGGTTCAGCACTGGGCCTGCAGGTACGACACCTGTTGGGTTGATGGTGGCGTGGCTGCGGTAGTAATGCTCTTTGATGTGTTTCATGTTGACTGTCTCGGCTACCCCGGGCCATTGATACAACTCGCGCATATAACCGGCCAGATGCGGATAGTCTTCTATCTGCCTCAGGTTGCATTTAAAGTGCCCGTAATAAACTGCATCAAAACGAATCAGTGTGGTAAACAAGCGCCAATCCGCTTCGGTAACCTGATTTCCTGTCAGATAGCGACTGCTCGCCAGGCGTTGATCAAGTTCATCTAATGTTTTAAACAGGGGAACAACCGCCTCTTCATAGGCGTGCTGCGTGGTAGCAAACCCGGATTTGTAAACACCGTTGTTTACGTTGTCATAAACCAGCTCGTTAACGCTATCAATCTCTGCGCGCAGAGCCTCCGGGTAATAATCACCAGGCTTGGCACCAATGCCGTCGAACGCGGAGTTCAGCATACGAATGATCTCGGAAGATTCGTTGTTGACCAGCCGGTTTTGCTGCTTGTCCCACAGTACCGGAATCGTCACCCGACCCGTGTACTTCGGGTCAGCGGCGGTATAGATCTGATGCATATAGCGGGCCTGGAAAATCGGGTCTGCCACTACGCCTTCATCTTTTTCAAAGGTCCAGCCGTGTTCAGCCATCAGTGGGTTAACCACTGACACTGAAATCATTGATTCCAGCCCTTTCAGTTTACGAAATATCAGGGTTCTGTGTGCCCAGGGGCAGGCCAGAGAAACATACAAATGATAGCGTCCGGCTTCTGCCTTGAACCCGCCTTCGCCGGAGGGGCCGGCACTGCCATCCGCTGTTATCCAGTTACGAAATTGCGACTCACTGCGTGCGAATTTACCGTCGTTGGAGTCGGTGTCATACCACTGATCAACCCATTTACCTTCTACAAGCAGGCCCATGATGGTACCTCCGTTTATTTTGTTTGGAATCTGCCAGGGGGACTTTTCTCCCCGGCGTGCTATTGGTAGCGTTCTACCCTGGATCTCAGCTATAGCGGGTGGCTTTAACTTGCCATGTCAATCAGCTTGCGATCCAGCGAAAACTTTCCGCCACCGTTAAATGCTAAGGCCACGGACATGCCCAGCAGCGCCAGGCCAAACTCATACCCGTTGTTGGCCAGGAACAGCCCATTGGGAAGGTGCACAGCAACTATGGCAACAAGCATAGTGACTGCCAGCATAAATGCCGCAGGGCGAGTCAGTAGCCCGATGAGTAGGGCAATGCCACCAAAGAATTCGGCACTACCTGCGCCAAGCGCCATTAAGTAGCCAGGCTCCAGCCCGATGGAGGCCATCCACTGCCCGGTACCCTCCAGGCCGTAACCGCCAAAGCTGCCAAACAGTTTCTGAGCGCCGTGGGCCACAAAAATGACTCCGGCTGAAAGGCGTAATGCCAGGCCTGTAAAGCTGTTGTCAGTTAAAAGTATTCGCTGAATTAAACGTTTGCTCATAATGCTATCTCAAAGTAAGATCAATTGAATTGTTCGATGTAACTACTATAGTTTGTGCAAAGGTATTAAAAAAGCGGAATGTTTTGACGATAATGATCAGGATTGTTGAACTATGAGTTTACTTGTAACCCTGGATGCCTTGCAGGCACTTGATGCGATAGATCGCCGCAAAAGCTTCGCCGCCGCTGCCGAAGAGCTGCACCGTGTACCTTCAGCAATCTCGTATACCATCAGCAAGCTGGAGGAAGATCTTGGCGTTGCGCTGTTTGATCGTAGTCGGCGTAAAGCCGAGCTGACCGCCACTGGTCGTCTGGTGCTGGAGCAGGGCCGGCAGATCCTTAAAGCCTCTGAAGAGTTGACGGCACTGGCTCGTCAGGCCGCCGACGGTTGGGAGGCAGAGCTTCGGATCTGCGTTGACAGCATACTAACGTGTGAGCCTGTCTATGAGTTGATTGAAGAGTTTCAGCGCGTGCAGCCTAAAACTGAGTTGCGCCTAAGTGAAGAGGTGCTTGGCGGTAGTTGGGATGCGCTAAGCGACGCTCGTTGTGATCTGGTGATCGGAGCAGAAGGCGCACCGCCCGGTCCGGGATTTGCACTTCATTCATTAGGGAAAGTAGCATTTGGATTTGCTGTTGCCGCGGGCCACCCGCTGACGAAATTGCCGACGCCCCTGCCAGCCAGTGCGATACTGGACTATCCAACCGTGATAGTGGCCGACAGCTCTCGGCACCTGCCAGTGCGCTCCGCCGGGCTGCTGGATGGTCGCAGTCGTATTGTTGTGCCGACCATCAGGCACAAAATAGATGTTCAGTGTAAGGGGTTGGGTGTTGGCTACCTGCCGCGCCACCGGATTATGCGGGAGCTGGCGGATGGGCGATTAGAACTGTTGGCACTGGATGCACCGCGACCACCTGTAGAAATATCAGTGGCCTGGGCGCGTGGCAATAAAGGAAAGGCGCTTAAATGGTTTGTTGATCGCCTCAGGCAGATGCAGTTTGATCCTGTGCGCGGTGAGTTGGTTCAGGGTCTGTAGGAATAACTCCGTCGTTACGGTCTTTTGGTTCAATCCCTGGGCAGTGCCTTTAAAAGGAAAAAACGGTACAATTTAATACTAAAGTACACTGATTGCAGAAAACGACAGAAACAGTGTGTTTCCCTGTTTTCTTTGGCGCGTATTTAGCATAGAATAGCGCCCCTTTCGAGTATGGGTCTTTATACCAGTCGCTGTGCGGCAGGTGTAAATCGTACAAAGTTCGTACAACAGTACAGGATATTGGTTAAATGGTAACAATCCGTTTGGCTCGTGGTGGCTCCAAGAAGCGCCCGTTCTATCATCTGACAGTGACCGACAGCCGCAAATCACGCGACGGTCGTTTTATTGAGCGCGTCGGTTTCTTTAATCCAATCGCTCGTGGGCAGGAAGAGCGCTTGCGCGTTGACCGTGGCCGTGTGGATTTCTGGCTGGGCCAGGGTGCACAAGCGAGTGAGCGCGTAGCTCAACTGCTCAAAACAGCTGAGTAATATAGCTTTAATTCCGGGGTTTATGGCATGACGCAGAGTTCGCAGGAAACTGTGATCGGCCAGATCACCTCGGTGTTTGGGATTAAGGGGTGGCTGAAAGTCTTCTCTTATACAGATCCCAAAGAGGGAATACTGAATTATCGCGACTGGACGCTGGATCTGGACGGTAGACGTATTTCTGTAAAGCTTGAAGAGGGTCGCAGGCAAGGGAAAGCGATCGTTGTCAGGCTAAAAGGTATTGATAACCGTGAAACTGCGCTCAAGTACTGCGGTGCCAGCGTTAAAGTGGCAACGAACGAGTTGCCTGAACTTCCCGCTGGGGAGTTCTACTGGTTTCAGCTTGTAGGTCTGAGCGTATATACGGTTGAGGGTGAGTGTCTGGGTACAGTGCATCACCTTCTGGAAACTGGCTCCAATGATGTCTTGGTGGTGCATGCATCAGCAGACTCTATCGATCAGCGCGAGCGTCTGGTTCCTTATCTGCCTGACCAGGTGGTCAAAGAGGTTGATATGGCCGGCGGTCGAATGGTGGTGAGTTGGGATGCGGAGTTCTGAAGGGTGTGGATTGGCGCGGTCAGTCTGTTCCCGGAAATGTTTGCAGCGGTAACAGATCACGGAATAACGGGCAGGGCAGTCAGAGATGGTCTTTTGGCATTTCGATGCTGGAATCCCCGGGATTTCACTCAGGATCGTCACCGTACTGTAGATGACCGGCCTTATGGCGGTGGCCCTGGAATGCTGATGAAAATTCAGCCGCTCAGGGACGCTATTCATGCCGCCCGGGCATCTGCTCCAGGCAAAGCTTGCGTGGTTTATCTCTCGCCTCAGGGCGAGCCATTGAACCAGGCTGTAGTCGAGTCTCTGGTGGCGGAAGAGCACCTGATTCTGGTGGCTGGCAGATACGAAGGTGTCGATGAGCGCCTGATATCGGCGGAAGTTGATCGGGAAGTGTCGCTGGGTGATTTTGTGTTATCCGGTGGTGAGTTGGCAGCAATGGTCGTTATTGATGCGGTTACTCGCCTCATACCGGGTGCGCTGGGCCATACGCAGTCAGCAGAGCAGGATTCCTTTGCTGATGGTTTGCTGGACTGTCCGCACTATACCCGGCCTGAAGTTTATGAGGGTCAGGCGGTGCCGGATGTTTTACTGAGTGGCCACCATGATCAGATCCGTCGTTGGCGGCTGAAGCAGTCGCTGAGACGAACCCGGAAGCGACGCCCGGACTTGCTGGAACAGCGGGTACTCACGGACGAAGAGCGCAAACTGCTGGAAGAGATTTTAAACGAACCGAATGCCTCTGAATGATCAGGGCATTACAAGATTGGGTATCAGGAGTATTACGATGAGCGGCAAGAACAACATCATCAATCAGATTGAAACAGAACAGATGGCCAAGGAAGTCCCTGCCTTTGCGCCGGGTGATACCGTGGTTGTTCAGGTTCGCGTAACCGAAGGTACCCGAGAGCGTCTGCAGGCGTTTGAAGGCGTTGTTATTGGTAAGCGTAACCGTGGCATGAACTCTTCCTTCACCGTGCGCAAGATTTCTTACGGTGTGGGTGTTGAGCGTACCTTCCAGACCTTCTCGAAGCTGATCGACAGCGTTACTGTCAAGCGTCGGGGCGAAGTGCGCAAGGCTAAGCTCTATTACCTGCGCGAACTGTCTGGCAAGGCAGCACGTATCCGGGAAAAACTGGGCAGCTAATCAGCAATTTGCTGGGCAGTATGCTAGTGAAAAAGGCAGCCACAGGCTGCTTTTTTCGTATCTGCGATTCAGGCAGAGCATACTGATAGCACGATTGCAGCGCGAGGCCAGCAGTGTGAGAGCAGAAGACGAAGAGGTTGTTGCCCGGTTTGTTGATGCCATCTGGCTCGAGGACGGGCTTGGAGAAAAAACCCGGCAGGCCTATCGCAGCGATCTCTCCCGCCTGGCTGCCTGGCT
>DATJDA010000362.1:0-5976 GCA_035497695.1 Marinobacter sp. | reverse complement strand
AGGCTCTGTCGAGGCCTCTAACGTGGAGGTGGTTGAAGAACTGGTTAACATGATCACCACACAGCGGGCCTATGAGATGAATTCGAAGGTGGTCTCCACAACCGACCAGATGCTCCAGTTCATTACTAACAATATTGGTTAAGCCATGAAACGCATCATTCAGAACAGTAGAGTCAGGCACGCCGCGACCATCACGCTCGTCGGGATACTGATTGTGCTCCAGGGATGCACTGCCATGAGCCGACCCAGGGCGATGCCGGATGATCCCGAGTTTGCACCGGTTCGTGCTCAGGCAATGATGCAGCGGGATCCAGACTCTGGTGCTATTTATCAGAACTCGAGGAACTACAACTTTTATGGTGATACCACGGCGCTGAACGTAGGAGATGTTTTAACCATCACCCTTGCGGAATCCACTCGCGCCAGTAAAAACGCCGAAACCAAGATCAAAAAAGATAACGAAATTTCGTTGCCAGAGCCGAACATCTTGGGGAAGAACAATATCGGGATTAGCACGGCACTTAAAAATGAACGCGACTTTAAAGGCAAAGCGGAGGCAGACCAGAGTAATAGCCTGAGGGGCAATATCACCGTTACCGTAACAGAGGTTCTTCCTAATGGAGTGTTACGAATCCGTGGCGAGAAGTGGCTGTCGCTTACCAACGGTGATGAGTATATCCGTTTAACCGGGATGGTTCGTCCCCAGGATATTCAGCCAGACAATACCGTAGCGTCGAATCGCATTGCCGATGCGCGCATCGCCTACGGTGGCACAGGCGATTTCGATCAGGCCAATCAGATGGGTTGGGTTGCACGTTTCTTTAATAGCGAATGGTGGCCTTTATGAGCCTGAAAAGAAGCCTTGCGCTTACTATAATGCTGGCCGTGCTTGCAGCACCTGTAATGGCCGATCGCCTGAAAGACATGGCGCGCATAAAAGGCGTGCGTAGCAACCAACTGGTTGGCTATGGGCTTGTGGTCGGTCTTGATGGCACCGGCGATAAGGCACCATTTACCAACCAGACCTTTCGCAACATGATGAATCAGTTCGGTGTAACCCTGCCAGACGGCGTGGATCCAAAACTCAAGAACGTAGCAGCGGTTACGGTGAGTGCATCCTTGCCGCCTTTTGCAAAACCCGGACAGGAACTTGATATCACCGTTTCTTCCATTGGTAATGCCAGCAGCTTGCGCGGCGGAACTTTGTTAATGACGCCGCTTAAAGGGGCAGACAACAATATTTACGCCATGGCCCAGGGTAGCCTCGTTGTTGGTGGGTTCGGTGCTCAGGGCCAGGATGGTTCAAAAATTACAGTCAATATTCCAAGTGTTGGCCGTATTCCCAATGGAGCAACTATTGAGCGGGAAGTGTCGTCACCTTTTACCAATGGTGACACGATAACCTTCAACCTGATGCGTGCGGATTTCACCACGGCAAGACGAGTTGTTGAAGCCATCAATGGGCATATGGGGCCAGACATGGCCTATGCTCACGATGCAACGTCCATATCTGTTCGGGCGCCCCGGGACCCTTCCCAGCGCGTAAGTTTTTTGTCCATCCTTGAAAACATTGAGATAGATCCGGCGGAAGACGCCGCCAAAGTGGTCATCAACAGCCGCACCGGAACGATTGTGGTTGGCCAGAATGTAAAAGTCAGCCCGGCGGCTATCACACATGGCAACTTGACCGTCACCATTCAGGAAAATCCTAACGTGGTTCAACCGGGACCCTTTGCAGGCGGTAATACCGAGGTACAACAGGATACCCAGATTGCAATTACTCAGGAGCCTGCCCGAATGTTCAAGTTTGGGCCGACAGTTACCCTGAATGAAATTGTTCAGGCGGTAAACCAGGTGGGTGCAGCACCAGGTGATGTTATGGCAGTTCTTGAGGCACTTAAGCAGGCCGGCGCGTTGCGGGCCGAGTTAATAGTGATTTAGGTGGCATGATGCAGGACTATCAGATTCAGAAAGCGCAGGTTTACACCGACTTCACCGGTTTGAATGCACTGAAAACCCAGGCTCGTGAAGATAAAAGCGCCGCGCTTGCCGAGGTGGCCCGCCAGTTTGAAAGCCTGTTTTTATCTGAAATGCTGAAATCCATGCGCAAGGCCGGGGATGTTTTTGCCGAAGGTAACTACCTTAACAGTAAAGAATCCGAATTCTATCGTGACATGTTTGATAGCCAGATCAGTCTGTCAATGGCCGAAAATCAAGGCACAGGGCTGGCCGGGGCTTTGGTTCGTCAGTTGAGTCAGCAAATTCCGGGAATGGGTGATGGAGGCAAAAAAATACCTGGCCACAAGGCCAGTCTTGCCGATTATGATCGAAGCCTCCCGCCGCTATCAGCACGTTTGCCAGAGCATATTAAGCAAGTGGAAAAAACGGCGGAAGAAGTACCCGTTGCTTCCGCTGAGCCATCGAGAACCTTGCCAGAAAGGTTTGAATCACCAGAGCATTTTGTGCGGGAGCTTTTACCGGTTGCAGAAAGTATTGCCAACGCTACGGGAATTAGTCCGAAGCTGATGGTTGCTCAGGCAGCGCTCGAAACTGGCTGGGGTCGACACATGATTAAGGGCGATGGCAACAAGCCCAGCTTTAATCTGTTTGGTATCAAAGCCGACAGCCGGTGGCAGGGCGAGGTAGCAACGATAACTACCACGGAATACCGGGAAGGCGTACCTCTTAAAGAGCAAGCGGATTTCAGAGCGTATCCGGATTATGAATCCAGCTTCCGTGATTATGTTTCGTTCCTGGAGTCCAATCCCCGGTACCGGGACGTGCTTTCTGTGGCAGATCAGCCTGAAGTATTCGCTGAAAGGCTGCAGCAGGCCGGTTACGCAACAGACCCTGGCTACGGTGAAAAAATTCGCAAGATCATGAATGGTGACTCGTTAATGACACTGTCCATGGATAGCAACGGAATGAGGGAGTAGCGGATATGGCAGGGCTAATTGGTATTGGTCTGACCGGCATTCTGGGGCACCAGACAGCACTTAACACCACCGCGAACAACATTACCAACGCGAACACGCCTGGCTACAGCCGTCAGGAAGTTCAGTTTGATGCTCAGGAGGGACGGCGCACCGGCGCAGGTACGATTGGCACGGGCCTGAGCGTTACCAACATCCGCAGGCTGGCAAACGAGTATCTGGTTCAGCAGGTTCGTGAGGACAGCACGCTCTACGGTGAACAGAAGGTGCTGAACTCCGAATTGACCCGGCTGGATAACTTGTTGGGCGGTGAAACGACCGGCCTGAGCAAGGCACTGAACAACTTTTTTGCAAGCCTGCAAAATGCTGCAGAAGATCCCACTTCGTTGCCCCAGCGCCAATTGGTATTAAGTGAAGCCCAGCAGATTGTTAATCGCTTTCAGGCATTAAACCAACAGTTTATTCAGCAACGCGAATCCGTCAAAACACAGATGACGCAGGGTGTGAAAGATGCCAATACTCTGATTAAAAGTATTGCTGATCTCAACGTCGCAATTTCAGAGTCCAAGGGCATTGCCCAAGGTAAAATGCCCAACGAGCTGCTGGACAAACGCGATGAACAACTTCGACAGCTGTCTGAGCTGCTTGATATAAGAGTATCAAACGCTGGTGGCAGCCAGGTTAATGTTTCACTGACGAACGGATTGTCACTGGTGGTGGGTAGCAGCGCAGCAACGCTTGGCACTCGCGAAAGCGCCGAAGATCCGACAAGGCTGGAGTATACCCTTTCAAATGGGGGTAGAACGTTGCATGTTGACGATCAGATCAGCAGTGGAAAACTGGGCGGCTTGCTCAGATTTGATAATGGTGCACTGAAACCCGCTTTTGATGAGCTGGGCCGGATTGCCATTGCACTCTCGGCCACTATGAATCATCAACACGAAATCGGGATGGATCTGGAGGGCGATCTGGGTGGATTGTTCTTTACAGACATCAACTCCCTCACAGTTCAGCGCAGCCGTGTTGTTGCCAACGCCAATAATCAACAACCGCAAACAGGGCGGCTGGCTGTAGAGATTACTGACAGCTCCCGTCTGACTGCGGGCAGTTACACGCTTCAGTTCAGTGGCGATGGGCGAAGTTACGAGGTGATAGATAAGGCAAACGGTAAAACAGTTAACCAGGGGCGGCTGCCCGATCCGGTTCAGTCTGAAATAACGCTGCCTGGATTTAATATCCGAATTGAAGGTGGTGCCTTTAACCCGGGGGACAAGTACCTTATTCAGCCAAACCGGGGAGCAGCCGAGAATCTTGGGCTGATGGTTCGCCGGGAAGAAGACCTGGCTTTTGCCAGCCCCGTTCGGGCTGCTTCAGATGATCAGAACACAGGTACAGCAAGCATCAATCAGGGAAAGATGCTGGATGTTCGTAACCCGTTTACCAATTCACTTTTGCCCGGTTTCCAAAGTGCCGGACAGCTTGCTAACGGACCGCTGGAAGTATCATTCGCCGCAGGCGGATCCACAGGTTTGATCTATAGCGTTACCGATAGTGCGATCCCGGCAAATGTGATTGCAACCGGAGAGTATGATTCAGGCAAAATCAACAAGCTGTTTGACGACAATCCAGCGAACGGTGCGGCGTATCAGGGGTTTCAATTTGAAATGACCGGTAAGCCGGCTATTGGCGACACCTTTACCATTGATTACAACACGAACGGCGTGTCCGATAACCGTAATGCTGAGTTGCTGGCTGCATTCGGCACTGCAAATACCATGAATAATGGTAGTCAAAGCTTTACTGAAGGTTATGCCGGACTGGTCGAGACTATCGGGGTTGAAACCCGCCAGAGTCAGCTCGACATGGATGCCGGCAAAACGTTGCTGGAGCAGTCTACCAATCAGCGGGAGTCGATATCTGGAGTAAATCTCGATGAGGAAGCCGGCAAGTTAATTCAGTATCAGGCAGCTTATAACGCATCAGCTAAGGTTATGTCGGTTGCGCAGGACCTGTTTAATACGCTGTTACAGAGCTTCCGGTAGTGGAAACAGGTAACGGTCTGGATGGCAGCGTGAGGTATACAAAATGATCAGAATCTCGACACAACAGGTATTCACTGGTGGCATTAACCGCCTTCAGGAATTGAACAGCAGCCTGAATAATACCCAGCAGCAAATTTCCACCGGTAAACGGGTTAATAAACCTTCCGATGACCCGGTTGCGGCTGCCAGAATTCTGAAGCTGGATCAGGAGCTGGCCCGAGTTGAGACTTACCAGCGTAATGTCAATCTTGCAGATAACCGTTTGAAACAAGAAGAGAGTGCACTGGCAGGTTCGGTGGACATTATTCAGCGAATCCGTGAGCTAACGGTGCAGGCGGGTAATGGCTCACTCTCTGCAAATGATCGTCTTTCAATATCGTCTGAACTGAAAGAACGCCTGAATCAGCTTGCCAGCGTTGCTAACACTCGCGACGCGTCTGGGGAGTACATATTCAGCGGGTTCCAGGGCAACACACAGGCATTCAAGCAAGACTCAGCAGGTAGCTGGGTCTACCAGGGAGACGAGGGGCAGCGGGTTCTGGAAATTGATGATGGAGTTACCGTGCCCATCAGTGATCACGGTAAGAGTATTTTCGGTAATATACCTGCGGCTGCCACAGGAGTGGTGACATCTGCTGTGCCGGCTGGTGAATATATCAGTGGTGTGAACGTTGTTAATCAATCGGCGCTGAACAACATATCCACCGGCACTCTGGAAATAACCGTCAGCTCTCTGGCTCCAGATGAGTTAACGGTAACTGGCCCAGGGGGCGCTCCGATTACGGATGCCCAAGGTAACGTGCTGCCTTCAACTTACACCTTTACCGCTGGTGAGCCGATTGAGATATTTGGTGTAGAGTTCACCGTTTCAAATACCACGCTGGGCAGTAGCTTTCAGATAGATACCAATAAGAAACAGTCGGTATTCGGGACCATCGAAACATTGATAGCCGGATTAGATGGTCTTAGTAAGGGTACGCCAGAGGGGCGGGCACACTATG
>DATJDA010000361.1:0-14612 GCA_035497695.1 Marinobacter sp. | reverse complement strand
ACCTGAGCTGGTGGCCAGCCTGGCCAGACAAGTAGCCAGTTTTCACAATAGCCTGCCCTCGATTGCAGAAGACAAGCCGCTGGGCACACCAGAAGCCGTGTTTGCAGCCATGCAGGAGAACTTTGACCAGATCCGGCCACTACTTGACGATAAGTCTTTGCTTGCCCAACTGGACAATCTGGAGGTCTGGACTCAGACCACCTTCGAGCGACACCGTGAACTGATTGCATTGCGCCGCGCCAATGGTTTTGTCCGCGAGTGCCATGGTGACCTTCATCTGGCGAACATCACGCAGTTTGAAGGCGAAGTGACTGTTTTCGACTGCATTGAATTCAATGAGCCGTTTCGCTGGATTGATGTCATCAACGACCTGGCATTCCTGTTGATGGATCTGGAGTCACGCCGGGAACATGCTCTGGCCAACCTGGTTCTGAATACCTATCTAGAATACCGCGATGACTTTGATGGACTGTCTCTGCTGCCGCTTTACAAGGCTTATCGTGCCTTGGTACGAGGCAAGATCGCACTGTTCACTCTGGGTAATCCATCCCTGAGCGATCAACAAAAAACAGGGCTGATGCAGCAATACCGCGATTACGCGCAGCTTGCTGAAGATTACAGCAGTATTCCGAATCGTTACCTGCTGGCCACTGTGGGCCTGTCCGCCAGCGGTAAAACCTGTGTCAGCGCAGCAATGGCAGAGGAGCTGGGGCTGATACGGCTTCGCTCGGATATTGAACGCAAAAGAATGCATGGGTTAGCACCACTGGATAACAGCAAGTCACCAACAGGTGGCAAGCTGTATACAGAAAAAGCAACGGAAAAAACCTATCAGCGCCTCGCAGAACTGGCCAATAAGCTGCTAACAGCAGGACTGCCCGTTATTATCGATGCTGCCAATCTTAAAGAAAAAGAACGGAATCTGTTTGCAACCCTGGCTGAAACTCAAGGAGTACCCTTTGCCCTGCTCCACTGTGAGGCGCCTGACGATCTGCGCCGGGAGTGGGTCCGCAACCGGAAGGGAGACGCATCAGAGGCCACTGTAGAGCTGCTGGACGCCCAACGGGGCTGGTTTGAGGCACTAACTGCAGAAGAAAGAGCCCACACGATTCATTTACAGGCTGATCAAAAGCAGACTGATCAGAAACAAGCCGCAAAGGCGGTTGCTGACCGAATTCGTCAGTACTTTAGCTAAATCACAAGCGAATAATAACCTGAGGGTGGGCGGCAGTTTGCAAACAAGCGAAGAATTACATGGCCACTGGCAAACTGTTTGCTCACACTCCGAGTTAATTCCGGGAAAATTTATCGAGTTTCAGATTGAACAGGCCAGCACCGCTGACGGAAGCCTGCCACTGACCGGTTTTTTGTTCGCCGATGGCCACCAACCCAAGGCGTATATCAACAAATGCCCGCATATGGGCATTGAGCTGAACTGGATGCCTGGCCGTTTTATGGATACCGACAAATTATTCATTCAGTGCTCCAGCCACGGAGCTCTGTTCAAACCCGGCACAGGAGAATGCATTGCTGGCCCCTGTCAAGGCGATGCTTTATCCACGCTGGATGTCCGGGTTGAAGGTGATACGGTTCAGATCAGGCTTCCAGTATAACTGGCACCGGCCCGGTCAGTGTCAGTTCTCCCGAGGGGTTGCCTGCTCCATCAGACAATCCTGCCCGGTAGGCAATTACTTCTACACCGGCATTTTGAGCCTGTCGCAACAAATCGCCGTAGTGTTGGTCGATATGGTCCGCCGGACTGACAGTTTCTATTCCGGTGTGGTTTACCACAAAAAACAATACTGCACGATCGCCGGCTGCAGCCTGCACCATAAGCTCCCTTAAATGCTTCTGGCCCCGGGTTGTTACTGCATCCGGAAAAAAGCCCCGGACTCCTTCTGCCAAAGTTACGTTTTTTACCTCTACCCATGCCTCTGGCTGATGGTCGTGGCCAGACAGCAGCAGATCTATACGGCTTTTTTCATCCCCGTATCTGACCTCTGTCCTGCAACTACGGTAACCCACAAGCTCATCAACTATACCCATATCAATGGCCGTACGAGCCTGAGCATTCGGTCTTGCGGTATTAATGCAGGCAAAGATGCCCGGTGCAGTTTCAACCAACTCCCAGGTGTATTGCAGCTTTCGTTTGGGATTATTGCTGTGGCTGAGCCAAACCCGGGCGTTTTCCGGCTGACACCCCAGCATGGAACCGGTGTTCGGGCAGTGAGCCGTTACTATGGTGCCATCTGCCAGCCGGACATCCGCCAGGAAGCGCTTGTAGCGGCGAATCAAGCGCCCTTCTATCATGGGTTCTGGTAATTTCATACGACCTCCATTTAAAACTAGATACTACTAAGGCTGGCACCTCTGTGACTAATCTGCTATTTTCCGCAAATTCCCGTTTCAGGACGAATGCTTCATACAAAGTATGGCCGCACAGCCACGGGGGCTGATGCAGTGGGAAGCAAAGCGTTCTTGTTTAGCACTAACGAGAGGCCGGGTTCAATGGCAAACACTGCAGAACAACCACGCGAGCGTTTTACCAATTTCACGCCCTATGAAATGAAAAAGGGCGAAGAATACATGAGCGCCGATATGCTGGCGCACTTCAAAGGCTTGCTGTTGCAATGGAAGCAGGAGCTGATGGAAGAAGTCGATCGCACCATGCTACACATGCAGGAAGAAGCGGCAAACTATGCGGATCCCAGCGACCGGGCAACCCAGGAGGAAGAATTCAGTCTGGAGCTGCGCACTCGTGACCGCGAGCGCAAGCTGATCAAAAAAATAGACCAAACAATTGACCTGATTGGTAAAGACGATTACGGATTCTGTAATCAATGCGGCGTTGAAATAGGCATTCGCCGGCTTGAAGCGCGGCCAACTGCCACACTGTGCATTGATTGCAAGACCCTTGCGGAAATTCGCGAGCGGCAAACCGGCATCTGAATCGATCTTTTTCAAGTAGCCGGCATACTGCCTGTAAAGTTGCCGGCTGGCTGATCATTGATGACCAAAACACACTATAGGGGCCGTTTTGCGCCTTCCCCGACCGGGCCACTGCATTTTGGCTCGCTCGTTACCGCACTTGCCAGCTACCTTGAGGCCCGCACGCACATGGGCCAGTGGCTTATCCGCATTGAGGATCTTGATCCTCTGAGGGAACCACCGGAGGCTACCGGGCAAATTTTGCATAGCCTTGAAGTTCATGGGCTGCGTTCCGATGAACCCATCCGTTTCCAATCCCGACGACAAGCCGCCTATCACGCCGTTATCAAACAGCTCATTAACCAAGGCTCTGCCTACCACTGCACCTGTTCTCGCAGGCAATTACTGGCCAACTGCGGCCAACATTTGAATGACTGCCAGAATAACCTGACCAGTCCAGACGCCCGGCCCTCTGCCATTCGCTTTGCTTTGCAGAGTGAGGATTGTCAGTGGCAGGATCAGCTTCTGGGAGCCCAGCAACAAACTATTCACGCTGGGGTTGATGATCCGGTTATTCGTCGTAAGGAAGGCTTCTATGCCTACCAGTTAGCCGTTGTTGTGGATGATTCTGACCAGCGAATCAGCCACGTTGTGCGCGGTTCGGATTTGCTGAACATGACCGCACAACAGTTACAGATTTATAAGGCTCTGGGCGCTGAGCCACCCAAGTGGCAGCACATCCCGGTTATCTGCAACAAGCAGGGCCAGAAACTCAGCAAGCAAGCCCATGCGTCAGCGCTAAATGACAACACCCCGGTAGACAATCTGGTACGCGCTCTCAAGGCTCTTAATCAGGAGCTACCCGTTATTTTCCACGATACGTCTGTAAATCACGTGCTTGAATGGGCCATCGGACACTGGCAGCGAGAAGCCATTGACCTGACATCTCAATGACTCGCATGGTATAAAGCCCTTCATAAACCTCAGTACGGATTGCACACTCGATGTATATCTACCGTCTGGTCTTTTTGTTGGTTCTGGCCATCTACATTTTCTCCCCAAACATACTCGACTGGTGGACATCTCCGGGTAATGCCTGGTACAGCCCTTACGCCATCTGGGCCGGGCTCATTATTATTGGCTTCTGGCTGGAGTGGCGGCGGGATCCAAATGAGTTTTAGCGCAATCATTCTCCTGCTTGCCAGCCTGCTGTATCTTGTTCTGCTGTTTGGCATTGCCTGGATTACCGAGCGGGGCGTGCTGCCCCGCCACTGGGTGCGACACCCACTGATCTACACCCTCAGCCTTGGTGTCTATGCTGGCATATGGGCCGTTTACGCAGCTATTGGTATGGCGGCAGAAACCGGCTACGGGTTTCTGGCCTATTATCTCGGCATCAGTGGTGCGTTTCTGCTCGCGCCGGTACTACTGAACCCTATTATGCGCATTGGTCGCGCCTACCAGCTTACGTCGCTTGCCGATCTGTTTGCCTACCGGTATCGCAGCCAGTGGGCCGGCACTTTGGTTACGCTTTGCTCCGGATGTGGAATTCTTGCCTTGCTGAGCATGCAGATCCAGGCAGTAACTACCTCTACCAGCATTCTGGCACCCAACGTATCTCCGCAGATGATCAGCGTAATGTTCAGCCTGACGGTTGTTCTTTTTGCCATGCTGTTCGGTGCACGCAGAGACCAGAACTCGGAGAATCACCAGGGGCTGGTGCTGGCCATTGCTTTCGACTCTCTGGTCAAGCTGGTCGCACTTCTGACCATTGGCGGGGTCATTCTTTTCGGCGTTTTTGACGGCATGAGCGGCCTCAACACCTGGCTGGCAACCAATAAAAGCCCCGCTACCACCATGACTCTGAACATAGATGACGGCAGTTGGCGGGCACTTATGCTTATGTCGTTTGCCGCGGCTTTGGTGCTTCCACACATGTACCACATGACGTTCAGCGAGAATCCGTCGCCTAAAGCACTGGCCAAGGCAAGCTGGGGCTTACCTCTTTACCTGCTGCTGCTGGGGCTGCCGGTACCTCTTATTCTGTGGGGCGGGCAGGCGCTCGCGGTAACGACCGGCCCCGACTATTACATTATTGGTATCGCCCAGGCGCTTGGCAGCCCGACATTAACACTGCTGATGTACATTGCCGGCCTTTCTGCGGCCAGCGGCCTTATGATTGTCAGCACCCTGGCCCTCGCAGGCATGATGTTAAACCATGTGGTACTGCCACTGAAAACACCGAAAGATCAGGGTGATATCTACCGCTGGCTACAACACATAAAACGGCTACTGATAGCCGTTATTATCTTTATGGCTTTGCTGTTTCATGAAACTGTTGGCAAAAGCCTGGAACTGCCTATTCTTGGTGCTATCTCATTGTCGGGCTTGCTTCAGTTGCTTCCGGGTGCGTTAGGCGTTATTTACTGGCCAGAAGGAAACCGGCGCGGCCTGAATGCCGGGCTACTTGTTGGATTGACCATCTGGATAGTAACGCTGGTGCTGCCCTTTTCACATACGGCAAATCTGCTGGCGGTACTGAATGCACCCATAATTCCCGACTACAGCAACTGGCATATCTTCACCTTTGTAAGCCTCAGTGCGAACGTAACCGTTTTCGCACTGATCTCTGTTCTGAGCTCCAGCTCTGGCGAGGAGACCAGCGCTGCACAGGCCTGTTCACTTGGTGCGTTGTCGCGCCCCCACCGCAGAGAGTTGTTGGCGGTATCATCCAGTGATTTTGTCAAGCAACTGGCGATACCTCTGGGTCAGGACGTGGCCGAACGTGAGGTGGAGCGCGCTCTGGCGAAGCTGAAATGGCCAAATGTCGAATACCGCCCATATCAGTTGCGCAGATTACGGGATCAGATCGAAACAAACCTTTCGGGCCTGCTTGGCCCCTCCGTTGCCCGGGATATGCTGAAACGTCATCTTGGCTTCAAACCCATGACCAGAGATGGCACAGCGCAAGATATCCGTTACGTGGAACGTGCGCTTGGCGACTACCAGAATCAACTAACCGGCCTTGCCGGTGAGCTGGACAACCTCCGGCGCCACTACCGGCAAACACTGCAAAACCTGCCTATCCCCGCCTGCTCGGTTGGTGACGATGAAGAAATTCTGATGTGGAATCACGCCATGGAAGAGCTGACCGGCATTACGGCCGACGACGTTGTCGGTGCCCGATTGATGGCACTGCCCGAGCATTGGCACTTACTGCTGGATGATTTTAACCGGGGCGACGAACAGCACCGCTATAAGCATCGTCTGGACCTGCGCGGAAAACCACACTGGTTAAACCTGCATAAGGCAGCGCTCAGTGGCCCGGATCATGCGGAAGGCGGCAGCATTATTCTGGTTGAAGACCAGACCGAAACCCGGCTGCTTGAAGATGAACTGATGCACAGCGAGCGACTGGCCTCTGTAGGCCGGCTGGCTGCGGGCGTTGCCCACGAGATCGGTAATCCAGTCACGGGCATTTCATCACTGGCCCAAAATCTGAAACTGGAAACCGACAACCCTGACATTCTGGATACCGCCGACCAGATTCAACAGCAAACCCGGCGGATTTCCACCATTTTGCAATCACTGGTGAACTTTGCGCGAACCGGCAATCATGCCCAGGCTAACCTCTATGAGCCTGTCTTCATTCGCAAGTGCGTTGATGAGTCTATAAACCTGCTGTCGCTGAGCAACAAGCACCTTCACACCCGCTTCATAAACGACTGCCCCCCCGATCTTCAGGTACTGGGTGACGAACAGCGCCTGGTTCAGGTTTTTGTTAACCTGCTGGCCAATGCTCGCGATGCCTCTCCGGACGGCGGCAGTATTCTGGTCAGTGGCAACAGTGATGCCTACTCCGCTATCATCGAGATAGTTGACGAGGGCTCAGGTATTCCTGCAGACCAGCTTGACCATGTCTTCGAGCCGTTTTACACCACCAAGGCGCCCAACAAAGGAACCGGGCTTGGCCTGTCACTGGTGTACAGTATTGTTGAAGAGCACTACGGCAATATCCAGGTGATGAGCCCGGCCGATCCAACAACCGGCATCGGGACCTGCGTGCGCCTGAAACTACCTGCTTACGAACCGGAAACCGGCAACACCATTGCTAACCAGGACGAAGGGTTATAACACTGCTATGTCTCGTATTCTGATCGTTGAAGATGAAGAGATTATTCGCGCAGCAGTTCGCAAGCTGCTACAGCATGCCGGCTATGAGGTTGCCGACGCTGGCTCTGTGGAAGAAGCCGAACAAAACCACAACCCGGACCAGTTCGATCTGATTATCTCTGACCTGCGGTTGCCAGGTGCTGCGGGTACGGCGCTAATCAATCGGGCGCCTAACACTCCGGTTCTGATCATGACCAGCTATGCCAGCCTCCGGTCCGCTGTCGATTCCATGAAAATGGGAGCGGTGGAATACATTGCCAAACCTTTTGATCATGATGAAATGCTGGCTGCCGTCGAAAGCATTCTGGCCCGCAGTTCGTCAGATACTGAAGCCTCACAGGCCTCAGGCCACTCGACACCAACACCTGAGAACAGTGATCCGGCCAGCATCATGTACGGTCAGTGTGAGCCTATGCAGAAGGTATTCACTCTGATTCGCAAAGTTGCACCAACCGAAACCACAGTGCTGATACAGGGCGAATCCGGGACAGGTAAAGAGTTGGTTGCGCGGGCATTACATCTAATGAGCCCCCGCGCCCTGAAACCGCTCATCTCTGTGAACTGTGCGGCCATTCCGGAGAGCCTGATCGAATCTGAATTATTTGGTCATGAAAAAGGCGCATTTACCGGAGCGGTGTCTGCGCGAACAGGCCTGATTGAGGCAGCAGAAGGTGGCAGCCTGTTTCTGGATGAGATTGGCGAATTGCCAGCAGAGGCACAGGCACGGCTGCTCCGGGTGTTGCAGGAAAGTGAGATACGCAAGGTTGGCTCAACCCAGAGCAGAAAGGTGAACGTGCGAATAATTGCTGCCACCCACCGGAACCTGAAAGCCATGACCCGAACCGGAGAGTTCCGTGAGGATCTCTACTACCGGTTGAATGTCATGCAGATCCGGATTCCCCCGCTGCGTGAGCGGCGGGGCGATATTCTGGGGCTTGCCAGCCAGTTTCTGAAGCGTCAGGGCGAGAAAATGAAAAAGCCTGACCTGACCCTGAGCCCGGAGGCAATGCGGGCCATGGAACGCCATGGCTGGCCAGGCAATGTTCGGGAGCTTGAAAATGCCATTGAGCGAGCCACTATTTTGTGTGATCACGACATGATTACGCCAGCGCTACTCGATCTCGATAACTCTGGCGGCGACGAGTACATCCCTGAAACCCTGGTGGAAGGCAATAACGAGCAAACACGCGCCGTTGACGCAGATTCAGCTAACGATCTCTCCCTTGAAGATTACTTCCAGCACTTTGTTCTGGAAAATCAGGATCGTATGAGTGAAACCGAACTCGCTCAAAAACTGGGCATCAGTCGGAAATCACTGTGGGAGCGTCGTCAACGTCTGGGCATCCCCCGAAAGAAATCGTCAGGCAATTAACACGAAAGTGTGGCCGGGCGTTTGAAATTTCCCAAAGTATGAACCAGGGCTCAGTTGTTACCCCATGTTCCCGCCGGTAACACTTAAGCCCAATAAAACGTGATGCCAGTAACACTTTGAACAAGTACGGGGTAACACTTATATGCCGAGAAACCTTAACTCACTGTTAATAAAGAGCAATTTAAAACTGGCACGCAGTCTGCAACCTTATTGAGCGCACGACAACAAAAACAAGACGTGACAAAGCAGCGTCAAAAACAAATACAAAAAGCTGCGGGTAAACGTTCAGTAACAAAAACAAAAACAGAACGTAAGCGAACTGAGTGTTTTGGGTACTTTGCTTTTTTTAGCTAGTCCTGCTGCACGTGCGAGTTGTAGATGTAGAGAAGAATCGTTTTCCAGACGACACTGCTATCTACTTAAGACCCGCCTGATGCATTTGACTGCTCTTGTATTCAAAGCTTTCCGTTTGCACTATCAGATTGCTTCGATTTTGAGGCCAGATGTTGGGGTAAAAAAACGTAGAAAAATCCCGGGAATAACAAAAATAAAATGCAGATCGTCAACACTTTCAGGGCGGATTCGTCACAGCGAATCCGCCTTTTGATTATCAGGTGTATAGGCACTCGCACAAATCAAACGTAGCCAAACGTGTGCAAATCCTGCGCAAACCGTTAAACTCTCGGTTTTTGCAAATCGCAACTACGGATTTCAATGCCTATATCAATAGCCTCTACCATGGATCAACTGGTCGGAAAGTTTCGATCTCTTATGTCCCCCAGCGCAAAAAAGAAGACTCACGCCTATCAGCGGAGGGAGATTCCCCGCGACCAGCATAATGTCTCTCGTTCGGCTATCAGCGAACCGGCCAAGAAAGTTCTGCACCGGCTGAATAAATCCGGCTACGAAGCTTATCTTGTGGGTGGTGGTGTGCGTGACATTCTGCTGAACGGCAAACCAAAGGATTTTGACATTGCTACCGACGCAACCCCTGAAGAGGTGCACGAGCTATTTCGAAACTCCAGACTGATCGGCAGAAGATTTCGCATCGTTCATGTCGTTTTCGGCCGGGAGATTATCGAGGTAACAACATTCCGTGGTAATGCCAGCCACACCGACGACGACACCCCAGACGATGATCACCGAACCAGTGAACACGGATTACTGCTGCGGGACAATGTCTACGGAAACCAGGAAGAGGATGCACTGCGCAGAGATTTTACAATCAACGCACTTTATTACTCTATCCAGAACTTTGCAGTGATCGACTTTGCCAGCGGCATAGAAGATCTGCGCAACCGCCAGCTCAGGCTGATTGGCGACCCGGAAACCCGCTACAGGGAAGATCCGGTGCGTATGCTTCGCGCTATACGCTTCGCTGCCAAACTCGGTTTTGAAATTGAACCTGAGACTCAGGCGCCTATTCAGAAGCTGGCGCCCCTGTTAACTCACATCCCCTCGGCACGGCTGTTTGATGAAGTACTGAAGTTGTTTTCTGCGGGCTACGGTGAAGCTACTTACGATCTTCTGACCAAGCATAATCTACTTGCTCCACTGTTCCCCGAGACAGTAAAGGCCATCGAGGCGGGCGAGCCAGACGAACTGATTCGGCATGCTCTCAGAAACACCGATGCACGCATCGCACAGGGCAAGTCTGTAACACCCTACTTCCTGTTTGCCGCCATGCTCTGGCCGGCACTTCAGGCTGAGTGGCGGCACCGGCAAGACAACGGCGACCCGGTACAGCCGGCATTGCATGGAGCGATTGGCAAAGTGATTGGCAGGCAAGTTCAGGCCACGTCCATACCTAAACGTTTCTCTGGCCCGATGAAAGAAATCTGGGAACTGCAGATGCGCCTGCCCCGTCGCCAGGGCAAACGGGCCTTTGTAACCTTGAGTCACCCGCGTTTTCGTGCAGCTTATGATTTTCTTCTGGTGCGGGAAGATTGCGGCGAGATCGAACCAGGGCTTGGTAGCTGGTGGACAGAGTTTCAGCGGCTGGACGAGCGTGGCCAAGAGCGCATGTTGTCCGAACTAACCAGCGACGCACCAAAAGGCCGAAAGCGGCGCCGCAAACCACCGGTCAAGCGCCCTACAGAGTCATGAAAACTGATGCATTTATCGGGCTGGGCAGCAACCTTGAAAACCCTGCAATGCAGCTGGCCCGCTCGATTGCAGAGCTGACCGCCCTGCCCGACACCGTATTGGTTGCCCAGTCTCCATTCTATTCGAGCCGGCCAGTAGGCCCGCAAGATCAGCCGGATTTCGTAAATGGTGTGGTCTGGCTGACCACTTCTCTGCAAGCTCACGCCCTTTTAGATCACCTTCAGCACATTGAACAGGCTCATGGCCGTGAACGGCACAGCCACTGGGGCCCCAGAACGCTGGATCTGGATTTACTGATTTTTGGCAGCCAGATCATCAACGATGACCGGCTTATCGTGCCTCACCGCGAATTATCAAACCGGGACTTTGTGCTTCAGCCACTACTTGACCTGAATCCGCAACTCACATTGCCGGACGGCACCTCGATTGCCGCACTACGCAGCCAGTGCCCGGATAACCATCTGCGCAAGCTGCAACCAGCGACACACCCTCCAGCCGCTCCTGTTTAGGCGATATTTCTCAAAGTGCCTTCTACGCTCACGCCTTACAGTTCATGTTACTATTGCCTCAGACAATATCCCCGGATTACCCTAAGCGTTCGGGTACCGGCAGATCCCGGCCCGGTTTTCGTGCAACTACCCAAAAGGTAAAGACTTTATGGCTGTTACCATCAATACTCTGCGGGAATACAAACAGAAGGGCGAAGCTTTCACGGCTCTCACCTCTTACGATGCCACCTTTGCACAGGTGGTCAGCGAGGCTGGCGTTGATGTTATTCTCATCGGAGACTCCCTTGGGATGGT
Organism: Marinobacter sp.; assembly: GCA_035497695.1. Taxonomy (GTDB): domain Bacteria; phylum Pseudomonadota; class Gammaproteobacteria; order Pseudomonadales; family Oleiphilaceae; genus Marinobacter. Next base: position 3,230 of record DATJDA010000361.1, on the reverse strand, counting down.
CCTTCAGGGACACGACAGCACACTGCCGGTAACGATGGATCAGATTGTTTATCACACCAGTTGCGTGGCAAAAGGCAACCGGGGCTCACTGATTATGGCTGATATGCCTTTCATGTCTTACGGCACGGTAGAGGCTGCCCTCGAAAACGCAGCAGAATTGATGCGCGCGGGCGCCCACATGGTCAAGCTTGAAGGCACGGACTGGATGAAAGAAACCATCAGCGCCCTGAGCGAGCGCGGTGTACCTGTATGCGCACACCTTGGCCTGACGCCGCAATTCGTTAACAAGTTTGGTGGTTACAAAGTACAGGGGCGCGAGGAAAAGGCTGCCGAGTTGATGATTGAACACGCCTGCGAACTTCAGGCAGCCGGCGCAGATATTATTCTGTTGGAATGTGTACCTGCGCCACTGGCCACACGCATTACCAAAGCGGTAAAAGCACCGGTCATCGGTATTGGTGCCGGTTCAGATACCGACGGACAGGTTCTTGTGCTGCACGACATGCTAGGTATTACGACTGGCCGAAAACCCCGTTTCGTCAAGAATTTCCTGGCGGAAACCAACTCCATTCAGGAAGCTATTGCCGCCTATGTAAAGGCTGTACGCGACCGGACCTTTCCCGCCGAGGAGCATACGTTCAAGGCATGAGAACCATACATTCCCTGAAAGAACTCCGAACGATTCTGCGCAGCTATCGTCAGCAAGGCAAAACCATTGGCCTTGTGCCAACTATGGGCAACCTGCACGAAGGGCATCTTTCTCTGGTCCGCAAGGCCGCTGAGGCGGCGGACATAGTGATCACAAGCATCTTCGTAAATCCTATGCAGTTTGGCGCCGGTGAAGACCTTGACGCCTACCCCCGCACCCTGACAGAAGATCAGGATCAATTAAATGCTGCAGGCAACACACTGGTGTTCGCACCGGCTCTGGAAGAAGTGTATCCGGAAGGGCTGGCACAACAGACTCAGGTGCGGGTACCTGATGTCAGTGAAGGCCACTGCGGCGCAAGCAGACCCGGACATTTTGAAGGAGTGGCGACGGTCGTCACCATGTTGTTCAACATGGTCCAGCCAGATTTTGCAGTATTCGGTGAAAAAGATTTTCAGCAACTGGCCGTTATTCGAAAACTGACCCGCGACCTGATGTTTCCGATTGATATCGTTGGCGCACCAACCATTCGCGAAAGCGATGGGCTGGCAAAAAGCTCCCGAAATGGTTATTTTTTGGAAGTTGAACGGAGCATAGCACTTGCTATTTATCGCACACTGCAGGAAATTGCAGAAAAACTTGCCAACGGACAAGCGGATTTTCACGCGCTTGAGCAAGAGGCAACAGCCAAACTTACTTCCGCCGGGCTCAGACCCGATTATTTCGATATCGTGAACAGTCTGACTCTGAAACCAGCAACACCTGAAGATACGGACCTCACTCTGCTGGCAGCCGCATTTCTCGGCACCACCCGCCTTATCGACAATTTGTCCGTAACCCGATAATCATCACATACAGAAGGGATTCTCTGATGCCTGCAAATCCAGCGACCTTACCGCTTAGCCATGAGTGGCAGGTTCTGAAGCAACAACGGGAGTTGCTGCACGCCCGGCCCATGGTGCAGCTATTTGCTGAGGACCCTGAGCGGGCAAAACGCTATTTTATCGAGGGTGCCGGCCTGGCTTTGGATTTTTCTAAAAACCGCATTACCGATGACACACTGGCCGCTTTGATTGCCCTGGCTCATAGCCGCGACCTTACCGGTTGCAGACATAATCTTCTCAGTGGCAAAAAAGTAAACCTTACTGAAAACCGCCCTGCTCTTCATACCGCTCTTCGTGCCCCGGGTAATAACACGCTCCTCGTGGATGGTATAAATATCATCGCCGAGGTTCAGCAAACACTTGATCGCATGGAAGCACTGGTTCACAGCGTATGGAATCACACCAGAACCGGCTACAGCGGCAAGGCTTTTACGGACGTTGTCAGTATTGGTATTGGCGGCTCATACCTTGGCCCCAGACTGGTGAGTGAAGCGCTTCAGCCTTACTGGCACGCCAACATTCGCTGCCACTACGTTGCCAATATTGACGGCTCAGATATCTGCGAAACCTTACAACAGACCAATCCGGAAACGACACTATTCCTGATTCAGTCCAAATCGTTCAGTACCCAGGAAACTCTGGAAAACGCCAAAGTAGCCCGCCAGTGGTTTTTAAAAAATGGTGGAGACGAAACCGCCATAAGCAGGCATTTTCTGGCGGTAACAGCAAACGTGCCAGCCGCGGAAGCCTTCGGGATTCATGCTGACAATGTATTTCCAATGTGGGACTGGGTGGGAGGCCGCTACTCGCTCTGGTCTGCCATTGGCTTGCCAGTAGCTCTGGCCATTGGTATGGACAATTTCCGCGACCTGCTGGCGGGCGCTCACGCTATGGACACCCACTTCAGAGATGCCCCGCTGGAGCAGAATTTGCCAGTGATAATGGCACTTCTCAGTGTTTGGTACAGCAACTTCTGGGGTGCGGAAACCCACGCCATACTTCCTTACGATCATTACTTGCGCAGCCTTCCCGCCCATCTTCAGCAGCTGGACATGGAAAGTAATGGCAAAATGGTCACGGAGACTGGCGAGCAGTTGACCTACGATACCGGCACGATAGTCTGGGGAGGCGTGGGCTCCAACGGCCAGCATGCATATCACCAGCTTCTTCACCAGGGAACCCGGCTGATTCCGGCTGACTTTATCATTCCATTAACCAGCCACAATCCGGTTGCCAGCCATCATGCCCATCTTTATGCCAGCTGCCTGAGCCAGACACAGGCGCTGATGGCAGGCAAAACGCTTGACGAAGCCCGTGCCGAACTCGTTGCTCAGGGGCTTTCCGAAGCCAACATCAACAAGCTCGCTCCCCATAAGGTCGTTCCCGGCAACAAGCCAAGTAACACCTTGTTGATGAACAAGCTGACTCCGGAAACCCTGGGTGCGCTTATCGCACTGTATGAGCACAGAACATTCGTTCAGGGTGTTATCTGGGGTCTGGATCCGTTCGACCAGTGGGGTGTCGAACTTGGCAAGCAGCTTGGCAGTGGTATTTTTCCGCGGCTGCTGGACGAGTCGACTGAGCGTCAGGCCAGTGACAGTTCAACCGAACACCTGATCCGATTATTTCATTCGGCCCGCAGCTCGTGAAATCTGGCGGCCCCGCCAGACAAAATTAATTGGCCAGAGCTTCTGGCC
>DATJDA010000360.1:0-1790 GCA_035497695.1 Marinobacter sp. | reverse complement strand
GGCATTTGCACTGGCTGCTTTTGATCGGCCGGTGTCGGTGCTGTTTACTGGTGCGGGGGTTAACTGGCTGCGCAAAGCTCAGGTTACTCAAGATATTGGACAAAAGTCTGTAGAGAAAAACCTCTCTGCCGCGCCTGTTTTTGGTGTCGAGGCAATATACGCCAACGCTGCAGCCTGTTTACACTACGGGCTGACAACCGAAGCCATGGTGGCGGGTGTAACTGTGTCTGAGTGCAGTTCTGAGCTGTACCGGAAGTTCACACACACGGCCTTTGCCGGTTGATACAATTCAGCAAGCCAGAGGCCTGTATATGAACTCCATTCACACGCTGCACATTCTGAACAAGATGCCTGAGCATCCCCGCTCCACTGATTGTCAACGCGCACTCCAGCCTGGAGACGCTCTGCTTTTGATTGAAAGTGCTGTGCTGGCTATTGCAACATCAAACAAAAAACATAAGACAGGTGTTCCTGTTTTTGCTTTGGCTCCGGATGTAGCGGCTCGCGGCCTTGATTGCAGTGCCGGAGCAGTAACTCTGGTGGACTTCCCTGCCATGGTTGATTTAACAGCACTGGCTCAAAAAGTAATATGCTGGTAACCCATGACCAACCCTATAATGCCCGCCCGAAACAACGAAGGTTTTCTCGAAAATGCTGATGACTGGACGCCTGAGGTTGCGAATTTCATTGCCTGTGAGGATGGCATAGAGCTTAACGATAAACATATTGAAATCATTAAGTTCTTGCGCTCATTTTATAAAGCACATGAAATATCTCCACCTTCGAATCGGCTATTCGTTAAAGCCGTGAAGGAAGCATTTGGCGAGGAGAAGGGCAACAGTATCTATCTTATGCAGCTATTCCCGGGCACACCGGCTAAAACAGCGTGTCGCATAGCCGGACTACCCCGGCCAACAAACTGTCTCTGAGACTATTCCCCGGAACCCTGATCATTTTTTTGCTTATTAATGGAAGATTTTTGTTTCATATCTTCCGCATTGCCAAGAAAACTGCTTAGACCGTTTTCAAACAGTCCGGAGCCAAATTTCAGGAATTGACGGGTCGACTCTTTCACTGTGCCATCCCATGCGCTTTCCGGCAGCTCTCTGATGGTATCGGCAACCCCTTTTTTAACGCCACGTACAACGGCGGGCTCTATTTCACGGGATGCCTCAATCAACTCGGCAACTTTGCGGTCGAGATGTGGTCGCACAACCCATGCCCAGAAACACCACAGAATGCCGCCGATAATAAAAGCGGTCGCCACTACTTGTGATACAACCAATTCCCAACCAGGCATGGTTCCCCCTATATCCGGCATTCACCAGATATGAAAATGGCTTAAAAAAATGCCCTCGTGATCCAGGCGAACTGAACCACACCGGCAAGAGCACCCAACACACCACCAACCATCATCAACCGTATTTCTTCTTCGCGAAATGCCGGTCGTAAAATATCCTGAAATTCTTCGGGGCCCAATGCCTTCATCTGCTTTGAAAGTACTTCGGCAACAACTGGCGCCCGTTCGCGATTAAATTCCGGATCACTGAACACATCATGAGTAGCCAACAGTGCTTTTTGATTCACTGCTCTTTTGAGTTCGGTGTAACCAGCCATGCCCACCGTAATTTGTGCTGTCAGCTTTATAATGGTGGAGTTGTCCAGTAATGGCCGAAGATGCTTTTGAAGAATCGCCCGGGTGCGGTCAGCATTACTTCCATTAACCATCGCGTCGGCAACCTTTTCGACAGTGATCAGCTCCTCAGCAACAAGCCTTGCCCAGATATCGC
>DATJDA010000359.1:0-4042 GCA_035497695.1 Marinobacter sp. | reverse complement strand
CCCTGCATTCGCGAAATGCCTGTGCTGGAGGAAGCTCAGCGAGATAACCCTGGCATTACGTTCGTATTTGTAAATCAGGGCGAGCATGCAGAGACTGTTCAGCAGTTTTTCAGCAAACATAACCTTGCCCTACAAAACGTTCTGCTTGATACCAGCGGCAGCCTTGGCCGGATTGCCGGCAGCCAGGCCCTGCCTACAACGCTGTTTTATACTGCGGATGGCAAGCAGGTAGATGCTCACCTTGGTGAGCTTTCGCGGGCATCGCTGGCGCACAATCTGAAAAGCTTTAAAAATAACTGACTTTCGGGTGTTTCAGCCTGCGACACAAAGCAAAACGCCTCAGTCTGCGGAGATAGGCAAACTGAGGCGTATTGATTTTAATATGGCGCGGCTGGAAGGATTCGAACCTCCGACCGCCTGGTTCGTAGCCAGGTACTCTATCCAGCTGAGCTACAGCCGCTTGAAATCTTTTGTTTCCCGGTTCAGGCAAGGCCCTGAAGGGAAGGTTTCTGCAAGAAGTGGCGCGGCTGGAAGGATTCGAACCTCCGACCGCCTGGTTCGTAGCCAGGTACTCTATCCAGCTGAGCTACAGCCGCGCATTGATTACTTGCCGTGATTGAATGCTACATCAACCTGTTCTGTTTTCCTTATTAAAAAGGAAAATGGCGGAGAGGGAGGGATTCGAACCCTCGGTACGCTAACGCGTACGGTTCCTTAGCAGGGAACTGGTTTCAGCCACTCACCCACCTCTCCTTGAGAACGGGGCGTATACTAACATAATTTTTCTGTTTTCATAGGCTTGAAGCGTGTTTTTTCTATGGTCTGCTTTATTCAGAAACAAAAAAACCGTTCAGACTAATCATGAACGGCTTTTTTATCAGTGATTCCCCGATTCCGGATCTTCCGCATTTTTTTCCGATTGAATACGCTGATAAATTTCCTCACGGTGTACGGCCACTTCTTTTGGCGCATTTACACCAATACGCACTTGGTTCCCCTTCACTCCGAGTACGGTAACAGTTACATCATCACCGACCATCAGAGTTTCGCCAACGCGGCGTGTTAAAATCAGCATTTTCTTTACTCCCTAATTCAAAAGCGATCTGTTTCGACGAATCGTTTATTATTCACTTCTTGCTTTTATATTAACATCACAGTCCGATCAAAAGACGCACATCCCCTTATATCTATCGCCCGGCGTCAACATGGTTTCAGCACTCGGGCTTATTTAGGGAGAGCTGACTCAAACCTTTCAGTTACGATTCATGGTTTCTTCCATCGCGGGCTTATCCAGCTCAAATGCACTATGAAGTGCGCGAACTGCCAGCTCGAGATACTTTTCATTGATCACCACAGAAATTTTTATTTCTGAAGTAGAGATCATCTGAATATTAATGCCTTCTTCAGACAAGGCCGCAAACATTTTGGTTGCAACCCCCGCATGGGAACGCATGCCAACACCCACAATGCTTACTTTGGCAATTTTACTGTCGCAACTGACCGCACGCGCACCAAGCTCATCAGCAACATGATGCAAAATCGCTTGGGTACGTTTCACGTCATTACGGTGCACGGTAAATGTGAAAGCAGTTTTGTTATCCTCGCCAACGTTTTGAACAATCATGTCGACGTCAATATTGGCGTCACTTACGGGCATTAAAATCCGCAGTGCGTTGCCCGGTGTATCCGGTACACCGGAAATCGTCAGTTTTGCTTCGTCACGACTAAAAGCGATTCCGGAAACTGCCGGTTGCTCCATGGCGTTTTCTTCCTCAAAGGTAATCAGGGTGCCTTCCCCTTCCTGAAAGCTGGAAAGAACCCTTAATGGCACGTTGTATTTGCCGGCAAATTCCACGGCACGAATCTGTAGAACCTTAGACCCAAGGCTCGCCATTTCCATCATTTCTTCAAACGTAATCCGGTCAAGCCGGCGAGCGCTGTCAACAACACGGGGATCCGTGGTGTAAACACCATCAACATCGGTATAAATCTGGCATTCGTCCGCTTTTAATGTAGCAGCGAGTGCAACGGCGGTTGTATCAGACCCTCCGCGGCCCAGTGTGGTTATATTCCCATGCTCATCAGTCCCCTGGAATCCGGCTACTACTACTACACGGCCTGCGTCCAGATCGGCCCGCATCCGCTGTTCGTCTATTTGCTTGATCCGCGCCTTGGTATGGGCGCTGTCAGTCATAACCCGAACCTGAGAGCCGGTATAGGACCGCGCGTCACAGCCACGCTTCATCAGCGCCATGGTTAACAGTGCGATCGTCACCTGCTCACCCGTGGAGACAAGAACGTCCAGTTCTCTGAGCTCAGGCTCATCGGTAATTTCGTTGGCCAGAGCTATCAGTCGGTTGGTTTCGCCACTCATGGCAGATACCACAACCACTATGTCATGACCTTCCTTGCGAAAACCGCATATTTTATCGGCTACCGCTCCAATACGCTCGGTTGTTCCAACCGACGTGCCACCAAATTTCTGAACCAACAGGGCCATCTTATTCCCAATATCTGAAGCGGGGACTCACAGCGGGAATTAAACCCGCCAGCCAAGAGTAAACGGATCGGATTATAAACCCGAGTCCGTTTTCAACACAGTTACTTAGGCAATATTTTTTTCTATCCAGGCCGGTATGCCGGCAAGGGCACCGGCCAGCTTGTCCGGGTCGGTGCCCCCACCCTGGGCCATATCAGGCCGGCCACCTCCTTTTCCGCCCACCTGGGCCGCAAGGTGCTGCATCAGATCACCTGCCTTTATTCTGCCCGTTGCAGACTTGGTAACGCCAGCGATCAGCGTTACCTTGCCATCCTCAACACTGGCCAGAACAACCACACCTTCACCCAGTTTATTTTTGAGCTGATCAACGGTGTCCATCAGCGTTTTCCGGTCTGCACCTTTCAGTTCAGATGCCACCAGCTTCAAGCCGGCGACATCAACTGCCAAACTGGCAAGGTCGCTACCGGCAGAGCTGGCAAGTTTGGCCTTGAGCGCACTGACTTCTTTTTCAAGCTGCCGGTTACGTTCAATAGCATGCTGAACCTTCTCTACAACCGAGTCGCGGGTTCCTTTCACCAAACGAGCGGTTTCACGCAAAGTTCGCTCGGTGGCGTCTATCCACGCCAAAGCACCAAGGCCCGTTACGGCTTCAATACGGCGCACGCCAGAGGAAATGCCGCTTTCTGAGACAATCCGAAACAAGCCGATGTCGCCGGTACGGCCAACGTGCGTGCCTCCGCACAACTCAACCGAGTAGTTGTCACTACCCATACTCAGAACCCGGACGACATCACCATACTTTTCGCCGAAAAGTGCTACAGCGCCTTTTTCACGGGCGTGTTCCATATCGGTAACTTCCGTTTCTACCGGGGTATTTTCCAGAATCTGCTCATTTACCTGGCGCTCAATCTCCATTAGCTGTTCTGGCGTTACCGCCTCCAGATTTGAGAAGTCAAAGCGCAGCTTGTCAGGGTCAACCAGTGACCCTTTCTGGCTGACATGTTCGCCAAGAACCCTGCGCAATGCCGCATGCAATAAATGCGTGGCTGAGTGATTGCGCTTGGTGCGCTCGCGCCGGGAATGATCAATTCGTGCATCTACTTCCAGACCCGGAAACAGTTCACCTTCAATCAAGGTCCCCACATGCAGGTGGTTGGCACCTTCTTTACGCGTATCTGTCACCAGGAACCGGCCACCACTCCACGTCAGCAGGCCGGTATCGCCAACCTGGCCACCGGACTCCGCATAAAATGGCGTGCGTTCAAGCACAACAATGGCTTCATCACCGGCTTCCGCAGCTCTCTCCTCACCATTAACAATAACGGTGCGAATACGCTCATGGCCGTCAATCTGTGTGTAGCCGGTAAACTCTGTCTCGCCTTCAATCTTCAGATCGCCGGCGTTGTAATCTATACCAAACTTGCTTGCAGCACGGGCTCGCTGGCGCTGGCTTTCCATCGCTTTTTCGTAGCCATCGTAGTCAAGGCTCAAGCCGTGTTCGCGGGCAATGTCGTTGGTAAGGTCAACCGGAAACCCGTAGGT
>DATJDA010000358.1:0-2953 GCA_035497695.1 Marinobacter sp. | reverse complement strand
AGAACGGTATTGCAGCAAATCAAACGTCGGATACCCGATAAAACCGACATTACTCTGGAGGTGGGGCCAGATGTGGATTATCAAACTCTGGTAACAGCCATGGATACGGTTCGCTCTTACCCGGCGGTGGTTGCAGCCAGCGTTGTTGAAGGGGAGCTTTTTCCGACGGTTTCATTAATGGACGCGCCAGATGATCGCCAGTTAGCCGCGATGAACAGCACAAACAGCGGAGAGGGGGCATGAAGACCTCGCGCAGAGCTCACCGGATGAAACGGCATTACGGCCGTATGAACCGGGCGGGCGGCCTGAATCTGGTGTCGTTGATGGATATCTTTACCATTCTCGTGTTCTTTTTGATGGTCAATTCGTCTGATGTGAAAGTGATGCAGAATACCGTAGATATGCCCCTGCCAGTATCAACTGCCAAAGAGGCGGCCGTTGAAAACCTTACTGTCCAGGTAATCGGTAATTCCATTCTGGTGCAAGGCCGGGAAGTTGCCCGTGTGAACACCATTGAGGCCGGTGACAGCTCTATCCCGGCATTGTCTGAGGAGCTTGCTTACCGCCGGGGCCGCTGGGCTGAAATTCCCGAACAGGGCCTGGAAGTAACCATTATGGCTGGCCGGGATACCGATTACCGTTTATTACGCAAGATCATGCAAACCTGCGTAGATGAGCAGTTCCGGCAGGTTCGTCTTGCTGTTGAGGCGGAGGTCAGCAATGGCTGATCAGCGCAGATACAATTATCAGGCAGCCGGCCTGCCATGGCGTGCAGAAGCAGGGGAGAATCGCCGTTACGGGATAATGCTTGCGCTGATGCTGGTGCTTTTTCTGCCACCGGCGCTGCTGATTCCTAATCTGGAACTACCGGAAATTGAACGCTCCGAGGCGGAAAAAATCCCCCCCCAGCTTGCCAGGCTGATTGACCGCCCGGAAAAGCAACCGGAGGTGGTTACCCCAGCTCCGGAGCCTGAGCCGGAAGCTGAACCAGCGGTTGCTGAAGCGCCTCCCGAGGAGCCCGCGCCGAAAGTCGTTCAGCCGCAGGTAAAGCCACAGCCCGTTCAACCACAATCGGTGACACAGGCGCGGGAAAAAGCGGCAAATTCGGGTTTGCTGGCCATGAAAGACAAACTGGCTTCACTGCGAAAACCAGAGCGTGCCCCGTCCCGGCATTTACAGGCGAATACCGGAGTTGGGCCGATGGCAATCAATACCACTATCATTGATGCTGACGCAGCATTACAGGGCAGTGGAGGTGTTGAAGATGTGGCAGCGCCGGATACCCAGGTTGCGGTCGCAGAGCACCGGGTGAAACACGTAGAGGTGGTTTCGGAGCCAGTAAGAACGGCCGGCACGACCAGGCCTGCCGCACCTTCAGCCGGCGAAAGAACAATGAGTAATATCAGACAGGTTTTCGATGCTCAGAAAACAGCACTCTATTCGTTGTATCAGCGTGAATTACGCCAAAACCCATCCCTTGAAGGGAAGCTGCTTCTGGAATTGGTGATTGAGCCGGATGGCTCGGTATCGGCCTGCAGAGTGGTCAGTTCTGAGCTGAAAAACCCGGCACTTGAGCAACGTATTGCCATGCGGGTAAGGCTGTTTGATTTTGGTGCAGATAACGTAGAAACCAGAACAGTGCGTTTCCCTGTTGATTTTCTGCCCGGCTGACAAAATCGTGTTTACAGTCAGCTTTCGATCGTGATTTTGGGCAGATCCGGCCTGAGTAATGACAGCTTATCGCTGGGTGCGATCACTTTTGCCTCGCCACTCACCACGGTTTGATTGTTCTGGTTTCGTACATCGCACTGGATAATTACACGGCCTTTTGGCTCTTTACGCAGCACGGTGAGGTTCACCGTTAAGGTGTCTTCGAGTTTCACCGGCCGCCGGAATATCATATTCTGTTCCAGATAAATGGTTCCGGGGCCAGGCATAACAGTAGCAAGTGCGGCTGAGATCAGCCCGCCGCTCCACATGCCGTGGGCTACACGTTCTTTGAAAATGGACTCGGCGGCAAATGCGGCGTCCAGGTGAACGGGGTTTACATCACCGGAAACCGCTGCAAACAAGACCAGTTGATCTTCTGATAAAGTGCGGGTAAACGTGGCGGTGTCGCCCTCGTTCAGTTCGGCGTAAGTGATGTTTTCAAGGATATTCATAGCGCCGCTCATGGTGTACTCCGCATAAGGACTGGTGGCATTTGGATTGTCTGGCCTGATATGCAAAAACTACCTCATCGGTAGCAAAACTGCTATTCTCTCTACACTTTTTTGATACTGATACTTATGTAGGGTTGATTTTCTAGTCCGCTTTGCACGAGTAATCCATTTCAATTAAAACGCCAAACAGGAGATGGTGATGGATTTTGAGCAGTTCTATCAGGACAAGTACCCCACCGGCGTACCCCGCGAAGTCGACCTGAGTAAATATCAAAGCATGGTCGATGTGTTTGAACAAGCCGTTAAAAAATACGCGGACCGTCCGGCGTTCAGTGCTGTTGGTACAACTCTCACTTACCGTGACCTGGATACCCAGAGCCGGAATTTTGCTGCCTGGCTGCAAAACAAAACCGATCTCAAGCCCGGAGACCGGATTGCCATCCAGTTGCCGAACCTGAATCAGTATCCGGTGGTAGCTTTTGGTGCCATGCGTGCCGGCCTGATTATAGTGAACACCAACCCGCTGTACACCACCCGGGAAATGGAACACCAGTTCAACGACTCTGGTGCCAAAGCTCTGGTTGTGTTGGCCAACATGGCTGACAAAGCAGAGAAAGTGCTTCCCCATACTGGCATTGAGCACGTGATTGTAAGTGAGATCGCAGACATGCATCCGCTTATTAAGCGTACGCTGATGAACGCTGTGGTTAAGTACGTCAAAAAGATGGTGCCGTCATTCAGTCTGCCCAGTGCCCACAAACTGCCTGCCGTGCTCAGTGCGGGTGCCCGCG
>DATJDA010000357.1:0-9296 GCA_035497695.1 Marinobacter sp. | reverse complement strand
CTGGCCGAACTGCAAAAGAAAAAGCAGGTACCGGCAAACGACGAACCTGCGAGCATCATCGAACAGCAATAACGACCGAGCGAAAGGTAGAACACATGAAATCACACTATTCAGAACTCAACTTCGGCCTTGGCGAAACGCTGGATATGCTGCGCCAGCAAATTAACGGGTTTGCCGCCGCTGAAATTGCCCCCCGCGCCGAGGAAATCGACCGAAGCAACGAATTCCCCATGGATCTGTGGAAAAAATTCGGCAACATGGGCCTGCTGGGCATTACCGTAGACGAAGCCTACGGTGGGGCCGGACTTGGGTACCTGGCCCACGTGATTGCCATGGAAGAAATCAGCCGCGCCTCTGCCTCTGTTGGCTTGTCCTACGGCGCCCACTCTAACCTGTGCGTGAACCAGATTTACCGAAACGGTACCGAGGAGCAAAAGCAGAAATACCTGCCCAAACTCATCAGCGGTGACCACATCGGTGCCCTGGCCATGTCTGAACCCAACGCCGGCTCAGATGTTATTTCCATGAAACTGAGCGCCAAAGACGCCGGTGATCACTACCTGCTGAACGGCAACAAAATGTGGATCACCAACGGCCCGGATGCACACACTTACGTGATCTACGCGAAAACTGACCCGAAAGCTGGCTCCAAAGGTGTTACCGCTTTCATTGTCGAACGCGACTACGAAGGTTTCAGCCGCCACCAGAAACTGGACAAACTCGGCATGCGCGGCTCCAACACCTGCGAACTGGTGTTCCAGGATTGCAAAGTACCCAAAGAAAACGTGCTTGGTGAAGTGGGTAAAGGTGCAAGAGTCCTCATGAGCGGGCTCGACTACGAACGCCTGGTCTTGTCCGGCGGCCCGCTGGGCATTATGCAGGCCGCTATGGATATCGTTGTGCCCTACATTCGCGAACGTAAACAGTTCGGCCAGGACATCGGCGAATTCCAACTGGTGCAGGGCAAAGTAGCCGATATGTACACTCTGATGAACACCGCCAAGTCCTACGTGTACATGGTGGCCCAGTCTGCCGACCGCGGCGAAACCACCCGCAAAGACTCCGCCGGTGCAATCCTTTATTCCGCTGAAATGGCCACAAAACTGGCGCTGGATTCTATCCAGCTACTGGGCGGTAACGGTTACATCAACGACTACCCTACTGGCCGCCTGCTGCGCGATGCCAAGCTTTACGAAATCGGTGCTGGCACCTCTGAAATCCGACGCATGTTGATTGGTCGAGAGCTATACCTGAATAACTAAGCTGTAGCTTTAACTTATCGATTTCAAGAAGCCAGCACCCAAAGTATGACGAGGGTGTGGCGGGTGTTCCTCCCGGGAATGTGGAAGGCCATGGATGGCCTGAAACAAGCGCACATGGACGTGCTCGTAGCGGTTCCCGGGAGGAACACCCGTCACACCCGGATGCCCCGAACGAGAAGGCTGGGAAAATGACGATCCTACAAAGCAAAGTAAACCCTAGATCTGAAGAATTTCAGGCTAACCACGCCTCCATGACCAAAGCTGTGGACGATCTGTACAGCAAAGTTGCCACCATCCAGAAAGGCGGCGGCCCCAAATATCAGGAGCGCCACGTAGCTCGCGGCAAAATGCTGCCCAGAGATCGCATAAACACCCTGCTGGACGACGGCGCACCCTTCCTTGAAATCGGCCAGTTCGCCGCCTACAACGTTTACGGTGAAGACGTACCTGCTGCCGGTGTTATCGCCGGCATCGGCCGCGTTTCCGGTACCGAGTGCATGATCATCGCCAACGACGCAACCGTAAAAGGCGGCAGCTACTACCCGCTTACCGTAAAAAAACACCTGCGAGCCCAGGAAATCGCCCTCGAAAGCCGCCTGCCCTGCATCTATCTGGTCGATTCGGGCGGCGCTAACCTGCCACGACAAGACGAAGTATTCCCGGACCGTGACCACTTTGGCCGTATTTTCTACAACCAGGCACGCATGTCGGCAGCCGACATTCCCCAGATTGCCGTCGTTATGGGCCTGTGCACCGCTGGCGGTGCCTACGTACCCGCCATGGCTGACGAATCCATTATCGTCCGCAACCAGGGCACCATCTTCCTTGCCGGACCACCACTGGTAAAAGCCGCCACTGGTGAAGTCGTTACTGCCGAAGATCTTGGCGGTGCAGACGTACACTGCAAAATATCTGGAGTTGCCGACCATTACGCTGAAAACGATGCCCACGCTCTGGAAATTACCCGGCGCTGCATTTCCAACCTTAACCGTCGTAAACCTGCAGAAATGGAAATCCGCGAGCCCGTGGCACCGCTGTACAAAGCAGAAGAAATCTACGGCATCGTTGGCACCGACCTGCGTAAACAGTTTGATGTCCGCGATGTGATTGCGCGGATTGTGGACGGCTCCGAGTTCGACGAATTCAAACGCTATTACGGCCAGACGCTGGTAACCGGCTTCGCCCATATTCACGGCTACCCGGTTGGCATCATCGCCAACAACGGCATCCTGTTCAGTGAATCTGCCCAGAAAGGTGCACACTTTATTGAGCTCTGCTGCCAGCGCAATATCCCGCTGCTGTTCCTGCAAAACGTTACCGGCTTCATGGTTGGCCAGAAATACGAGGCCGAAGGCATAGCCAAACATGGTGCCAAAATGGTGATGGCAGTTGCCTGCGCCAACGTACCCAAAATTACCATACTGATCGGCGGTAGCTTCGGTGCCGGCAACTACGGCATGTGTGGTCGTGCTTATAGCCCTGACTTCCTGTGGATGTGGCCGAACGCGCGCATATCCGTGATGGGTGGTGAGCAGGCGGCCGGCGTGCTGGCACAGGTTCGCCGTGCCGGCATGGAACGCAAAGGCGAGACATGGAGCACCGAAGACGAGGCTGAATTCAAACAGCCGGTCATCGACACCTATGAAGAACAGGGCCACCCCTATTACGCCAGTGCCCGCCTGTGGGATGACGGCATTATTGACCCGGCACAAACCCGGGAAGTGGTTGCTCTCAGCTTGTCTGCCACCCTTAACCGGCCCGCGAAACCGACACGCTTCGGCGTATTCCGCATGTGATCGGGAGAACCTCTTATGACAGATAACAACGTTTCATCCGACCAGGAATCTGCCGTTCAGCTCAGGCAACGAGCTGACGGTGTCACCGAGGTTGTACTGAACCGCCCGGATAAGCGTAACGCCTTCGACGACGTTATTATCCAGCAGCTTATTGATGCATTTACGCGCCTGAATAACGACCCGAAAACCAAAGTGGTCATCCTGCGTTCGGAAGGCAAACACTTTTCTGCCGGTGCCGATCTGGGCTGGATGCGGGGCATGGCCAGGAACAGTCATCAAGAAAACCTGGACGACTCCCGCCAGCTCGCACGCCTGATGAGCGTACTCAACACCCTGTCCCGGCCAGTAATTTGTCTTGTACAAGGTGCAGCCTATGGCGGCGCGGTTGGCCTGGCTGCCTGCTGCGACATAGTGATTGCCACAGAACAGGCGCGTTTTTGCCTGAGCGAAGTAAAGCTGGGACTTATTCCTGCGGTAATCAGCCCTTATGTGGTGCGTGCCATTGGTGAGCGACAGGCTCGCCGCTACTTTATTTCAGCAGAAGTGTTCAGCGCCCGGCAAGCTCAGCAGTATGGCCTTGTGCATTTGGTTTGCGATGACCCGGCCACCATGGAAACCCGTTGCGATGAGCTTCTCGCACAACTTGCCCTGAACGGCCCGCAAGCCATGAGTGCAGCGAAAGATTTGATATTCAACGTAAGCCAGAAACCTATAGACGACACAGTGATTGACGATACCGCACGCCGTATCGCTGATATCCGCGTGGGCGAAGAAGGTCAGGAGGGCTTAAGTGCCTTCCTGAACAAGCGCCCCGCCAACTGGATTTCGGAGAACAACTAACATGTTCAGCAAAATACTCATCGCCAACCGAGGCGAAATTGCCTGCCGGATCATCAAAACCGCGCAACAAATGGGCATTCACTGTGTTGCTGTTTATTCCGACGCAGACGCCAGCGCCCGCCACGTAGGCATGGCCGATGAAGCCTTTAATATTGGCCCCGCCGCCAGCTCTGAAAGCTATTTGCGCGCTGAAAAAATTATTGAGGTAGCCAAACAAAGTGGTGCTCAGGCCATTCACCCTGGCTACGGATTTTTATCTGAAAATACCGATTTTGCCGAAGCCTGCGAAGCCAATAATTTGGTATTCATTGGCCCGCCTTCGCCTGCCATTGCCGCTATGGGTTCAAAATCCGCCGCCAAAATTATTATGGAAAAGGCCGGTGTGCCCCTGGTGCCTGGCTACCATGGCAGCGATCAATCGGTTGACGTTCTGCGCGCTGAAGCTGAGAAATGCGGTTTTCCGCTGCTGCTGAAAGCCGTTGCTGGTGGCGGTGGCAAAGGCATGCGGGTTGTTGAAAACATGGGTGAATTTGATGAAGCCCTGGCCGCCGCCAAACGGGAAGCACAGAATGCCTTTGGCAACCCGGACATGCTTATTGAACGCTACCTGACCCAGCCACGACACGTGGAAATTCAGGTGTTCTGCGATCAGCACGGCAACGGCGTGTATCTGGCAGAGCGTGATTGCTCCATTCAGCGCCGCCACCAGAAAGTTCTGGAAGAAGCCCCAGCGCCCGGCCTGAGTGATGAAACCCGGAAAGCCATGGGTGAAACTGCGGTAAAAGCTGCGCAAGCCATCAACTATGTGGGCGCAGGTACGGTCGAATTTCTTTATGACGTAGACGGTTCATTCTTCTTTATGGAGATGAATACCCGCTTGCAGGTAGAGCATCCGGTCACTGAGATGGTGACCGGCCAGGATCTGGTTGAATGGCAGCTAAAAGTCGCCTGGGGTGAGCCCCTGCCGCTGGAGCAATCTGAGGTAAAGATCCACGGTCATGCACTGGAAGCACGAATTTATGCAGAAGATCCTGATCAGGATTTCCTGCCTGCCACCGGTCACCTACGCTACCTGCGCACGCCTGAAGAATCTGACTGCATCAGGGTAGACACAGGCGTAACCGAAGGCGATGACATCAGCATTCACTACGACCCAATGATCGCCAAACTGATTGTCTGGGGACATGACCGAAATCAGGCCATCAATCGCATGGTTCAGGCGCTGGAGCATTACCGCATTGCCGGAGTAAAAACCAACATTCGGTTCCTGCACACGGTGTTCGACACTCAGGCTTTTCGAAACGCGGAATTAACGACCGGGTTTATTGACGCGCACAGAGAGCTGTTATTTCCCAAAGCCAGGCTGGATACCCATAAAGCACTGATTCTGGCCGCCGGCTTTGTACTGGAAACACGAAAACTGACCGAGCCCGTTAAAACAGATCCCTGGTCGCCATTTGGACAAAGCAACGGCTGGCGAATGAACTCTGAGTATACCCAGCCTATGAAATTACAGGTAGGCGAAGATATTCACGAACTGAACGTTCTGGCGCGAGACGGCAGCTATCAGGTACAGATTGGCGACAACACGTATCAACTCAGCGCACATCGGGTTAGCGACACGCTGCAGGCCGTTATCGACGGCCATCGAATCAACGTGCATGGCAATCTGCACAACGGCCAGTTAGTGCTTTTTTATGGTGGCGACACCTTCACCTGCACGGTTTATAAAGATACCCACGGGCTGGAAGACATGGCAGGTGATGGCAGCCTGGCAGCACCAATGAACGGTGCCATTGTTGCGGTTCAGGCCAAGGTGGGCGATGCAGTAAAGGCTGGTGACACGCTGGTTATTATGGAAGCCATGAAAATGGAGCATGCCATCAAAGCACCGGCAGACGGCGTAGTAACCGACATATTCTTTACCGAAGGTGATCAGGTGTCCGAAGGTGCAGAACTTATCGCCGTTGCCGTGGCTGACGAGGAGGCCGACTAATGGCTTTTCCAAAAACCGTTCGACTGGTGGAAATGAGCCCCAGAGATGGCCTGCAAAATGAGCCTGTTCCGGTGGTCGACACCCGCATAAAAACCGAACTGATTGACCGGTTGGCAAACTGCGGCTTGACCCATATCGAGTCCGCCAGCTTTGTCTCGGCAAAGTGGGTGCCACAAATGGGCGATGCCGCTGAGGTAATGGCTGGCATCAATCGTAAAACAGGGGTTCGCTACTCTGCACTCGCCCCCAATCTGCAGGGTTTTGAAAATGCACTGGCAGCGGGAGTAGACGAAATCGCCGTGTTCGGTGCCGCTTCTGAGTCGTTCAGCCAGAAAAACATCAACTGTTCCATCGCCGAGAGCCTTAAACGCTTTGAAACGGTGATGGAAGCGGCCAGAAAGCACAACATCCCGGTACGGGGCTATGTCTCCACCGTTCTTGGCTGCCCGTATGAGGGTGAGATTGCTCCAGAGCAGGTAGCAAAGGTAGCGAGAGACCTGATTGCCATGGGCTGCTACGAGGTTTCACTCGGCGATACTATTGGCACCGGCACTCCACTCAAGGCTAAGCGTATGCTGGAAGCGGTAGCCATACACATTCCTGTTGAGCAACTGGCAGCACACTTCCACGATACTTACGGTCAGGCACTGGCAAATCTTTATGCGGTGCTGGAAGAAGGCATAGCCGTTATTGATGCCTCTGTCGCCGGCCTGGGGGGCTGCCCTTACGCCAAAGGAGCTTCTGGCAACGTGGCTACGGAAGACGTGCTATACATGCTCAATGGTCTTGGCATTGAAACAGGCATTAACCTGAACGAGCTGGTGGCCACTGGCACCTGGATTTCCAACCGGCTCAACCGCCATAACGGTTCCAAAGTGGGACAGGCCCTTGGCAGCACCTGTTAATAAACAACGGAGTATTCATGGCAACTAATAAACATCTCGTTGGACTTGATCTTTCTTTTCCAGACACCGCAGATCTGCCTGAAGAAACCCAAAAATATTTTCAGGTGTGTAAGGAAAAGCTAGGCATGGTTCCTAACGTTCTCACCGTGTACACCCATAACCTCAAGCAAATGGAAGGTTTTACCCGCCTTTATAACGAGCTCATGTTCGGTGAAAGTGAGATCAGCCTGCTGGAACGGGAAATGGTTGCGGTGGTAGTTTCCTCTGAAAACAAATGTCTTTACTGTCTGGTTGCCCACGGAGCGGCCGTGCGGGTAATGAGTGGCGATCCAACACTGGGTGAGCATCTGGTTATGAACTACCGCTCCGCCAGACTGGATAAGCGACAGCGGGCGATGCTGGATTTCGCATCCCGCCTCACCCGTGAGCCGGCACAAGTTACTGAAGACGATATTCAGTTGCTCAGAGATGCAGGCCTTAATGACCGCGCTATCTGGGATCTGAGCAATCTCGTTGGTTTTTATAACATGACCAACCGCGTTGCCATTGCCACCGATATGCGACCCAACCCTGAATACCATAGCCAAGGCCGCTGATTGATCTCCCACCGCGTCGAAGCTCGACTACAACACCGGAGGTAAAGACCATGAATCAACCCCTTCCAAGCTACAGCAGCGGTACCTCAGAAACTCCGTTACTGGGCATGACCATCGGCGAGATGCTGGATAAAACGGCCACACAGCACCCCGAGACTGAAGCTCTGGTGTGCCTGCATCAAAATATCCGCTGGACCTACAAAGAGTTTGTAGAAAAAGTAAATGAAGCTGCCCGCGCCTTTATATCCATCGGCGTAAAGCGAGGAGATCGTATTGGTATATGGGCTCCCAACCGCTACGAGTGGACCGTTACCCAGTTTGCGACCGCTAAAATTGGCGCCATTCTGGTGAATATCAATCCGGCCTATGGAATGTACGAACTGGAGTACGCCATGAATCTGGCGGGCATCAGCGTTCTGGTTACAGCGGATAGTTTTAAAGCGTCAAATTACCGCGAGACACTCTATCAACTGGCACCCGAGCTGAAAGGAGGCACGCCGGGCAAACTCAAGATCCAGCGCCTGCCTGACTTGCTGGCTGTGATCAATATGGACACCAACCCACACCAGGGCATGTGGACGTGGAGTGAATTTGTTCAGTTTGGCGCCACTGTTGCACAGGCTGATCTGGACAAATTACAGAGTGAGCTGCAGTTTGATGATCCTATCAACATTCAGTTTACCTCGGGTACAACGGGCAACCCGAAAGGGGCCACACTTACCCACCACAACATTCTGAACAATGGCTTTTTTGTCGCCGAAAGCCAGCGCTTTACAGAGAAAGACCGCTTGGTTATTCCGGTCCCTCTGTATCACTGCTTTGGCATGGTGATGGGCAATCTGGGCTGTATTACTCATGGTGCAACCATGATTTATCCGGGTGAAGGCTTTGATCCGGTTTCCGTGCTACAGGCGGCTCACCAGGAAAAAGCCACGGCACTGTACGGTGTACCAACCATGTTTATTGCCCAACTGGCTGAACCAAAATTTGCTGACTACGATCTGTCTTCCCTCCGCACTGGCATCATGGCCGGCTCTATTTGTCCGGCAGAGGTCATGAAAAAAGTAAACGACAAAATGCACATGAAGGAAGTGCAGATTGCCTACGGCATGACGGAAACCAGCCCGGTTTCTACCCAGACCAGCTCCCTCGATCCGTTCGAAAAACAGGTAACGACGGTAGGGCGCACCCAGCCCCATCTTGAAACCAAAATTGTCGACCCGACCAATGGGAATATAGTGCCCCGGGGTGAAGTTGGGGAACTCTGCACCCGTGGTTACAGTGTCATGCTGAAATACTGGAACGACAAGGAAAAAACTGCAGAAGCTATCGACCAGGCCGGCTGGATGCACACCGGTGATTTGGCCACTATGGATGAAGACGGTTATATCCAGATAGTCGGGCGAATAAAAGATATGGTGATTCGCGGTGGTGAAAATATCTACCCGAAGGAGATTGAAGAGTTTCTCTATACCCATCCAGATATCGAAGAAGTTCAGGTTACTGGCATCCCCGATGAGAAATACGGCGAGGAACTGGTTGCCTGGGTAAAGCTAAACCCGGATGCAGGGCCACTGACCGGCGACGACCTGAAGGAATTCTGTAAAGGCAAAATTGCCCACTTTAAAATTCCCCGCAATTATAAATTTGTGGACGCCTTCCCAATGACCGTCACCGGGAAGATCCAGAAGTTCAAAATGCGGGAAATCTCCATTGAAGACTTGAACCAGGAAGCTGCCCGGAGGTAACCGGCAACCTCCTGAATGGTGAGTGCGCGCCTTCATACGTATAACCACTGGGCATGCGCGAAAAATTTATGTAGCGCATTGCGCGTTCTCATGATAAATATCGCGCCGAATACGGCTGGTTCTTGAAGTAGTCAACCACCGTTTCCAGGGCAA
>DATJDA010000356.1:0-4316 GCA_035497695.1 Marinobacter sp. | reverse complement strand
AAGGGCTGCCACCGCCTCCCCCTCCGCAAGCACTCAGGAGTATCGAAAAAATGCAGAGTAACGCCAGACCAAGCAAGTTAGTGGTTTTTATCACGACGCGTTCCATCCATATTGGAATGTTGGTTACAACAAAAACTTCATAAGCCGGGAATCTGATTGACTTGCCGTTTATCCCAACGGCGAGGATAGCTCCCTCACTTCCCATTTTGGGCCGTTCGTTACCGTAATGCCAGTGCACCCGTCGGTATAGCCCCCATAAAGTTATACTTTTTCCACCCGGCCGCCCGGAAGCAGTCAGACAACTCTCGCAGGGGCTGCTATCGGATCACCAGCCGGGGTCTGGCTATTGGCTTCAGCAACCGTTTTGGCCGTTCGCTCAAACGTCAGTGCAAGGCGTTCAAACATGCCCTCCATGGTTGCGGTATTGCTATCCGGTGCCTTGTCAGCGTGAATGGCTGTCAGTAAGCGTGCACTCACCTCCCTGAAACCTGGGCTGGTTTCACCGCGGGAGCTCAACAAATAGGTTTCTGCCAAAGCCCGCTGCCACTCTGAAAGCCTGGCATCGACAATCAGATTACGGCGCTTTTTAATCCTCCGTCGCAAGCGAACCGATGCGTGCCCCATATTCAGCCCGGTAAAGCCCAGGTCGGTCATGTGCCGGCTGGTACTGCCGGAACTCTGATCGTAGTTAGCCAACCGCAACAAGCGCTCTCCCATGCGGCTATTAAACCAGTTTTCAGTGCGTTGATGGGTATCGATTTCTACCAGATCGGACGCTGTCGCCTTCAACAGCCGGCGTTGCATGAAATGATCATCCAGTGGCGTGATCACCTTGAAAACCCAGTAAAGAATACTGAGCCCCACCAACAATCCTAACGCGGTACTGACAGCGTACTCTGTACTGAATGTCATGTAATTTACAGGCTGGATGATGAGCGTAAACGGAATACAGAAACCCAGTCCGTAAGGCAGGGTCTTTCGATTGGCCAGGGCCAGCAATCCAATAAAATATGGGCCCGCCAGCACCAGCACCAGCATTTCGTAATCGCCGGTGCTGCGGGACAAAAGTCCCAGACCAAAAAACAGGCCCACCGGAACGGCAACCAAGGCACCAAGTAGCAGTTGCCTGAGCATGGAGGTCAGTGTTGCCAGCGAAAACCGTGCGAACACTACCGCAAAAACAACCGGCATAATCATCAGCATAATGGCGGCCGGGCTACCTGTGCCAATCCAGATGCAGGCACCAATCACAAATACAACCGCTGTACGAAAACCGTTTATTGCGCCGATCAGAGGATCTCGGTGCGTTCTCAGTCGCGCGGCCTTCAGTAACGTCCGATCGCTATTCTCCAGCGCGTTATAAGCCCGCAATACCATAACCAGATCCGATACCAGCTCTGTCGAGGTTCTGGTCAGGCGGATCACTATGGCAGACTCGTCAACAAAGCCCTCACGATGCTCCAGCAGGGTCCGTCGCAACGCCTGGGCCAACTGGTACGCATCCTCAAAATTCTTTGCGTCAACAATCATGGTGAAACGCTGTCGCATGTATTCCAGTAAATTACTGAGTGCCGGCGATACGAGGTCTGCATGGTTGCGTTTGAAGCGCCCCATAATCTGGGCAACGGCCAGCAACGACATTATTTTGTTAGAGAGCAGAGTGGCAGCCCGGCCACGCCCTGGCCCTTCCGGCCCTTCGAGAGTGACTGCACTGGCATAGTCACTTAATACCAGCACGGTTTCCAGAATCTGGTCAGCATGTTCGTGACGCTGCTCATGGGAGCTATCAGAACTTAGCTCCAGTGCCAGATACGCCAGTGTTTTATTGATGGCATCACGGGCGTGGCTCCGCAAGCTGTCTTTTACCATAACCGGCCACAGGAGGCGGCTGACCAGCATCGCGCACAGTGCGCCCACAGAAATTTCACTGATACGCGACTCGGCGATGTCAAACACCGCCTGACTGCTCGCGGCTCCGGCATTGGCCATCACCATCACAACCACCAGCACTGCTGTCATGCCGGACATGGCAAACGCATAAATATAATTGGTATTGTGCACCATGGAAGATGCCGCCGAGTTAAGGGCAACCCATACTGCAAGGCAAGCCAGCGCAAGTGTTGGATAAGGCACCAGAGCTGCCAGAATCAGAATACCTATGCCGCCACCGATTACCGAACCGCCTATCTGGCACAGAGCCTTTTCGATCACTAATCCGCTTTCCGGGCGAATCTGGAGAAAAACCGCAGACACCAGCGCCCAGTATGGGCGATCAAGTTGCAGATACATTGAGACAAATAATGCCAGCGCCATGGAAATGACGCCCTTAAGGGCAAACAGTACGGCAGGCTTGTCGGGCAGGAACAGTTGTGTGAATAAAGGGTGAAGTGTCATGTGCCTGGCCCGTCAGTCGTCTTCCAGGTAAACCGACACTGTCATCCCGGCACTGAGGCGAACATTTTCAGGAAGCGGATCGAGTTCGATATCAACCGGAATTCGCTGGGCCAGACGTACCCAGTTAAACACCTGCTGCACTTGAGGTAATAGCTGATGATTGCTGCCAACATTCGTATCCGCTACACCACGGGCAATACTCTCCACCTTCCCCGAAAGCGTTTCATTACCGGCCAGAAGAGTGATACGGGCGCGCTGCCCGACATGAACCAACTGCATTTTGGTTTCTTCAAAGTACCCGGTAACGTAGAAGGAATCTTTCCTGACCAGCGACAGAACGGCCGCCCCCCGGGTAACATAGTTTCCCTCATGCAGATTAAGGTTGCTGACAGCACCACTCACAGGGGCGAGCACCGTTGTTCTTTGCAGGTCAAGACGGGCTGAGTTGAGCTCTGCTTCTGCCAGTTCATAGGCCGCTTTGGCCGATTCCGCACGAATGCGGTAGGTTTCCAGATCTTCCTCACTGATCGCCTGGCGCCCGGGCAGGCCTTTCCGGCGCTCATACTGATGTTTGGCAAGTTCCCAGGTTGTGCGCTCGCGGGCAAGCCTTGCTTTACTTTCTGTCAGACCTACCTGATAACGGGTCTGATCAATGGTAAACAGAGGGTCACCCTTATTAACGGCCTGATTATTCCTCACGCTCAGATCCGTCACCCAGCCAGAAACATCAGGTGCAATGGTGATAATATCTGCCCGAATGCGGCCATCCCGGGTCCAGGGTGAATAAAGATACTGATCCCAGACCCAGGTTCCCGCAATAATCGCGGCAACTACCACCAGTAATGTCAGCCCAATGCGCAGCAGCTTTCCCATGAGTGCCCTCTAATCCCCGAAAAAATAAACAATAGCAGCGAAATAGCAAACGAAGACAGCCACATCGAACCAGGCCTCCTTCCAGATATGGCGGCGCAAACCGAGATAATGCAACGCCAGCCGGGTAATGGCCGCCAATATAAACGCAGCCGGTACCAATATGAGTATCGGGCTGAATAACATTCCGCCAATGCTTATCTCGTGAAGCATGTCATCCTTATTAGCAATACTCTGCTGCAAAATTCATTATGTTATTGAGCGAAAACACCTTTATCCGGGCCGTAAAAGATATCCGGATGAAAACTCAATAAAGCTCACTGCCAACTGACCAACAAGATACTCTGGCAAGACAAACTGGTTCAGAGCTGATCAACTCTCTGTCAAGAGTCTGATCATAGGTGCCGTTAAAACAATTGGCCAATCCGCCTGCGCATAAAGCGAGCTTAAAAAGATGTCGTCTGCCACTGTATTTGCCGTCTTTGCCGTTACTTTCATCGCACTGTCATTTTTTTACCTGTTTTTCTATCGTTCCTGGCGACGGGAGCGAGAGCTGAAACGACCTTTCCCAAAGGCCTGGAGACAATACCTTCGGTCTACGGTGCCCCTGTACCACTGCTTACCAGCACATCTTCAGCAAGCTCTGGAAGAGCAGGTTCAGTTATTCCTCTCAGAAAAAAACTTCTATGGCTGCGCTGGATTTGAAGTGAATGACCGGGTTCGTGTCGCCATTGCCGGGCATGCGTGCCTTCTGACTGTGGCGCGCTCGTACACAGATTACGATGAGGTTCGCAGCATTCTTGTTTACCCCGATGTTTACCGGGTACAAGCACAGGAACGTGACGGCATGGTGGTGGGCGTTAGCGATCAGATTCGGGCAGGTGAAGCCTCTACCCTTGGCCGGGTTGTGCTGGCCTGGTCAGAATGTGAAAGCGGAGCCATAAACCCGAACGGTCTGCACAATGTTATTCTTCATGAATTTGCCCACCAGTTGGATTATCTGGACGGAACAGCAGACGGGGCACCGCCACTGAGCGGGGAACAGGCAAAAG
>DATJDA010000355.1:0-12889 GCA_035497695.1 Marinobacter sp. | reverse complement strand
AAGTCGGCCTGGCTGGCTGGCAACCATGACGATACTGACAAGCTTCGTCAGGTGGCGGCGCAGTATCAGGCTGATCATCGCAGCATAGTTCAGGGTGGCTGGCAGATTATTCTTCTCGACTCCTCTGTGCCTGGAAAAGTGCTTGGCAGGCTGGCGCAGTCAGAGCTGGATTTTTTGGAGCAGATGCTGACGCAGCATCCGGAACTGCCCGCTTTGGTAACGCTACACCATCATCCGGTGAATATCGGTTCGGACTGGATGGAAAAAATCGGCCTCCAGAATCGTGACGCATTCTGGGAAATTATTGACCGGTTCCCGCAGGTAAAAATTGTGCTCTGGGGGCATGTTCACCAGAAGCATGACCTGGACAGGAATGGAGTGCGTCTGCTGGCTACTCCGTCAACGTGCATACAGTTTGCATCCAAATCTGTGAAGTTTTCTGTTGAGGATAAAGCGCCAGGTTATCGCTGGTTTGAGTTGCAGAGCACCGGCGACTTCACAACGGAAGTGCGCCGGGCTTTGAACTTTGAGTTCGAACTGGACCAAAACAGTTCCGGCTACTAGATGCTCGCCCGGAGCTCCCGGGCTGCTTCAACCATTCCCTGCAGCGCCGGCACAACCTCTTCCCATTTTCTGGTTTTGAGGCCGCAATCCGGATTTATCCACAGCCGTTGGGCAGGAATCCGTTCTGCAGCTTTTTGCATTAGTTCAACCATCTGCTTTTTGGACGGCACGTTAGGCGAGTGAATATCATAAACGCCCGGACCAATATCGTTGGGGTACTCGAACCCCTTGAAGGCGTCCAGAAGCTCCATATCTGAACGTGATGTCTCGATGGTGATGACATCGGCATCCATCCGGGCAATGGCCTCAATGATGTCATTGAATTCTGAGTAACACATGTGGGTATGGATTTGGGTTTCATCTTTCACCCCGTTAGCGGTAATTCGGAAAGCCTCAATTGCCCAATCCAGGTAATCCTGCCAGTCGGAGGCGCGTAGCGGCAGCCCTTCTCTTAAGGCCGCTTCATCAATCTGGATAATCTTCACCCCGGATTTCTCCAAATCCAGTACTTCTTCGCGAATGGCCAGCGCCAGTTGCAGGCAGGTGTCTTTCCGGGGCTGATCGTCACGTACAAAGGACCAGTTCAGAATTGTTACCGGGCCAGTCAGCATGCCTTTCACCGGTTTGTTGGTGAGAGATTGGGCATAACGGATCCAATCGGTTGTCATCGCTTTTGGGCGGGAAATATCACCAAATAAAATGGGCGGTTTTACACACCGGGAGCCGTACGACTGAACCCAGCCAAACTGGCTGAATGCATAGCCTTCCAGTTGCTCGCCGAAGTATTCCACCATGTCATTCCGCTCTGCTTCACCATGAACCAGAACATCCAGTCCGAGATCTTCCTGTTTCTTTATACAGTGGGCAATTTCACCACGTATTTCTGCCACGTAATCTGACTCGGTGAGCTCTCCCTTACGGAACATCAGGCGGGTTTTTCGAATTTCTGGTGTTTGTGGAAAGGAGCCGATAGTCGTGGTCGGGTAGGTGGGCAACCCCAGATGGTTTTGCTGAATGGTAATCCGTTCCCGGTAGGGGCTGTGGCGTACGCCCAACTCAGGGTTTAACTCACTAACTGCTTTCCGGACGGCGGGATTATGCACCCGTACAGATGCGGACCGGCTCTGAATCGCCTGAGCGTTGCCCGCTAACCTTTCCCGCACGAATTCCCGGCCCTTAGTCAGTGCAGTTGCCAGTAGTGACAGCTCGTCCAGTTTCTGTACCGCAAAGGCCAGCCAGTTTTTGATTTCCGGGTCCAGCTTTTGCTCTATTTCAGTATCTACCGGCACGTGAAGGAGCGAGCAGGACGGAGCCAGCCAAAGGCGCTGGCCGAATTTTTCATAGAGCGGCTCCAGCAAGTCGAGTGCTTTATTGAGATCTGTTTTCCAGATATTGCGGCCATTGATGATGCCCAAAGAAAGAACCTTGTGAGGCGATAGCCAGTCGGCAACCCTGGCCACCTCGTTTGCACCGCTGACAGCGTCAATATGCAAGCCAGCCACTGGCAGTTCGCATGCAAGCTGAAGGTTTTCCCGAAGCTCACCAAAGTAAGTGGTTACTAACAGCTTAACAGTGCTGGTTTTAAGCTGGTGATAGGCCAGATTAAAGGCGTGGCGCCATTCACTATCAAGCTCTGTTACCAAGGCCGGCTCGTCAATCTGCACCCACTCGATACCCTGATCGGCAAGTTTATTCAGAAGATTGGTATAAACAGGCAGCAAGCGATCAAGGAGATCAAGTTTATTGGTGCCGTCTTTGGCTTTGCCCAGCCAAAGGTAAGTTACCGGGCCAATAATGACCGGTTTTGCGGTAACACCCTGGCGGCGTGCTTCGCTAATTTGGGCGAGCAGTCGATCCGGATTCAGAGAAAACTCCGTAGCAGCCTCAAACTCAGGGACAATATAGTGATAGTTGGTGTCAAACCACTTGGTCATTTCGCCCGCATGAATAGAGCCGCAGCAAGAAGTGTCCCCGGCTGACTGGCCGCGGGCTACACGAAAGTACCTGTCCAGCTCACTGCCTTTGCCGGTTCGTGCCCGTGCCGGAAGGTGCCCCAGTGTAAAGCTCATGTCGAGAACCTGATCGTAGAATGAAAAATCCCCAACCGGGACCAAATCAAGTTTGCTCTGCAGTGCCCAGTGCTTGCTGCGAAGACCGGCTCCGGCCGCCTGAAGATCTTGTTCGCTGAGCTGGTTGTGCCAAAAGGCTTCCTGGGCGAATTTCAGCTCTCTTTTAGCCCCTATGCGGGGAAAACCGAGGTTGTGGGTGGTGGTCATGGGTGGAGTGCTCCTTATTGGATGGTAAGCGTTCTTGCTTGATAAAAATTTGCTCAACTGGTTCTAGCCTATCCGGAGTGGCTAATGAGTAATAATGGTATTATTTCAACGATCCATGAATATAATTCACAATGGCTAAAGCAAACGTTGAGACATCACCATGATTGAACGTAACCACCTTGAGATTCTCCGGGCCGTGAACCAGCAGGGCTCGCTGACGGCGGCCGCAGAAAGCCTGCACCTGACGCAATCGGCATTGAGCCATTCCATTCGCAAACTGGAACAGCAATTGGGAACTTCGCTGTGGGTGCGTGAGGGTAGGCAGTTGCGATTAACCCAGTCTGGTGAGTACTTACTCTCGCTGGCGAACCGGCTGCTACCGCAGTTCGAACATGCCGGGATGGTGATTGACCAATATGCGCGGGGACAGCGAGGCACGCTGCGTATCGGGATGGAGTGCCACCCCTGCTACCAATGGTTGCTTAAGGTGGTTGGTCCGTATC
Organism: Marinobacter sp.; assembly: GCA_035497695.1. GTDB lineage: Bacteria > Pseudomonadota > Gammaproteobacteria > Pseudomonadales > Oleiphilaceae > Marinobacter. The sequence goes on along the minus strand of DATJDA010000355.1, from coordinate 9,546 downwards.
TTCAGAACTGGCCGGGTGTCGATGTGGATGTAAAGCAGAAATTTCAGTTTGGCGGTATTGGTGCACTGTTTGGCTATGATATTGATCTGCTGGTTACGCCAGACCCTTTACATCGGCCAGGGCTGGTATTTGAGCCGGTTTTTGATTATGAGCAGGTGCTGGTGGTTGCACAATCCCACCATCTTGCCGGGAGAGAGTGGCTGGAGCCGGTAGATCTGGAAAAGGAAACTTTGATCACCTATCCCGTCGAAATTGAGCGGCTGGATATCTACACGAAGTTTTTATTGCCGGAAAACACGGCCCCCGCACGTCATAAAACAATTGAAACGACTGACATCATGCTGCAGATGGTTGCCGCGGGGCGCGGAGTTGCAGCTTTACCCCGTTGGCTGGCGGTTGAGTACAGCGAGAAAATGGCCCTGAAGCCAATCCGACTGAGCAAGGAGGGAATTGCAAAACAGATTTTTCTGGGGGTTCGCGAGCGTGAGCTTAATGTGGATTATCTGAGTTCTTTTATGGCGATGGCGCGGGATGTTCGCTGGCGCTAGCTTCTTGATGTAAACTTCGCAAAAATTCATTCAGGATATCTTGCTATGAGCGATATACCCGCAGACCTGAAGTATCTCGAAACCCATCAGTGGGTTCGTGTTTCTGACGATGGCACTGCAACTATTGGCATTACTGATTTTGCCCAGGAACAGTTGGGCGATGTAGTTTATGTTGGTTTGCCAGATTGTGGAGTAACCGTAAACGGTGGTGAAGAGGCCGGCGTGGCTGAATCGGTGAAATCAGCTTCCGATGTATTCAGTCCGGTTACCGGTGAAGTTATTGAGGTTAATGAGGCCCTCGAAGACGAGCCCGAGAAGGTCAATGAAGATCCGTACGGAGACGGTTGGATGTTCAGGGTAAAGCTGGCAGATCGTGGTGAGCTTGATAGCTTGATGGATGCCGACGCTTACGCAGAGCATGTTGCTGAAGAAGAATGAGTTGATCACAATCCGTGCAAGAATTGTTGAGCCCGGCTTTCCAAAACACGCTCAGGCACGGCCATGTGGCGCTTGAGCTCCGCCATTCATGGCTCCGCACAGTTTTGGAAAGCCGGACTCAACAATTCCTCCAGCTTTGGTATAGCCATCACTGGTTAATGTACAATTCCCGTCCTGAAATTTCTTTCCTTTAGGTAATCCGTATGAAGTTCCCGGTTTTGTATTTACGCAAAGGCGCTGAGCGCAGGCTGAGAGCCGGGCATCTTTGGGTCTATAGCAATGAAGTGGATATCCAGCGGTCGCCCCTGACAAACTTTGAGGCGGGCGTTCAGGCGGAGTTGCGTGATGCCAGCGACAAATCAATGGGCATTGTTTTTGTCAATCCCCACGCCCTGATATGTGGTCGTCTGGTTAGCCGGGATGCGAAGCATGGCATGACGCCCCAGCGGTTAACCCAGCGCATGGAAACGGCACTTACTCTGCGGGAAAAACTGTTTGATAAGCCGTTTTATCGCTGGGTGTTTGGTGACAGTGATGGCCTGTCCGGGCTGGTTATTGATCGGTTTGGAGATACTGTCGTAGTACAAATTTCAACGGCCGGTATGGAGCTGATGAAAGAGTCCGTTGTGCGGGCAATTCAGCGGTTGGTTCAGCCCACCGCCATCATCCTGAAAAATGACGGCAAGATGCGGGCCGTGGAAGGGCTGGATTCTTATATCGAACAAGCCCACGGGCCTGAGGCCACGATGCTGAATGTGGAAGAAAACGGTGTGCGCTTTGAGGTTCCACTGGCCGGAGGTCAGAAAACCGGCTGGTTTTACGATCACCGCATGAACCGTCAAAGGCTGCAGGCGTATGCACCGGGCAGGCGGGTTCTGGATGTATTCAGCTATGTGGGAGGCTGGGGAATTCAGGCGGCTTGTGCGGGCGCAACCCATGTAACCTGTGTAGACAGTTCCCCATCAGCAATTGATTCTGTACTCCATAATGCCGGACTGAACGGGTTATCCAACGTTGAAACCCTGCAAGGTGATGCCTTCGATGCCTTGAAAGCATTGTGTGATGAGAAGGAAAAGTTCGATATCGTGGTTCTGGATCCGCCAGCATTGATCCCCAGGCGTCGGGACCAGAAGGCAGGTGAGCAGGCTTACGCGCGGTTGAACCAACTGGGGCTCCGGTTACTCGAGCGCGATGGTTTGCTGGTTTCGGCTTCCTGCTCCATGCATTTATCTCAGGACAAGCTGATAGATATTATTCGCGGAAGTGGTCGGAAAATTGATCGTTTTGTTCAACTGCTGGAGCAGGGGCACCAGGCTCCGGACCACCCGATTATTCCGGGTATTCCGGAGACTGATTACATTAAATCCTGTTTTGTGCGTTCGCTGACCGGTTTTATGTGACAAACCCGGTTCCATCCCGGCCGGGACGTTTCAGTCTCTCAATGACATCACTAGCCAGCCGTTTTTCAGGGCCATGGCTTCCAGCATGGAATCCGGATCAACGGCTACCGGGTTATCAACCTTTTCCAGTAGTGGTGCATCATTGTGGGAGTCACTGTAAAACCAGGCTCCCGCTAACGATTCACCGCATACCTCCAGCCAGTCGTTTAATCGTGTGACCTTTCCTTCCCGAAAACAGGGGGTGCCTGCAACTTCTCCGGTATAACGACCGTTAACCAGTTCAGGATCCGTTGCGATAAGGTGATCTACCCCCAGCAGCTCAGCAATAGGTTCGGTGACAAACCGGTTGGTTGCGGTGATGATCATTAGTGTATGACCTTGTTCGCGATGCTGGTTGAGTAGCACTGATGCTTTATGCTGAAGCATCGGGACCACTTTTTTTTCTATAAACCGTTCGCGCCACAACAACAGATCGCTCATGTTGTTTTGAGCCAGAGGCTGCAGGGCAAAGCTCAGATAGTGCTGAATATCCAGCTCGCCGTCCAGATATTGCTGGTAAAAGCGATCGTTCGCTTGTTGATATTCGCTGGCATCGACAATGCCTTCTTCCACAAGGAACTCACCCCAAGCGTGGTCACTGTCGCCAGCCAGAAGGGTGTTGTCCAGATCAAATATTGCGAGCGTCAAGCTATTACCTCCGGTTATCATCATAACGCCTGTGGCAAAGGTCGCAGTCTATCACGGCTTATTCATTACAGGTTCGTTTGCTGAACCGTTGGGTTTCTGTGAAAATAAGGTCATATTGGATAATTGCGACCGGTGGCTTCATTGCCGGTCTGCCGACTATATAGAGGACTGCACCGTGATAGATACAGACGGTTTCAGACCCAACGTCGGAATCATTCTGGCCAACCACAGGGGCGAAGTACTCTGGGCAAGGCGAATAGGGCAAGATTCCTGGCAGTTCCCGCAAGGTGGCATTAAATTTAATGAATCGCCGGAACAGGCACTGTATCGGGAGCTTGGAGAAGAGGTTGGGCTTGGGGACAGCGATGTAGAAATCGTTAGCTGCACCCGGGGCTGGCTCAGATACCGGCTTCCGAAACGAATGGTGCGCCAGAATTCACATCCGGTTTGTGTGGGTCAGAAACAAAAATGGTTCCTGTTGAGGATGTTATCGCCGGACGCGCATGTACGTGTGGACGGAACCGATTCACCAGAGTTCGACGGCTGGCAGTGGGTAAGCTACTGGTATCCGTTAGGGCAAGTAGTCTCATTCAAGCGCGAAGTGTATCGGCGTGCGTTGAGAGAGTTGGCTCCGCGATTGTTCCATAACATGGAGCAGTGGCAGCGAAGCGAGCAGAATCGGCGTTAGAAGAAACACACGTGATGGCGGATAAATCTCACGATGCTGAGCATACTGCGAAGTCTCATACAGGAAGTAAACAGTGCCCGTGATCTGCAGGAGGCGCTGGATATTATTGTATCGCGGGTGCAGAAAGCCATGGGAACCGAAGTATGTTCCGTATATCTGCTGGATCCTGATACCAACCGCTATATTCTGATGGCCACCGAAGGTCTATACCGCACGGCTGTCGGCAAGGTGAGCCTGGGATATTCGGAGGGTCTTGTTGGCCTTGTGGGTTCCCGTGAAGAGCCTATCAATCTTGAGAATGCGCCGGCTCATCCCCGCTATCGTTACTTTCCGGCTACCGGAGAGGAGCGATTCAAGTCATTTCTGGGTGTGCCCATTATTCATCATCGCCGCCTGCTTGGTGTTCTGGTGGTTCAGCAACGGGAAAGTTCACGCTGCTTTGATGAAGGTGAAGAAGCCTTTCTGGTCACCGTTTCAGCCCAGTTGGCAGGGGTTATTGCCCACAGTGAGGCCACAGGGGTTATCAGTGGCCTGTCACTGACCGGGCAGGAAGCTATCGATGTCAGCTTTAACGGTGTGCCAGGAGCTCCGGGCGTGGCCATTGGTATGGGTGTTGTGGTCTATCCGGTTGCCGATCTGGATCTGGTGCCCGAAAAAAGTACCGACGACATTCATCAGGAACTGGAGCTTTTTCAGTCTGCAGTAGAGGCGGTACGCAAGGATATTGAGCGTGTCGCCAATCGTCTTGCCTCCCGGCTGCGTCCGGAAGAACAGGCATTGTTCGACGTCTACCTGCGAATGCTGAGCGATGAAGCCCTGCCGGGTGAGGTTGTCAGCACTATCCGGGAGGGTAATTGGGCTCAGGGTGCCCTGAAACAGGTGGTGCAGCAGTACGTTCGTCATTTTGAAATGATGGATGATCATTACCTTCAGGAGCGGGCAGTCGACGTACGGGATCTTGGCCGGCGCCTGCTCTCTCATCTTCAGGAGGGCGAGCAAAAGCATTTGGTCTACCCGGACAAAACCATTCTGGTTAGTGAAGAGCTGACGCCTGCCATGCTTGGCGAGGTGCCCAAAGGGCAGCTTGTCGGACTGGTTTCTGTAAAGGGCTCAAGTAATTCCCATGTGGCAATTTTAGCGCGTGCCATGGGAGTGCCAACGGTTATGGGCCTGGTGGACATACCCGTTAATCAGCTGGACGGTAAAGAGTTAATTGTTGATGGATTTGAGGGGCAGATTTTCGCCTCGCCATCCGACGATCTAAGAACGGTTTACCAAGGCATTGCCAACGAAGAGAATGAGCTGGATCGGGGCCTTGAAGCGCTGCGCGACAAGCCGTGTGAGACTACCGATGGCCATCGAGTGTCCCTGTTGGTGAACACGGGTTTAATGACCGATGTGGTGCGCTCGCTGTCTCACGGGGCGGAAGGTATCGGGCTCTATCGAACCGAAGTTCCTTTCATGATCAAAGATCGTTTCCCGTCAGAGCAGGAACAGCGGGGATATTATCGTGAACAGCTGGAAGCATTTGCACCGAATCCGGTCACTATGCGTACGCTGGATATTGGTGGTGACAAGCTGCTGACTTATTTTCCGATTCATGAAGAAAACCCGTTTCTGGGCTGGCGGGGAATACGCGTAACACTTGATCACCCCGAGATCTTTCTCGTGCAAGTACGAGCCATGCTCAAAGCGAGTGAAGGTCTGCACAATCTGCAGATTATGCTGCCGATGATCAGCAATATCTCAGAAGTAGAGGAGTCTCTGCATCTGATTTACCGTGTGTACCATGAAGTACGGGAAGAAGGTTACGACATTCACATGCCCAAAGTGGGCGTGATGATTGAGGTTCCGGCTGCGGTTTATCAGATCAGGGAGCTGGCAGACAGAGTTGATTTCCTGTCAGTCGGTTCGAACGATCTCACTCAGTATCTGCTGGCTGTAGACAGAAATAATCCACGGGTAGCGCAGCTATATCACTCGTATCATCCAGCCGTACTTCAGGCGCTGGTTCGTGTGGCGCAAGATGCTCACATGGCGGGTAAACCCCTGGGGATTTGTGGTGAGCTGGCGGGAGACCCCGGTGGGGCTGTGCTGCTCATGGCCATGGGTTATGATTCCCTGTCTATGAACGCAGCCAGTCTGCCAAAAGTAAAATCGGTGATTCGCAGTGTTAGCCATGAGTGGGCGGTGAAATTGCTGAAAGACGTGCTGTTATTGGATTCACCCCACGTTATTAAAAGCTGTGTAGACCTGGCGTTGCGAAATGCGGGTTTTGGGCGATACCTCCGGCCTGGCAGATCTGCAGCCGTAGCCAGCCCTGAACAGTCAGCGTCTTGAGTGCAGGTATTATTTTCCGGAAGTTTAGGGTGTGTACTCTAAAATGGGCTGCTAGTTTAAGAAAGTAGCTGTCAGAGATCTTAATGGGAAAAGGACCGGCCATGACAACCCCTGCAGAACTCAAACCTGCTCCACGCATAGGGCTGGCCCTTGGCGGCGGCGGCCCGCTGGGCGGCATTTATGAAATAGGGGCACTAAGGGCGCTTGATGAAGCGCTGGATGGCCTCGACTTTAACGACATGCACGTCTATGTCGGAGTCAACGCCGGCTCCTTTGTGGCGGCAAATCTGGCGAATCAAATGACCACAGCTCAGTTGTGCCGGATTTTTGTGCGCAACGAAGCAGATGTTCACCCTTTCCATCCAGAGGTGTTTTATCGTCCGGCTTTCCGGGAAATTGGCCGCAGGCTTCTGTCCATACCTGGTCTGGTATCCACCGCTATCCGGCGTTTCGTAAATAACCCCTACGACCAAAGCCTGCTTGAGGCGCTTACCATTCTTTCGCACGCGGCACCGGCTGGTCTTTTTGATAATGAAGGGCTGCACGAGTATCTGAAGCGCACTTTTACCACGCTCGGGCGCACCAATGATTTCCGCCAGCTTAAACACAGCTTATATATTGTCGCGGCCGACGTAGAAAGCTCTGAAGCCGTATGCTTGGGCGCGCCAGGCTTTGACCATATCCCGATTTCAAAGGCGATTCAGGCAAGTACCGCCTCACCGGGTCTGTATGTGCCTGTAGAAATTGATGGCCGGTATTACGTAGATGGCACTCTCAGAAAGGGATTGCATGCATCGGTTGCGTTTGAAGACGGGGCAGATCTGGTGTTTGCAGTGAATCCACAGGTTCCCATCGACGCCAGTGCGGCAATCCGTGCAGGTACGATGAAGTCTGGTGAGCTCACCCGCTATGGCATGCCAAACCTGCTCTCCCAGGCGTACCGCACAATGGTTTATTCCCGAATGCAATCTGGTATAGCTCAATATGCGCGTGATTATCCGGATAAAGATATTCTGCTGTTTGAGCCCACGGGAGATGATGCCATGTTATTTTTCTCCAACGTGTTCAGCTTTCAGTCACGCCGCATGGTCTGCGAACATGCTTATCAGATGACGAGACGAGACTTGCTCAGTCGTGCTGATGAACTGGAGCCTAAACTGGCCCGTTACGGTATCAAGCTGAGGCGGGATCGGTTGGAAGATGAGCAGCGCACCATCAGTACGAGTCTGTACGGGGAAATGCTTCCGCTGTATGTGGCCAAAGATCGAAAGAGGAAAGCGCAGAAGGGAAAACTGGCATCAGGCCTTGAGAACGTTACTCATCTGTTCAGCAAGGCCCAATAATAACCAGAATTACAGGATGTAGCGGCTCAGATCTTCATCTTCGGAAAGGCTGCCAAGTTTTTCGTCGACGTAGGCGGCGGTAACCTCGAAACCATCTCTGATAGCATCGCCCGCATCAAATGAGAGGCCTTCCAACAGGCGCTCGAGCACCGTATGCAAACGCCGTGCGCCAATGTTTTCAGTGGTTTCGTTAACTTTCCAGGCAACTTCCGCAATCCGCGCAATCGCACCCTCACCAAACGTCAGTTGCACGCCTTCGGTAGCCATCAGTGCTTGATACTGTTGAACCAGTGAGGCGTCCGGTTCGGTGAGAATACGCTTGAAGTCATCTGGGGTCAGGGGGTGCAACTCCACCCGTATTGGCAGGCGACCCTGCAGTTCCGGTATCAAATCTGAAGGTTTTGCTAAATGGAACGCACCAGAGGCAATAAAAAGAATGTGATCGGTGCGGACAGAGCCATACTTGGTGCTGACAGTACTGCCCTCAATCAGCGGCAGCAGATCACGCTGAACGCCTTCTCGGGATACATCCGATGAGTTGGTTTCAGAGCGCCTGCAGACTTTGTCAATTTCATCAAGAAAAACAATGCCATTTTGCTCAACGGCTACGATGGCTTTTTGCTTGATCTCTTCTTCGTTAACCAGTTTTGCAGCTTCTTCGTCTTTTACCCGCTTTAACGCATCGGAAACCTTTATCTTCCGGGTTTTACGCTTGTCAGACGAGAGGTTTGAGAACATGCTCTGGAGCTGACTGGTCATTTCTTCCATGCCAGGAGGCGCCATGATTTCAACGCTGGCGCTGACATTACGCAGATCAATTTCAATTTCCTTGTCGTCCAGTTCGCCTTCCCGGAGTTTTTTGCGGAACATTTGTCTGGTTGATGAATCCTGGCTACGCCGACTATCTTCACTGAAATCGCGGGGCGGGGGCAAAAGCGCATCCAGAATACGCTCTTCGGCAGCATCCAGCGCCTGCGCCTCATGAAGCTTCATCTCTTGCTCACGCAGCATCTTGATCGCAATGTCAGCCAGATCGCGAATAATAGACTCAACATCGCGACCCACGTAACCCACCTCAGTGAATTTTGTCGCTTCAATCTTCAGGAACGGAGCATCGGCCAGTTTCGCCAGACGGCGGGCGATTTCAGTTTTGCCAACGCCCGTTGGCCCGATCATCAGGATATTCTTTGGGGTAACCTCATCGCGCAGGCTGCTGTCGAGTTGCATGCGGCGCCAGCGATTTCTCAGGGCGATAGCCACCGCACGCTTGGCCTCTTGCTGGCCCACGATGTGTTTATTGAGTTCGTGGACAATCTCACGGGGTGTCATTGCAGACATGGTTGCTCCGGATCAATCGTTGGTAGAGAGCACTTCAATGGTGCGATTGTGGTTGGTATAAATGCATATGTCTGCGGCAATATTCAGACCTTTTTCGGCAATTTCGCTGGCAGAAAGACTGGTGTTTTCAAGTAGTGCCCGTGCGGCTGCCTGAGCATAGGGCCCGCCAGAACCAATAGCGATCAAGCCCTGTTCCGGCTCAATAACATCGCCATTGCCAGTAATAATTAACGAAACTGTTTTGTCGGCAACCGCAAGCAGGGCCTCCAGTTTGCGCAGAGCTCTGTCCGTTCGCCAGTCTTTGGCCAGTTCTACGGCTGCCTTTGTTAAATTGCCCTGGTGCTTTTCGAGCTGTGCCTCAAAGCGTTCAAACAGAGTAAACGCATCGGCAGTACCACCGGCGAATCCGGCAATTACCTTACCGTTATAGATGCGACGAACCTTGCGGGCATTGCCCTTCATTACGGTATTACCCAGAGAGACCTGGCCGTCGCCACCCATGGCAACTTCGTCGTCGCGCCGGACGGAAAGAATGGTAGTCATTTGAGCTCCAATTGCCTGATAAATTCTGTATTGGGAGTTTATGGAGGCAGCCGAAAAGAATTCAAGTGGCAAATGTTAGCGGTGCCGAAGTCAGCCCTCTTTTGGAATCTTGCGAACCAGTGGCTGAATATTGATGTTGACCAGTTTATCGACGGCCGCGTTTGCCTGGCTTCGGGACGTAAACGGCCCCACATTCACCCGGTACCAAACGGCTCCGCTAT
>DATJDA010000354.1:0-1788 GCA_035497695.1 Marinobacter sp. | reverse complement strand
ATAGCAAAAAAAAAGGGCCGGAAAAACCAGCCCTAAAATGACGAATGAAACAAGGAAAGTTCGTAAGAACTACAACCTCAAAAGTCATCCCTTACGCTTTCTATTATCAATACTGCCGATCTGATTTCAGTGGAAGTTGTGTAGTCGCTTTGTTACATCTGGTGATCGGCTGAGACGCAGCTCACAAAACTGCACTCACTGGCTTCTTCCTTGGCCATACCAGGCTAAATCTCGCCCCACCTAACGCATCACTACGCCCCAGAAACGCTTGTCCGTCATGCCAATAAAGAATCCGGCGCACAATAGATAAACCCAACCCATAGCCTCCGGAAGTGCGTGTGCGGCTGTCATCCAACCGGGAAAAGGCAGTAAATACCTTTTCCCAGTCCTCTTCAGGAACACCTGCGCCATCATCTTCCACATCTATACGGCAGTTATCTTCATCGATATGGCAGCGCACCAAAACACGACCGGATGCATACCGGCCCGCGTTACCCACCAAATTCTGAATGGCGCGGTGAATGTATCTTGGCTCTACATCGGACATGGCCCACTTTTCCGAACCTTCTTCAATATCTGCCTCAATGGTTAATCCCGGGCGAATCATCTGCTGTTCAGACACTACCTGCCGGACGATATCTGTCACCGATGCCTCCCGTAAGGAAAATACCGGCCCGCCCTGCTCTAACCGTGCATAGGTCAGAATCTCGTCAATCAGCTCATCAAGCTCCTGAATGTCACCGTCAATGCCCTCAATCTGCTTCTGAAATCCGGCCTGATCATCACAATCTTCCAGCATTTGCACACCGAAGCGGATCCGGGCAACGGGTGTTCTCAGCTCATGGGATACTGCGTGAATCATTTCCCGCTGTACGTACACCAGGCGCTGGATATGCTCCGCCATGCCATTAAATGACCCAGCCAGACGGGAAACCAGCGTACCAGGGCGGCTTTCCACTCGTGCACTCATCTCACCTCTGGCAATACGAACAGCAACCGATTCTACCGAACGAAGATTTCCATCCACTCCCCGAAGCGCAACGAACAGAGCTGCAGCCAGCACGCCGCCAACAACAAGAATCAAAAGAAAGATAACCGGCCAGCCCCAGGCGCTAAAGGGTGGAGGCATGTCAATCCGGTAAAGCGCACCATCGGTGAGCTGGACAAGAACATGAGCGCTTCTGGACGGGTCACTTCGGAAAAAGACAATGCCTTGATCAGGTATCCGGCCAAGAACCTCATCGTCTGGCAAATCGGAAACACGATCAACCCGACGAACCGCCAGGCCGAATGCGGTGGCTAACTGAGCAGCCATACTGTCACGCTTATCCGGAGTTTCACTATTTAGGTGCCAGCGGACAATCAAGGCGATGGCTTCGGCAACATTCCGATAGGGCTCGTCAAACTGCAACTGAATAATCTGACCCTGATGATCAGCGACTAAAACCCGGTAACCCGTCTGCCCGTGAATCGCCACTACCTGACCATAACCAAGGCGTTCAAGATCGACAGGGGTTAAATTCTCCTGGCGGGCATCAACTACCCGAAAGTCATAAAGGGCACCAAGCCAATGGTATCTTTCCGCCTGCACAACATCCGCCGCGAGCCAGCGCATTAATGGTTCGGGGTAATGCTCATGCCAGAATTGTGATCGTACCGAGTTAACGCCTGTAAAAAGAACGATACAAAGCAGGATAACCAGTGCAGTGAGGCCAGCGAGACAGGCATAGAGTTTGAGAAAAAACTTCAGGGGCATATCACAAACCCTGGCAGGGAATACCGGTATGA
>DATJDA010000353.1:0-6121 GCA_035497695.1 Marinobacter sp. | reverse complement strand
TAGGTCGCCAACAGGCCTCCAAGGATATCAATACCTATCTGCGGGAACTGGCACCAGACAATCTTATTTACGATCGTCATCTTAAGGGCTACGTACCTGCTCGAAAGTTTCGTCCGGTTGTTACTCGTGGCGTAGTGAGTGAGTACATGGATTTGCTGGCTCGCCAGCAGAAATTGAGCAACACATTTGAGTCGCTTGATATCAGCCTGCCCGACAGTGTCGTTGTACAAGGCCCAAATCGGATTATTGCCCCCGAAACCATGCGTGCTGTGGTTACCGCTACACGGTATGGCCGTCAGATGCGGGCCAGCTATCTGTCATTGAGCCGTCCGGAGGCCGTAGAAAGCATTCTTGAACCCCACGCTCTGGTGTGTACGGGCAACAACTGGCATGTCCGCGCCTGGTGTGAATCCAACCGCGAATTCCGGGATTTTTCACTGACCCGGTTTTACAAGTCACCCGAGACCTTGCGCCAGCGGGCCAGGCACACCCGCCAGCAGGATGACGCCTGGCATCGGGAAGTTACCATGATTATTACGCCTGATCCGCGCCTGACCCAGGCTCAGCAAGAGATTATTGCCAGAGATTTTGGCATGGAGCAGGGCCGTCTTGAAGTAGACACCCGTGCCGCACTGGCACCTTATGTGCTTTCCCGCCTCGGCATTAATCTTGACGGGCAACACCCTGACCCCCTGATACAACAGCTTGAACTGGCCAACCCGGACCAGCTTGGTTTTGGTAGCAAACTTGAACGTACGCTAAAGGCTGGCGCTCGCCTCTGATAGAATACCGGTGTGGCCACCAAAACCCGTTTTCTTGTTCATCTGCAAGCTCTGTTCCTGCTGTTCCTGCCACTGGCGGGTACGGCAGCTGACGCCTGTGGTGAGGCAGCCACCCCCATTTCCCAGGTTCAGGGTGATTCCAGCCACTCGCCATTGATTGATCAAACCGTAACCGTGGAAGGGGTACTCACGCTTGATTCAAGGCTAAAAGGCGGATTCCAGGGCTTCTACCTGCAACAGGCTGACCACCAGACCGACAATAATCCTCTTACCTCAGAAGCTCTGTTCATTTATACCCGGCGCAAAACCGGCAAGCCGGGTGATCGGCTGAGAGTAACAGGCAAGGTTAAAGAGTTTTATGGCCTCACTGAATTGGCAGGTATTAAAGCCATTATTGTTTGCGGGCAGGCTGCGCTGCCCAAGCCAATCCCACTTTCTCTGCCATGGCCACAGAACCCCGAAGCCTACGAAAACATGAGAGTCCGTTTTACCCAGCCCCTGACGGTTATCGATAGTTACAATCTGGCTCGTTATGGCGAGCTAACCCTGGCAGCGGGCGATCAGGTAACTGCTACGGAGTACCAAGCGCCATCCGCTGCCGCCACCGCCATCTCAAGAGCAAACCTACAACAGCGAGTGATGCTGGATGATGGCCGGGCCACACGCAATCCGGATCCGACACCCTGGCCTCCGGGCGGCTTAAACCTGGAACACACCGTGCGGGCCGGCGACACTGTTCAGAATCTTGTTGGTATTCTGGATTTCCGTTTTGGCGCCTGGCGTATTCAGCCGGAAACCAGCCCGGTTTTTAAATCAGAGAACCCCCGGTTACCGCCACCACCCAGACCATCCGGTGATCATATTCGTGTCGTAACCATGAATCTGGAGAACTACTTCAATGGTGACGGCAGCAACAGCGGCGCAGGCTTTCCAACCGCTCGCGGCGCTAAAACCCTGACGGAATATAAAGAGCAGCACCGCCGCCTTGCTTATGCCCTGACGGCCTCAGATCCCGACATCCTTGCACTTTCCGAGCTGGAAAATGATGGTTACGGGCCCGATAGTGCATTAGCCGCCCTGACACAGGCACTGGGGCAACATTGGCGGTTCGTGGCCACCCCGGGCGATGATGGCGTGGATGCCATTCGAACAGTGTTGATGTACCGGCACGACCGGGTCAAAACAATCGGTACTCCACAGCGGCTGACAGGCAGTGCCTTTCGCTATCGTGGCCGGCCACCCCTGGCGCAGACATTTCAGCGAAATGGCGGAACCGCAGCTCTTCGGATTGTCTCATTGCATCTGAAGTCAAAGTCGTGTCGTGGCGCAACCGGTGCCGATCTTGATCAGGATAATGGCGAATCCTGCTTCGCTAAGCGCAGAGTTGATTCGGCGACTGCTATTATCAACTGGTTAGCTGAATTGCCTGTGCCAGACAGCCTTGCCGGCACACTCGTTACCGGTGACTTTAACAGCTACTCCCGGGAAGCACCCTTGAACCTGTTCCAGGACGCCGGTTTCACGAATATGATTCAGCATTTTCATCCCTGCCATAAGAATTCATGCCCGCATTACAGCTACCGCTACAAAGGCGAGAAGGGTTCGCTGGACCATGCTCTGGCCTCTGGCTTGCTAAAACCGCTCATTCTGAACGCCCAGACTTGGCTGATTAACTCCGATGAGCCACGCGCGCTCAGTTATGAGTACGGGCGGAGGGCGCCAGAAGCCTTCCCCTGGCGCTCTTCCGATCACAATCCGGTTATTACCGACATCCGGCTCTGAATAATGCCTCACCGGCCAATTGGCCTGTCTGGCCCATTGACCCGTCAACTCAGTCATGGGTGGCAGCTCCGGAACACGTCATAATCATTAATAGCTTTGATCCCTTACATAATAAGAACAGCGCCCATATAAGGAAATTCCATGAACGCCTCAGCTTCAACTGCTCAGGATCTGGGCATACCCGCCATCTACATGCATTTGCTGGCGAAACTACTGCACAGAATTGGTGTTGATGAACGGAGTCTTTTACTCCGCGTGGGCCTGGACCCGAACCGACTGAACTCACTGGAGCTGAGGATCAGCCAAACTCAGGCCAGCGAATTTGTAACCAGGGCCATTGTAGAAAGTGGTGAGCCTGGCCTTGGCATAATGCTTGCCGATGAGCTGAAGTTACCTCTGCACGGCGCACTTGGCAGAGCGGTGATGAGCAGCCGGACCCTTAAAGATGCTCTGGAGTTAATGACCCGCTACCTGACCATACGAGCGCCACACTTGACCGTTGTTAAACAGTTCACTAACGATGAGGCTCGGTACACCATCTCCTGTGACATGGATCTGGGGCCGCTTCACGGGTTCATCATGGATACTATGTTATTTGGCTGTGTGTTTATGGGCGTTCAGTTAACCAGCAATGCCGTTGAGGGTTCGCGGATTTTACGCCGGGGCCCGGAGCCTGCGTATTTTCAGCGTTTCCGTAAGGCTATCCCCGTACCGGTTGAATTTGGTGCCTCAGAAGATGCACTGATCATCCCGATACCGGAACTCAGCCTGCCAATTCGGTTTACTGACGATGAGCTCGCCAGGTCATCCCGGGCGCAGTGTGAGGAAGCGCTCAGGCAACTGACCGAAGATGCAGGATTTGCCTGCAGAGTACGGCGAGTTATAGAAACCAGCTACCCGTTTCCACCCAAACTGGCCAGGGCAGCAACAACACTATTCGTTTCAGAGCGCACACTGAAGCGGAGGCTGCAGGAAGAAGGCGCCAGCTTCCAGAGTCTGGTCGATAAGGTGCGGCTTGAACGGGCTCGGGAGTTGTTGAAAGGTACCACTATGAACCTGAGCCAGATTGCAGATGCACTGGGTTATGCCGACGCGGCTAATTTTACCCGTGCATTCAAACGCTGGACCGGTACAAGTCCAAGTCAGTACCGTACCAGAAAGCTGCCCCCCAAAATCGTACCCAAACACGCATATCTGGAGGCAACCGTCTGATCAGTCTATACCGATGATCTTGTGCATTTGCAGGGTTAGTCGCCACTGTGGGTTGGCCAGACAATACTCTGTTGCCTTGCGGGTGTTGCTCTGTTTGAAGCTGTCTTCTCCATTATCCGGTATTCGGGGTGACGCCATGGGAGACAGGAAGTAGTGTTTGGCGGGGAAGTCGGCAAACCGTTCCGGCATCGCCAATAGCTGTGGGTAGACCAGCTTTAGCTCATCACAGGATTCAATAACAACCGGTGCGTCAGCTTTTGGACTGACACACAACCAGTCAATGCCCTTCGGGGCCGGCAGCGTGCCGTTGGTTTCCACACCTACCTCAAACCCTTCACGATGCAATGCTTCAATCAACGGCTCATCCAGTTGCAGCAGTGGTTCGCCACCTGTGCACACCACATAAGGACGGCCAGGCGCATCCGGCCACAGGCTGCGAACATGTGCGGCCAGTGCATCAGGTGTTGCGAAGCGACCACCGTTCTGACCATCGGTACCGACGAAATCTGTATCGCAGAAGTCACAAACGGAACCTGCACGATCCTTTTCCCGGCCGGTCCAAAGATTGCACTTACTGAACCGACAGAATACTGCTGCCCGACCAGCCTGAGCACCCTCACCTTGCAGGGTATAAAACGCTTCTTTAACCCGGTACATCAGTGCCTGACCTCATAGGACAGCGGATCTTCCAAACCCTGAAGGGCAAACGCTTCCAGCCGCTCTACACAGGAACCGCATCGGCCACACGCTTTTTCACGACCGTTATAGCAGGTCCAGGCCTGACTATAGTCAAGATTCAGCCTGAGCCCTTCCGCAAGAATTTCGCTTTTATTCATCGCCATAAAAGGCGCCTCTATACCCACCGGCTCGTAATTGGCCACCCGGCAGACAGCATCCATTTTTGCAACAAACTCGGGGCGGCAATCCGGGTAGATGGCATGGTCACCACCGTGAGCACCGTACCAGACCGCGTTTGCACCAACCGTAATGGCATAGCCGGTTGCCAACGATAAGAGAATCATATTACGGTTAGGAACGACCGTGGCTTTCATGTTGCTTTCTGCGTAGTGACCTTCGGGAATTTCCGCATCAGATGTCAATGCAGACCCTGCCATTACGTCACTCATGGCCCGTATATCAATAACTTTGTGGGGGATTTCCAGAGACGCACAAACAGCTCGGGCATAATCCAGTTCTTTAATATGCTTCTGGCCATAGTTGAACGACAGCGCGTGAACCTGATGGCCACGGGCACGGGCCAGATTAAGCAATGTGAAGGAATCCATACCTCCGGAATAAATTACCACCAAACGATCTGCCATTGAGAACTCCCCCATACACTTCAATGCGAGCAGGTATTGTAACAGCGCACGCCAGGCTTGGGTGTGCGCTTTAAACGCGAAGTGTAAGGATCGTAGTGCAGAAGGGAAGAGTAATGAACTTAGTGCCGGAGTTTACCGGCTCGCAAGGCGATAACTTCCAGGCCATCTTTCAATGTATTCAATGTCCAATAGGTGACCAGAGCCATCAGACTCACTCCGGCAACGGTAAATCCGATATCGTCGCCTACGGGCTTTCCATGGGCCATCACCATGTAAAAAACCAGTGCGGCGACAAGAATCATTTCTACTAAAAAGTGCGAGCGGAACTTGCGGTTTGCGAATCCGGATTTGTCGGACATTTCCTTAGGTTGCAACCTCTGGCGATTTGATAAGCAAGTGAATAATGAGTGTTTAAATTATCGCCGAACCGCCGCCAGAAAACTGTACGAGTTAGTGGCTACGGATTAACCACTACCAAAAAAGGACAAAAAAAACGCAACCATAGAGGCTGCGTAGAAAGGAGAGATCCATGCAATAGCCGGAACAACAACTATTGAGGATTGCACAACAAAAACAACACGTGACAGCGGCTAATATAGGTAATGCTCACTTCTGCGTCTGTAAGCGTTTGCCGCAATTAAAGGGCTATTGCAAACCCTGCATTACCCGATACACTTAGTCTTGTACCGAACCATAAGAGCCAGTATGACCAGGATGATTCCACAATCAGTTTTCAGTACCGCCAGTGATTGCCTTGCCGGGCAGTCAGCGTGCGCAATGGCAAAAGACATCTAACGGCTTTCGGTCAGTCCCGGGAGCCATTGAGCGACCGGGCCAGCATCTCCGCAAACCCCGGTTGCCCATGGCCCCGGGGTTTTGTTTTTGCTAACGCAGAACGACAAGGAGAACACCATGAGAAAACATCCGACAACACATGCAGCCAACCAGCCCAATAACGGCCGCCCGGGACCTGTCAGACGCCCCGAGAAACTGCCACTGCTGGATGCTATCTGCAAAAAACTG
>DATJDA010000352.1:0-2286 GCA_035497695.1 Marinobacter sp. | reverse complement strand
CATGTCGGTTTCCGCCTGGGAGTCTTCCGGGTAATCCAGATCCAGCACAGGTGTGCCTTTGTAGATACCAACCGACAGTGCCGCCACCATCTGTTTTAGTGGTGATGTTTTCAGGCGCTTTTCAGCGACAAGAAAGTTAAGGGCATCTGCCAGTGCAACGCAGCCACCCGTGATAGCGGCCGTACGGGTGCCACCGTCGGCCTGGATAACGTCGCAGTCGATGGTGATGGTGTGTTCGCCGAGGGCTTCCATATCGACTGCCGCACGCAGGGAGCGGCCAATCAGCCGCTGGATTTCTACGGTGCGGCCACCCTGTTTGCCGCGGGCAGCTTCGCGGCCCATACGGCTGCCAGTTGAGCGGGGCAGCATGCCGTATTCTGCGGTAATCCAGCCCTTGCCTTCGCCACGCAGGAAGGGAGGTACCTTGTTTTCCACGGAGGCGGTGCAGATAACTTTGGTGTCCCCGAATTCCACCAGTACGGAACCCTCAGCGTGACGGGTGTAATTCCGGGTAAGGCGAATTGCTCTGAATTGTTCGGGGGTTCTGCCGCTTGGTCGCATAATGTTTCCTGAGATTTCTGATGAGTGTCCGGGAGTAGTGCCCGGCCGGATATTGCTTGAAATGGGCGGTGAGTATATCACGTCGGCTGTTTTCAGCAGGTTGCATATTTCGTTCCGTTCGCCGTTCATAGCGAGAGCCTGTTAGACTCAGGATTCAATTTGAATTAGGACTTTAGCTGCCATGATCCGAAGTATGACTGCGTTTGCCCGGAAGGACGCCCAGGGAGACTGGGGCACTCTTACCTGTGAAATTCGCACGGTTAACCATCGCTACCTTGAACCATCGTTTCGTTTACCGGATGCGCTGCGCGAATTTGAGAATCCTTTTCGGGAATTACTACGCAAGCAACTTGGCCGCGGCAAGGTGGACGTTGCAATACGTCTGCAGACGATTGATAAAACAGTCGCTGGTTTTGAGATTTGCGATGACCTGGTAAAAGCCCTTAACGATGCCGCGAACCGTGTTAACCGGATACTGGATAATCCCGCTCATATCAGTGCGTTGGATATTCTTCGCTGGCCGGGTGTTTTGTCGGTTGCAGAGCAGGACTACGGCCCCGCGCAAGAGGCGGTAACCGGGCTGTTTAAGGAAACCGTTCTGGAGCTTATCAGCGTTCGGGAACGGGAAGGTGAGCGTTTGCGCCCGCTGTTTGACGAGCGGCTGACCAGCATCACCCGACTGGTATCTGAAGTGCGGGAACTGATGCCTGAGCTCTTGAAGGCACAGGAGCGATCGCTTCATGACCGGTTCAAGAAAGCACAAGTGGAACTGGAACCAGAGCGAGTTGCTCAGGAAATGGTCATGCTTGCCCAGAAAAGCGACGTTGCCGAAGAGCTGGACCGTCTGCAAACCCACGTCAGCGAGGTAACAGAGACCTTGCAGGGCGACGGAGCCATTGGTCGGCGGCTGGATTTTCTGATGCAGGAGCTGAACCGGGAAGCCAATACTCTCAGCAGTAAGAGTATTGACGCCCGGGTTACCCGCGCAGCGGTTGATTTGAAGGTTCTGATCGAGCAAATGCGTGAGCAGGTGCAGAATATAGAATGATGTTCTCGGGTGTTCCTGTTTGTCTTTTATGGACAAAAAAATCAGCAAGTTATGAATTTTTGATAGTCATGGTGTTCGTATAGATTCCGCCAAGTTTGGGTAGTCATGGGTAGTAGATTGGGGAGTATTTTCTCGCTATAGTCGTTTCGGCGAGATTGTACTCCCCAATTATTTTAAGGCAGGCGGATGGGAAAGCTATACGACAAAACAGTACGAAAACTCATCAAGGAAAAACCGGCTGTGCGACATGCAGACGGCAACGGCCTGTATCTGATGACTCCCACGCGCGGCGATGCTTACTGGATGCTGCGCTATACCACCACAGCCACCAAGCTCCGGCGTGAATACACCATCGGGAAAGTAGAAGACTGGTCACTGGCAGATGCCCGCGATGAGGCTGCGAAACTGAGATTGGCAATCAAGCGTGAGGGGGCCGATCCGGTGCAGGAGCGGCAGAAGGTCAACCAGAACCCCTTCAAAACGCTCAATGACCTGTACGCCGACTACTACGAGCTTCGCAAGCGAGAGATCGCATCTCACCAGAAAGAAAAGAGCCTGTACGAGCGTGAGGTCGCCTGGCGCATCGGGAAGGTGGAACTGGAAAAGATCCGTCCAGTGGATATCAGTGAAATCCTGCGCGACGTGGCCAATGGCTATGACGACAATAAGCCCCGCCC
>DATJDA010000351.1:0-6537 GCA_035497695.1 Marinobacter sp. | reverse complement strand
ATAACCACCGTAATAGACGTAATCCACGTCTGCCCGCTTCAGCTTGGTGATCAGTGACGAGAAGTCTTTATCACCTGCGGTTATGCCTTCAAACATGGCAATCTCAATGCCTTTGTCTTTGAGCGTATCGCGAACGGCTGTTGCAATACCTTCACCGTATTGCTGCTTATCATGAATGATGGCCACGCGCTTGGGGTTGAGGCTGGCAAGATACTTGCCAGCTACCGGGCCCTGCATGCTGTCCAGGCCAATGGTACGGAATACCAGTTCGTAACCCCGGCTGGTGATCTCAGGGCTGGTAGAGGCCGGAGTAATCATCAGTACGCCTTCATCTTCGTAAATGTCGGATGCAGGCTGAGTGGAACTCGAGCACAGGTGACCAACAACAAAACGAACGCCATCGTTAACCAGTCGGTTAGCAACGGTGACAGCCTGCTTGGGGTCACAGACGTCGTCGTACTCCACACCGACGAGCTTTTCACCCATCACGCCGCCGTTTGCATTTATCTGCTGAATGGCCATACGTGCACCGGAAAACTGCATGTCACCATACTGGGCCACGGGGCCAGTCATCGGGCCGGCAATGCCAATCTTGATATCAGCAGCAGCCTGACCGGCAGCCATCAACGCCAAGGTTGCACCAATAGCAGTTACGAGTTTTTTTACTGAAGTTGTCATAATAGGTTCTGTCCTGTTTGGTTCAGGGTTATTCTTATGTTCTCAGAGCGTTAAACAAACACCACGCCCTGCCACTTGTCAAGCCGATCTGGCCATTATTGTTCCAGTTGGCTCTTGTATAATTTTGCTACGAGTCTGCACACAGCCATTCTGATTCCGAAGAATGGCAGTGTGCGGAAGCTTTCGTGTTCACGCAACTATTCGAAGCTGAAAACAGTTGATGCTTTGGTTTGCATTTTGCTTGTCGAGGATCTGTAATAGTTAGTGGTATAAGTAAATTGATTGTCAGTGCATGGAAAAACGACAGGCAGGAAGGTGAGGTGGGGCTTAAGTTGATGGCGAGTAGTAAAGCTATTCATGAAGATGCAAGTGATTGTGACAAAGTGCTGGTGGCATTAAGGCGTATTATCCGGGCGACAGATCTTCACTCCAAACGCCTTAGTAAGCACGCTGGCCTGACCGCCCCGCAACTGTTGATTATGCGTGCAATTCGTGAGCTCGGTGAAGTGACGATTGGTACCATTGCAGATAAGGTTAGCCTCAGTCAGGCCACGGTAACAACCATTCTGGATCGCCTGGAGCAGCGTAAGCTGGTGTATCGGGTACGTAGCACTCAGGACAAACGCAAAGTGCATGCTCACCTGACAGACGAGGGTGCTGAAATTTTGTCTGAGGCCCCCAATCCCCTTCAGGAAGATTTCATAAATAAATTTCAGAACTTGCATGAGTGGGAGAAAACCACGATTCTTGCAGCACTTCAGCGAGTAGCTCATATGATGGATGCCGACAACATCGACGCGTCCCCGGTGCTGGATGTAGGGTCAGTGCTGCGTGAGGACGGCTGGACCGAAAAGCCGCGGTAAAGCATGTCCGGGTAGTGGTTTGTAATAAAAAGGGTCTCTGGAAAGAGACCCTTTTTTCTAGTGAACCGAAGGGCTTTTCTGGGGCTTGCTGGCAAAGCACACTTGAAAAACATCGTTATAGTGCTTGGCAAAATTCACGGTCAAACCTTCCTTGAGATAATCTGGAAGTTCTTCGTAATCGCCACGATTGGCGTCGGGAAGAATCAGGTTGCCGATTTTCTGGCGCCGCGCTGCGATCACCTTTTCGCGGATTCCACCTACCGCTAATACCTGGCCGGTCAGAGTCAGCTCTCCGGTCATTGCCAGATTTTGTAGCGGCGCTTCCTTACGAGCGATAGACAGCAGTGCGGTGGCCATGGTAACGCCGGCGCTTGGGCCATCTTTGGGTGTAGCACCTTCGGGTACATGCAGGTGTACGAAAGATTTGTCGAAGAAGGTTGCGTCTCCTTTGAAGCGCCGCAGATTCGACGACACATAGCTGTACGCGATCTCTGCCGATTCTTTCATCACATCACCTAGCTGGCCAGTGAGTTTGAAACCTCGCTGATTGCTGTGAATCCTGGCTGCTTCAATGGTAAGTGTGGCTCCCCCCATAGCAGTCCATGCAAGGCCGGTAACCACACCAACACCCTTGAGCGATTTTTCTTTTCGAAAGACTGGCTGGCCCAGATATGTGGTCAGGTCTGAGGCACCTACCTTTACAGGCTTGTCCGGATTTTCCAATAACTGAACGATGCCTTTGCGAATAATCTTGTGTAGCAGTTTCTCCAGATTACGCACGCCGGCCTCACGGGCATAGCCTTCTATGACTTGTCGAATGGCAGCATCAGAGATATTGAGCTGCTTCTTGAGTAGTCCTGTACGCTTCAGTAATCGTGGCACCAGATGGTGTTTGGCAATGGCCAGCTTTTCCTCAGCGATATAACCCGAAAGCCGGATC
This sequence comes from Marinobacter sp., assembly GCA_035497695.1. Taxonomy (GTDB): domain Bacteria; phylum Pseudomonadota; class Gammaproteobacteria; order Pseudomonadales; family Oleiphilaceae; genus Marinobacter. Next base: position 4,056 of record DATJDA010000351.1, on the reverse strand, counting down.
ACATCCATTCTGTCCAAAAGCGGTCTTGGAATGGTGTCCAGTTGGTTGGCTGTGCAGATAAACAAAACCTTGGATAAGTCCATTCGAACATCCAGATAATGATCCAGAAACTCCCGGTTCTGCTCTGGGTCCAGTGTCTCCAGAAGGGCAGAGGCGGGGTCGCCTTGGTAGGATGCGCCAATTTTATCAATTTCATCGAGCATGATGACCGGGTTGGCAACCTTGGTATCCCTCAGCGCTTGCACAAACTTACCCGGCATAGCTCCGATATAGGTTCGTCTGTGGCCTTTGATTTCGGCCTCATCCCGCATGCCGCCGACACTGAATCTGTAGAACTCCCGGCCCAGGGCCTCAGCTACAGAGTGACCAATGGACGTTTTTCCAACACCGGGAGGGCCTACCAGCAGAAGAATGGAGCCGCTGACTTCGCCTTTGAAGCTGCCTTCGGCCAGGAACTCAATAATCCGGTCTTTTACGTCGTCCAGTCCGTCGTGATCGAGGTCCAGAATGCGGCGCGCTTCATGCAGATCAAAACTGTCTTCGGAATGAATGCCCCAGGGAACCTGAGTCAGCCAATCCAGATAGTTTCGGGTAACACCATATTCCGGAGAGCCCTGCTCCAATATCTGTAATTTTTGCAGCTCTTCTTCAAAGCGCTCCTGCACCTGCTCGGGAGGATCCAGTTTGGCCATGCGCTCGCTGAACCGATCTGCATCCGCGGTCTTGTCGTCCTTGGCCATGCCAAGTTCACGCTGAATAACCTTCAGTTGTTCCTTCAGGAAGAACTCCCTCTGGTGCTTCTGGACCTTGGCATTCACCTCGTCGCTGATTTCTGTTTGCAGGCGTGCTACTTCGAGCTCTTTGCGGAGTAGCAACAGAACTTTTTCCATACGCCGTAACAGCGGTACGGTATTCATAATATCCTGCAGTTCAACTCCGGGCGCGCTGGTCATGGATGCACCAAAGTCGGCCAGTGGTGAGCTGTCCTCAGGCCCGAATCTCGACAGGTATTGCTTCACTTCCTCGCCATAGAGCGGGTTGGTGCGAAGTAGCTCCTTGATAGCACTGATGACCGCCAGAGTGTATGCCTTTAACTGATCCGCATCCTCTTCAGGCTCTTGAACATACTCTACCTCAACCAGATAGGGTGGCTTGCGGCGCAACCATTGCACAATACGAAACCGTTGAAGGCCCTGAGCAATAAACTGGATTTTTCCGCCATCTTGATGAGCCTGATGTACACGCACTGCACAGCCCATCGTTTCAAGTTCTTCGCTGGGAGGAACACCGTGCTCTGTCTCGTAATTTTCAACAAAGCAGATGCCAAGAATTTTGTGATCGGTCTCGCTTACCCGCTTAAGGGTTTCCTGCCAGTGGTTTTGATTTACCATCACCGGCTGCACTTGGGCCGGAAAAAACGGACGGTTGGATACCGGCAGTACGTACATGCGCTTTGGCATGATCTGCTCTGACAGGGCAAGTCCTTTGCGGTTTTCATCCCTGCCAATGTATTCAGTTACATCTTCCTCGCGATCTTCGAGCGAATCATTTTGGTTTTCGTCAGTCATACCTGAAGTACCCATCCGGATAGATAAAAATTAAGAGCCGGTCTGCGGCTAAAATGAAGACGCACCGAGTAAACTGCTTACCAATGTATGTAACGACTAATGTGATTATTTCAAGCTCTCAGGCTTTTCACCGAAATTGCTTGAATTTCCTCTGTCTGGCCCCATGTCTGTGATAATTCTGATTATTCATACGACTTTTGCAGGTGCAATGCATGAGCAGCTCGCCTTATATTTTTGAAGCCACCCTGGATAATTTCCAGCAACAAGTAATGGATGCTTCATCTGAAACTCCTGTTTTGGTTGATGTCTGGGCAGATTGGTGTGCGCCCTGCAAGCAGTTGATGCCCGTGCTGGAGAGGCTTGTTGATGAATACAAGGGCGGGTTTCTGTTGGCCAAGGTTAATGCCGACGAGCAGCAACAACTGACTGCCAGCCTTGGTGTGCGCAGCCTGCCGACCATTATTCTGATAAAAAATGGTCAGGCCGTTGATGGTTTTAGCAGTGCGTTGCCGGAGAGTGAGATACGCAAAGTGCTGGAAAAACATATTGCAGCACCAGCAGAGGCTCCCTATGACAAAGCCCATCGTCTTTGGGAAGAAGGTAACGTAGAGGATGCGCTTGTGATTCTTTCCGAGATGAACAGGAAGGATCCTGAAAATCTGAAGGTGTTGATTGATCTGGCCCAGCTTAAAGCTGAAACCGGCGACATCGAAACTGCGGAGCAGGTACTGGAGAGTCTGCCAGCGGAAGAAAAACTGCAGCAACAAGCCAGGCAGTTGGCTGCCCGGATTAAGTTTTTGAGGCAGTCTGCCGAACTGCCGCCAATGAAAGACCTGGAAATGACTCTGGAGCGGAATCCGAAAGACCCTGAGGCTTTGCATCAGTTGGCATTACATCACGTGCTGCAGGAGAACAATGCCGAGGCCATGGACCTGTTAATTCGCCTGATGCAGGCAGATAGTAAGTATAAGGATGAAATTGCCAAAACAACCCTGGTAGAGCTTTTTGACAAGCTGGGCAATGCCAATCCGGATGTTCGCACCTATCGGCGGAAGCTTTATACGCTAATGCATTAATTTGATAACTGAATCGCAGGTAGCCCACTTTAAAGCAGCCTGCGGTTCGGATAGTAGAGCTCGCAATACTCCCCGTTTCTTCTGCACTTTTTGCAGCAGGCACCGACAAGGTGGTGCTGCTGTTTCAATCTCGTAATAAAACTACGACTTTCGTCTGGGAGATGTTGTTTCACTGTCAGATGTAAGTCACTATTGCGTAAATATCCGTAATCTCTGAGAGATTATCTCGGGTATGCTGTGCGAAAAAAGCTTTTATCTCAGTTAGGCGTGGTAATAATACTACCTAGTCATGTAATCGTTGACCTGCCAGCTATGATCTCAATCAATTTGAGGCCAAAAGCCTCTGTTTCGGAAGGAGAGTCGGGCAGGAAAAGTAAAGAAGTTGATCTATGCTTGATGGAGTTCTGCGTGTTGTCCTGCAGTGCAACTATCTGAGTGAGCGACTGTCGGATTTGTAGGTGCATGGCAATATTTTGCAATCTGCTGCAGCTTATTAACATTGCAACGCTTCTGGCCGCTGGTCGTGGTCATGTTGCATCTTTTGATGTTAAGGGGAGAGTTTGATGTACCAGGACGATGATCCCATTGAAACCAGAGAATGGCTAGATGCGCTAGAGTCTCTTATGGAGCACGAGGGTGTAGAGCGGGTTACCTATATTCTTGAGCGACTTTCAGAGCGTGCCAGCCGTGATGGCACCCAACTGCCATATTCCATTACAACACCATTTCGTAACTCTATTCCTGTTACCCAGGAAGTTCGAATGCCCGGCGATTTGTTCATGGAGCGACGTATTCGCTCACTTATCCGCTGGAATGCAATGGCCATGGTCGTGCGTGCAAACAAGCGCCCAGGTGATCTTGGCGGGCATATTTCTACGTTTTCCTCCGCCGCCACTCTCTACGATGTTGGTTTTAATTACTTCTTCCACGGTGGCGATGACAAGCGCGAATCAGATCTGATTTACTTTCAGGGCCACTCATCGCCTGGCATTTACGCGCGCTCGTTCCTTGAAGGCCGTTTTGAAGAGAAACAACTGGATAAGTTTCGGGAAGAAACCGGCGGCGATGGGCTGCCTTCCTATCCACACCCCTGGCTGCTTCCGGATTACTGGCAATTCCCAACGGTTTCCATGGGGCTTGGTCCAATACAGGCGATCCACCAGGCTCATGTAATGAAGTACATGCACAGCCGTGAGCTGATCGATATGGGCGACCGGAAAGTGTGGTGCTTTGTGGGTGATGGTGAAACCGACGAACCGGAAACCCTTGGCTCAATCTCCAAAGCCGGGCGCGAAGGTCTCGATAACCTGATCTTCGTGATTAACTGCAACCTGCAGCGACTGGATGGTCCGGTTCGTGGTAACGGTAAGATCATTCAGGAACTTGAGGGCATATTCCGGGGTGCCGGCTGG
>DATJDA010000350.1:0-6180 GCA_035497695.1 Marinobacter sp. | reverse complement strand
CAAGCTTCGGTTAAATCCGAGGGTTAATAACAACAATGGAGAGCAGACAAATGATCGCAGGCTATGCCAGATTTTTAAAACCCGTCCTAATCGGGGTGGCCCTGACAGTTACGCTTGCAGGCTGCGGAAGCTCAAGCTCCGATAAAACCAGCAACAACACCAAACCTGATGATCCGGATCCTACATTTCCGGCAAATGCGATTATGTTGCCAGCAGCTAATCTGACTCAGGCAGCAAAGGAAGCGTTTATTAACGCAGAATCGGGAGCTGTGATTGTTTTTCCGAAAGGCCGGTTTGAGATCGCAGACACCCTGACGTTTGACGGTGATTCTGGAGGTACCGGCACACCCATATCAAATATTACTGTATTAGGCTATGGGAAAGACAAGACCATTCTGGACTTCAGCAAATCCAGTGGAGGTGACGGTATCTTCGTCCAGAACGGTAAAGATATTGAGTTCCGCGACCTGGGCATTTACGAAGCCAACAACAACGCCATCAAACTGATCAATACCGACGGAATCATCCTCGATTCTGTGGCGACGGTTTGGGAAGGAGAGCTGAACAAAAGTAATGGCGCATACGGGCTCTACCCGGTTCAATGTCAAAATATTCTGATTCAGAACACCTATGTTCGCGGCTCAGCAGATGCCGGTATTTACGTTGGACAATCTCAAAATATTGTTGTTCGCCGTAACATAGCCGTAGAAAACGTTGCCGGGATAGAGATTGAAAACTCAATTAACGCGGATGTGTACGATAATGTGGCCCGCGGCAACACGGGTGGCATTCTGGTATTCGACCTGCCCATCGGAGAAGGCTATTACGGCTCGAATGTACGGGTATTCGACAATATTGTAGAAAACAACAATACCAACAATTTCGCCAACACCAGTGACTTCGCCGCGGGCGTACATATCGTTCCACCCGGAACCGGAGTCATCCTGCTGGCCTCATCTGATGTGGAAGTTTACAACAACATCATCTCTGGCCATGACACTTTGTCTGTTGCCATTACCAGCTATCTGATGGCAGAAGAAAGTCTTGCTACCCCAGATGGATACGCTGAGTTCCAGACAATCCTGGAAGATGGCTGGAAGCCGGTGCTTCGGAACGTGAACATCCATGACAACATCATCAGTAATTCAGGCAAGAATCCACGGGGCCAGTTGATTGATGACATTATTGCCGGCTACTCTATGTATCACGGCATAATGCCAGCCATTCTCTACGACGGAATTGGAGAACTCTTGGCTAATGCCGCTGTATTACCTCCTGTTACTGGCTTGCCATTTACTGATGGGGATTATATCTGCGCAGCTGACAACAGTGGCGCCAGCTATGGTCAGGTATTTGGCACGGACCCAACCGATCCGGCAAATGGCCTGGGAAACACTCCTCCTGAGCCAGAACCAACGCTCAAGTTCGAAGCAACCCAATCTGCACTCCTCGCTTGTAGCACAGCCCCGGCACGCCTGGCCGCATCCAAGGCCACTATTAATGGCATCGCTTATGGATGTGGAAGCAGCGAAGCCGGTGATCCGAGCCTCGCGTCCTGCTCACTCTGATACCGCCGCCTTGTGAATGACCGCCTGCCTTCCGCTAACAGTGGGGGCAGGCAACTGGAGTATCTCTATGAAACTAAAAAAACTGACAATCAGTACCCTGATGACAGGCAGCCTGCTTTTGCTCGCCGCTTGTGGCGGTGGCAGCAGCAGTAGTAATGACGGTAAAGGTGATGGTGATTTGGGCGGTACGCCACCGCCTGCTCCTGCAGCCTGTAATAGCACTGAGGGTGCCATTAACACCCTCGCACTGGCCAGTGAAAACTGCCCGTCACTCGCCAGCTACCGACTGTTTAAGGATCAGGCTGATCCAACAAAAAATCCGAACAGTACAGGCATCCCATACGACCTGAACACCCCGTTATTCAGTGATTACACGAGCAAGTACCGCTTTGTGTTTATACCTGAAGGCGAACAGGCACAGTATGAGCCTGAGGAAAGCTTTGAATTTCCGGTTGGTACTGTCATTACCAAAACCTTTGCGTTGCCAGCTGATACGGCTATACGAGGCATTGAGAACGAAACCAAAATTGAAACCCGCCTGCTGATTCACAGAGATACGGGCTGGGTTGCTCTGCCCTACGTATGGGACAAAACTGGCACGAAAGCGACTTTGGCTATTGCCGGCAACATCAGTCAACGAACGACTATCCATAACGGTAAGCAGCTTGGTCCTTTTAGCTATCACGTTCCTGATATGAATCAGTGCAAACAGTGCCACCAGTTTAAGGACGATCCAACCAGTGGTGTCAGCAAGTTCCTGCCAATCGGACCCAAAGCACGGCATCTGAACGGTGACTATGACTACGGAGCGGATGGCATTCGGAATCAGCTGGTTTACTGGCAGGAAGAAGGCCTGCTCGCTGGATTGCCTGCTGACCTGAGCACCGTGGGAAAGGTTCCTGTATACCAGGATAGTGACACGGCCAACCTGAGTTCGAAATCACCTGAGGAGCTTCAGGCATTGGCTAAAGGCTATCTGGACATCAACTGTGCCCATTGCCACCGACCAGAAGGCGGAGCAAGCAACACAGGGCTGAAGCTTGAATCCTGGCGCGATTTTGAAACCAATAAATTTGCCCATGGCGTATGTAAAAAGCCTGTGGCGTTTGGTGGCGGTTCACTCAGTTTTGATGTTGTTCCAGGTAATGCAGAGAACTCCATCATGCACTTTCGGATGAATTCAACAAAGCCCGGTGATCGCATGCCTGAGCTTGCAAGATCTCTGATACACGAAGAAGGTGTTGCCTTGATTGCAAGATGGATTAACAGCCTGACCGGAAGCGGCTGCGGAATCTGAACGATCAATAAGGCCTCAAAATGCAAAAAGCCAGAACAGGAATTCCTGCTCTGGCTTTTTTTTATAACCGTAAAATTTCTATTTTATGGGCGCATTCAGCACACCAAGAACCTCTTCCAGCTCGGTGATCATCTGCCGGATTAATTGCTTGTACTGAGAGGTATCGTCTTTCACCTCGTTACTGCTGAGCTTCTGCTTTGCACCACCTATGGTATAGCCCTGATCATAGAGCAGGCTACGGATCTGGCGGATAGTAATAACATCGGCCCGTTGATAGTAACGGCGGTTACCCCGGCGTTTAACCGGGGCTAACTGAGTGAACTCCTGCTCCCAGTAGCGCAAAACGTGTGCCTTAACAGCACACAGCTCGGCTACCTCACCAATGGTAAAGTAGCGTTTCCCCGGGATTGTAGGGAGTTCATTATTATGACTGGGTTCCAGCATACGCTTCTACTTTTTGCTTTAGTTTTTGCCCTGGGCGAAACGTAACAACACGCCGTGCACTGATCGGGATTTCTTCGCCGGTTTTCGGGTTACGTCCCGGCCGCTGTTTTTTATCCCGCAGATCAAAGTTTCCAAATCCGGATAACTTGACTTGCTCATTATGGCTGAGTGCGCCTCTGATCTCATCGAAAAAAGCTTCCACCATTTCCTTGGCTTCGCGTTTGTTTAAACCCAATTCTTCATACAACCGCTCTGCCATTTCCGCTTTCGTCAAAGCCGCCATGTATTAACTCCTCAGTGTTGCCCCCAGCTCTTCTTTCAATGCGTTAATCACGCCGTCAAAGAGCGAATGCACTTCATCTTCATTCAGCGTGCGCTCAGGATGCTGCCAGAACAGGCTAAGCGCCAGGCTTCGGTTACCCTCGCCCAGGCTTTGTCCCTCATACACATCAAACGCACGCAAAGCTGTCAGTTGCTCGCCAGCGTGCTTTCTTGCCACACGCTCCACATCGGCAAACTTCGTATCACTTCCGATAATAATAGCCAAATCCCGACGAACTTCCGGGAATTTTGAAATTTCTTTGAAATTAGGCACATAACCGGTAACGATCGAGTTCAAGAATAGCTCAAACAACAGGATCGTGCCATTAAGTTCAAGATTTTTCTGCACTTGCGGGTGCAGAGTACCTAACCAACCCACATGGTCACCGTCGCGCAGTAATTTTGCAGTCTGGCCAGGGTGTAACGCCGGATGTCTTCCACCTGCAAACTGCACGTCTATTCCCAGCACACAGAACAGACTTTCCAACTCCCCTTTTACATCAAAAAAATCGGCTGTTCTGCGACCATTCGCCCAGTTTTCCGGATATTGCTGACCAACAACAACACCCGCCAGCATTTGCTGTTGTTCAACCTGTCCATCACTTGCCAAAAACCGCAGGCCGGTTTCAAATAACCGGATACGCGGCTGCTGGCGATTCTGGTTATAGCCAACTGTTTTCAGAAGGCCGCTCCATAAACTGGTGCGCATAACGGACAGATCTGATGAAATCGGATTTGCCAGAGCAATCGCTTCACGCTCCGGGTCAATCAGCACCTGAATTTTTGGGTCAACAAAGCTGTAGGTTATTGCTTCCTGATAACCACGATTAACAAAGAAGTCCCGAATCGCCGCAACCGGTGTGACGGCTTCATCCAGAGGGCTCAGGCCCAGAGATCCTGTCGGCTTGGTAACCGGCAGGTTGTTGTAACCATAAATTCTGCCCACTTCCTCAATCAGATCTTCTTCTATAGAAATATCCGGGCGAAAGCTTGGCACAGCCACAAGCCAGCCGTCTTTGAGCAGCTTGTCAATCTTAAGTCCAAGCCGGGTGAGAATTTCTTCCACCGTCGTTCGGTTGATAGCCAGCCCAAGAACATCTGTCAGCCGCTGGGCACGAAGCTCAACCGCCTTACTTTTTGGCAAATGCTCGCTGCTGGTAACTTCAACAATTTCACCTGGCTCGCCACCGACTATCTCAATCAACAACCGGGTAGCGCGCTCCATAGCTTCGCGGGCCAGCAAATAATCGACGCCCCGTTCAAACCGGTGTGATGCATCAGTATGGAGACCATAATGACGTGCCTTGCCTGCCAAAGTAATGGGGTCAAAAAATGCGGACTCCAGGACGAGATCGCGGGTTTTCCCGCTAACTCCCGAGTGCTCTCCCCCCATCACACCGGCAATGGCTATCGGCTTTTGATGGTCAGCGATAATTAACGTCTGATCGATCAGCTCTACTTCCTGACCATCCAGCAAAACGAGCTTTTCACCCGCCACGGCCATACGCACAACGATACCGCCCTGGATCTCTTCACGATCAAAGGCATGCATGGGCTGGCCCAGCTCCAGCATCACGTAATTGGTAACATCAACAGCGGGATCAATGGCACGTATACCTGAACGACGTAACTTTTCCTGCAGCCACAAAGGTGACTCTGCTTTCAGGTTCACATTCCGCAGAATGCGGCCCAGATAGCGGGGGCACGCTGCCGGGGCTTCAACGCGAATATCCGGCACCTCAGAATGGGTCGCCTCCACCGGTGCAATGTCGGGGCTTTTCACCGGCATACTGTTCAGAACACCCACTTCACGGGCAATGCCTTTGATCGACAGGCAATCACTGCGATTGGGCGTAAGATCGACATCTATGGTGACATCGTTGAGGTTTAGGTACTCGGCAATGTCTTGACCAACCGGGGCATCAGTTGGCAGCTCCATGAGACCACCGTGGTTATCGGAAAGGCCCAGTTCAGACTCTGAACAGAGCATACCCTCGGAGGGCTGCCCACGTAGCCTGGCCTTTTTGATCTTGAAGTTACCTGGCAGCACTGCACCAATCACTGCAAAGGGCACTTTGAGACCATCCCGAACATTCGGTGCACCGCAAACCACCTGAACGGTCTGTTGGCCGTCACTAACCTGGCACACTCGCAACTTGTCAGCATCCGGATGTGGTTGAACAGACAGTACTTCACCAACGACAACGCCGCTGATCTGGCCAGCAACTGACTCGAAGCCGTCTACTTCCAATCCGGCCATGGTGATCTGATCCATCAACTCCTGGGTTCCGATCGCCGGGTTTACCCACTCGCGCAGCCATTGTTCACTGAATTTCATGGTTATTGCCTTGTCCTGAAGCGGTTTTGCCTATTGATTTAAATACCGTAAAGCCAGCGACCGAATTAACGGAACTGTCGTAAAAAACGCAGATCGTTCTCGAAAAACATACGCAAATCATTTACGCCATAACGAAGCATGGCAAGGCGCTCTACGCCCATACCAAAAGCAAAGCCCCGATACTCTTCGGCATTAATTCCGCAATGCTCAAA
>DATJDA010000349.1:0-18734 GCA_035497695.1 Marinobacter sp. | reverse complement strand
ATGAAAATGCCCACACCAAGGCCTGGAGTGAGAGTGTGGCGGCTGCCGATGCTTATATATTCGTGACTCCCGAATACAACTACAGCCCGCCGCCCTCGTTGGTGAATGCGCTCAATTACGTGTATCGGGAGTGGAACTATAAACCCTGCGGTTTCGTCAGTTATGGTGGCGTCTCGGGTGGATTGCGTGCAGTGCAGGCGGCTAAACTGCAAATCACTACATTAAAGATGATGCCTATGGTTGAAGGCGTTATGGTGCAGATGGTGGCTAACCATATTGATAAGAAGGGGGTTTTTCTGTCTAACGAACTGATTGATAGATCTGCCGTGACGCTGCTGGATGAACTGTTGCGCTGGACCAACGGCTTCAAAGCCATGCGCGAGACCGCTCTGCAAACAATGTAACGTGGTGTTAGATGCGACATAAGATGTCGCATCGGTGTTTCATAATAGACTTATTAACCAGGAGAGTCTTATGAGCACAATAATCACGCCCCGACAAATCTCCAAAGCTCTGTTCGAAACCACCCGGTTAAATCCTGCTCTCGAGTTACTCAGGGAGGAGAAGCTATGATTAATAACTTCAAAACCGATCTGGTGCTCCGCACAGCCGCCATTCCCCGCGAGGCTATTCTTGAAGCAATGGGTTATCGAAAGATAACCTCTGCCAACAAAGAGCGCCTGCAAAGAGTACTGGATAGCCACGAATTCGGCCTGAATGACGGTGGCTTTGATTTCAAATACAGCAGCGAAGGTTTTTTGCGGGCGCTATGCACCGCCACAGGGATGGATATGGCCTTGGCTGATCAGCGTATAACCCGCTTGAAAAAATGGCTCGATGAAGAAAAGGCAGCTTTCAAGCCCTACCTCTGGGTAGATACCGGGTTCAAGCGCACAAGCCAACCATTGTTCGCGCTGGCATTTTGTGAACACCAGCGGTATTTGCATTTTCCAAAGGGGTTTTGGCGATTATCTCTCGACAAACAACTTGGGCATGCACAATGGATGGTTCGTGAACATGTCTACGAAACCGGTGCAGAACTTGGCATATGGGGAGATATAAAGCAGTATTGGTTTTACTATAAAAAAGACACAGCCTATCTGTTAGCCCGCAACGGCGAAGTGATTGGAAAGCGTGACGGGCCCGTGTCCAGCAAGGCCAAGGTAAACCTGCCGCAACTGCGGGTGGTGCCTGCTCGTTCAATTTACTGAAGCAAGTGCAACGATAACGCCTTCGTCTGCGGCCAGTTTGCCTTGGCAGATATCAGCATAGATCTCTGCCAGTCCGCTCAAGCCTTCCACAGTTCTGATTTTTAACCAGTTGCGGCTCCAGGCAGCCGATGCATGCATAAAACGCTCACTACGCTCAGAGAAGCCCCGCGGGCCCCAGTCTTCCATACGCTTTTGGATGTATGTCGGCGCAAAGAAGAACTCGCTTTTCCTATTGTCTAAACCAGCATCCCCTCGGCTCTTGGTCCAATGGGTCAGGCCGACTCTGATACTGTAATTCAGGTTATCCCCCAGCAACTGGGCCAGTTGCTTGAGCAGTGCGCTATTGCCTGACATATCGACAATAACGGTCGGTAGGCTGGTATCGATTTGATCAAGCTGATCATAGGTAAGTGCGTGCTGATAGATCCCTAGCTGCTTTACCAGTTGAAGGTTGTGCGAGGAGGTGAGCGCCACAGTGAGTGGTGCGTCCGGATCATTTGCCAGGGCATACGCCAGGCCAGTGCTTGTTTTGCTGGAGGCGCTGAGAAGAATAACTTGCCGGGCCTGATGCCATTTTTGATCTTTCAGGGCATCCCATAAACAGAATGACGTGATATGGAGCGGCCATAAAAGCATGCGCTCTGCCTCTGCTTTCTTGTCAGCATCTGCGCTTTGCCGGATTCGGGCATAGTTGTTGTAAGCCAGTGGCAATTCCGCCCGATGTGCGCTGCCTTCCATCAGTCGATACTCAGTAATTTGTGTTGGCTGCATAACAACGTGCGTTGCCGGAGGAAAGTAACCGAATAGTCTCTCGCCCACAGTTACCTGATCGCAACAGGAGTCGATAACGTCAGCAAAGCCCCAAACAGGGATGACGCCCCAGCCAGCGCTGTCTTCACCCACAGGTGGGTAGAACTGCCAGTAACCAAGCATGTCGCCGGCCGCGGCGTAGGTAATATTATTGGCAGTAAAAGAGAAGCGGTCTACGGCAAGCCTGATTTGCCCGGGTGCGAGTGCTGAATCGACAGTGTCAGCGTCCAGAGGAACCAGACGCTGCATGAGAAAATTATCCTTTCGTACCTGAAATTGCGACATGGTTAGATCCTTTTGGGTTCAGTCCGCATCTCTAGTAGAGTTGCGTTTTCATCAAGCTTAGCGAACAAGCACCCTCATGATAAAACGAATTTATATTGGACTGAGCCTTGTTGCCATATTGCTTATCGGACTGGCAATCTATTATCTCTATGCCCCCAGTCCGCAGACACCAGAAGAGCCCATCGAGAGATTTGCCATCAGCGTTGATAATCGCGCCAGAAACTATTCCGTGTATTACCCCTCCAACCTGAAGCCAGGTGCGAGTGTGTTGTTCGCACTTCACCCTTCAATGAGCAGCGGGGACGAAATGCGGGGTTGGGTTGGGCGTACCCTTGAGCGTTTCGCAGCGAAAGAAAACGCTGTAATTGTCTACCCCGATGGCTATGAAGGACACTTTAATGACTGCCGCAAAGCGGCTTCATACAGTGCACGGACATTGAATATTGATGATGTTGTGTTTATCAGGCGAATCGTGGATCAGTTGGTAATCGAGAAGGGAATTGATCCAAAGGCTGTCTACGCGATCGGATACTCCAATGGTGGGCATTTGGCTTTTCGCCTCGCGTTAGAGGCTCCGGATCTCGTAACGGGTATCGTTGCCATTGCTGCGAATTTGCCTGCTGCGGACAACATGGTGTGCGATACTTTGACGTCCCCAGCACGTTTCATTGGGCTAATTGAGGGCACGCAGGACCCCATTAATCCTTACGAAGGTGGCGAGGTCACTCTGTTCGGCTTTGGCAATCGAGGCAATGTGTTATCAGCGGGTGCCAGTGCCAAGTGGTTTGCTCAAACCTTGGGTGTTGAATTGGCAACCACAAAGCCGCCGGTTGAGATATCGGGCCACGTTGTGCAGCAAAAAGACTGGAAATCGGCCGATGCGCGTATATCACTAATCACAATTGAGGGCGGTGGTCATACCATCCCTCAGGCTAACTTTCGTTTCCGGCGTATTCTGGGCCAAACGCTCCAGGCTGATGCGGTTTTGGAATCTGCTATGCAGCTATTCAAAAGGCGCTGAGAGCGACATTGCCATTGCGCTTAGCGCAATATCGCTGGGTGATTTGGCAATGGTAGTGGTGATGGGCCAGGGCGGTTTGTTGGATGTTGCTGTGCCGCCGGACTACAAACACGGTGATGCGGAAACCGGTTGGATTTACTTTACCTATGTTACGCCTGTTCAAAGGGAAAAGGAGAGCGGTTTGGGTGCAACGGCCTTAGGGCGGGTGAAGTTGAATGAGTTGCTATCTGCTCTTCAAGACTGGCAAACATTGTTGGTTACCAAGTCTGCCAGTGATGGAGGTCGCCACTTTGGCAGCCGCATCGCCTTCATAGGCGATTATGTGTTTTTTGGCGTGGGTGATCGTGGTAATCGATCGAATGGCCAGGATCTCACTACCCATGCCGGAACAATTATGCGGCTGCATCGCGATGGGCGGTTGCCGGTGAGCGTTGCCGAAGAGTCCAGGCCCTCCAGTAAAGGTATATATTCCGTCTATTGCGCCCGGCAGTCTGATTGCGGTTGAGCAGGATCGATATGGTTGGCAGGGCGACTTTCTATTGGGTGCGTTGAAACTGCAGCATCTTAATCGCTTGGTTATGAGCGGTCAGCAAGTGACTCAGGAAAAGCGCTATCTGAAAAATAAGAAAGAACGCTTGATAAGCCTTACTGGAAGATTCAAAAGGTCGCATCTGGATTGCAACCGATGCAGGTAAGCTATGGCAGTTGCAGTAAGTTAGTATATCGGTCACACACGGCATACCCTTTTAACTCCATTTCCAGAATGATTATGGCTAGCCTTTGAACGACTATCTTCAGAAAATACTCCGCGGCCAGGCGATTAACTATGCGGCTTTCTTGAAAAAGCTCCCGGAACCGTTTCGGAGCCGCCATCGGCACGTATTCGCTACTGAAAAAGTGCAGGCCAACCGGTGGTTGGTGACAATTCTGGATGAAACTGCCTTTGTGGCACTGCAGAATGTAGCGGAGGTTCCTGGCAGCCGGGTAGATGCAGCGAAAAAGGGAAACTCCCACCGCCATGGTACAGGTGTAAGTTTTCTTCTTGTGTATCATCAGGGATTGGCGTCTAACCGGCCAGATGTGGTGGTCATCGAGAGTGATTCTGTAGACATTGGCTTCCACCGTGCACGTTATCTGCTGGTGGTAGAGAACGAGCGTAATTTTTATCAATATAGGCAGATGCTGGCCTTTGCCAGCGAGGCACTGGGCAAGCGCCTTGAGTTGCCTGAGTGCGATGTGGTGCTGGGCGGTGGCAATCGCATTACCAGAGCAGCTATTCTCGAATGGCTGAAGGGTTACAAAGAGGTATTTTGCGCCTTCGATTACGATGCGGGTGGCTTGCAAATGTTCTCGACGATTGCCGCGTCTCTCGCTGAGAAGGCTCATTTTGTTCAACCGACCGACTGGCAACCGTGGTTGCACCAGTTCTGCAAGGTACCAGACAGCACGGAACGGTTCACAAGAGCTCTGTCGTTGGCGGAAGGGCTTGGGTTTTTGTCGTTGGCAGAGGCTTTTCGAACTACCGGAAAATTTATGGAACAGGAGTTGGTTCTGGATGAATGAATCCCACGCGGTCCCAGGTAATTTCAACTTCGGCATACGTCGCCTTGTGCTGGTGGATTCCGCGGGCTTTTGTTACGTGGAAATTCCGGTGGATAACCACGGGCTGATTCTCGGGCCGGGCAATCTGGGCAAGTCCAGCCTGCTGAATTCTTTGCGCCTGTTTCTGCTGCCAGAAAATAACTTCAGGAACAGCCGCAAGAAATTCGCCTTCCGCAATGCAAGTGCCGGCAACTTTTACACGAACGAAGAAAGCTACCAGCATTACTTTCCCAGTCAGTTCAGCTTTCTGATTATGGAGGCCGAGAATCCGGCTGGTGTGCATTGCCAGATCCTCTACCGGGACAACGCTAACCAACTAAGCTATGGCCGGGCTTTTGCTCCTGTAAGCTACGATCAATTGCGACCTTTATTCTGGAACGGCGATGGTGAGGATGGCATTGGCAAGGCGGTGCCGGAGTTGTCGTTCAGCCGTTTGTCTGAGGTCTTGAAAAAGCTCTCCAAAGAAACCCGGATGGTGAGTGACCCGGCCAGGCTTAAACAGATGCTGTACAGCAGCGAGTTGATGAACGCCGATGCCGTGCGTTATTCCGTGCTGCCTCTGGGGGAGTCTGACGAACGCCGGGTGCAGTCTCTGCGCACGCTGATTCTGCTGTTGTTTGAAATGAAGGCAGACGATCAGGCCATGGCCAATGCGGTGGCCAGTATCATTGAGGCAGATAAAAAATTTGCCGATGACGCTTTCGATTTCAACATAGACGACTTCCTTAATCGGCATGATCAGCTAAAGCAGCAACAAACCCAATTAACTCAAATTGAAAAAGAGCGGCCCCGGTTTGAAAAACTGCATCGGGATTACCAGGCGTACCAGACGCTGCTTCGCAGCCAGCATGATTTCGCCGCTTTTCGGGATGGCGTGGCAAATGCTCTGCAAGACATTGGCGTCCGGCGCAAAGCGGCAGTGGAAGCGTTCAATGAGCAGAACGACATTCTGCGTCACATAGTGCAGGCTCTGAAAAAGCTGGAACAGGAGGCGAGTGGCCTGAAGGGCGAGATTCGCTCCGCTGAACGGCGTATCAAGCAGGCAGAGCAAAATCAGAAAGAGGGTGAATTGCTCCTGTCGCAGTACGGCGATATGACCCTTCAGGAAATTGGAGATATCCAGAAAGAGGAATTCGAGAGCAAGAAGCGGCATCTGGCTGCATTGAAAAGTGCCGCCCAGGCGGAGATTCGGCTGGAGCAAATTCAGAAGAAAAAGGAAGAGCTAGAGCGCAAGCGCGAGTCACTGAAAGAGCGGGAAAGCAAGCAGCAATGGCAGTTGCAAAATCAGTTGGGCGAAGCCACCGCCGCGCCGTTGCGGGCTGCAGACCCACGCCTGATGATGGCCAGCCCCGGCCAGGATCTGGACGCTGGCAGCAAGGCCACCATCGAAGCCTTCGCGCGCCTGTTTGTGCCCAATGACCGTGGCTTTGACTGGTTCGATACCGAGTATCAGGCCCAGCCGGCCAGGCAGACCAATTTTGCTGAGCAGCGCCAGCATATTGACGGTGAGCTGCACGGCCTTGAAAAGGAACGTTCTGAGCTGGCTGATACCGCCAATCAGGAATACGACCGGCCGCGTGTGATTGAGCGTACGGAAAAAGAAATCCGTGCCATTGAGAAAGACCAGGATACCCTGAGCCGTTTTCCGGCAGCGGCGACCACCTTGCGAGATGCCACCGAGGAAAAGCAGGCGGCTGATGAACTGCTGGCCAAGCTGGACGAGCAAGCACGGCTGGAGCAGCAGAAACAGGAAGCCGTTCAGCAAAAAGCGGCCAAAGCCAAAGCTGAAAAAGAACGCATTGAAGAGCGGGAGCGGGAGCTTGCGGGTCTTAGCCGTAGCGTGGGCACCGTAGAGCACCGCTTCCCCCACCTGAAAGCCCTGACATCGGAACAGCCGCTTGCTATAGAGCAGGTGTCTGTGGCCGCGTTTGACGACTTGCAAACCCAGCTGGATGACCTTGAAGAGCGCCGTCGCAGTATTCTTGACCACCTGCGCCAGTTCGTTTACCTGGGTATTCATCAGGATACCGAGGGAGCGTTGCAGAAAGACAGCCCAGCGTCATCGGTAATCCGTGATACGTTCAAAAGTCTCTCTGATCTGTTTGCCGGCATGGCTGAGCGCTGGAGTATGTTAGAGCAACAGATTGGAATTCATAACGAGACCGTCGCCAGCTACCAACTGGCCCTGAAGTCCAATCACGAACACATTTCCCGGTTTGAAGCGAAGCTCAATCGCGAGCTGGACGGTGTGCGCATTAACGATCTGGTGGAAATTCGGGTCGATATCCATACCGATCCGAAATTCCGCAATCTGGTGGAAGAGGCCAATAACATCGACCCCTATGGCGAACAGCTACAGTCGGATGCGTTTTATGATCGTTTGCGGGTGTTTGTGGCGGACTTTTTCGGGGAGCAGGGCGGCAGCGCGCGCCTGACCATGGACAAAGTCATCACCGGCATTTCCTATCGCACCCGCAAGGAAAACACCGCCAATCTGGACAAGAAAGGCCAGTCTACCTCAACAACAGCACTTATTAATCTGGAGCTGGTGCACCGGCTGTTAAAACAGGTGCTGTACCCGGGCGTGCACCTGTCTTTCCCCATGGTGCTGGACGAACTGGCCAGTATCGACATAAGCCAGTTGCCGTCATTGCTTGAGCGGTTACGAAAGCAGGGCTTTAATCTGTTCTCTGCGGCCACTCACAGTGCCAGTGCCGAAGTAATTTACCTGATTGGCCGGCATTTGGAAGTGGGGCAGATGCGCACGGCACATCCCTACAGCACGCAGCGCACACTGGTGTTCTGGGGCGGTGCCGAGGGGTTTGCCAATAGCGAATCCCTAAGCCAGTGGGCTGATCAGACCCAGACCAACCTGCTGGAGCCCGCGGATGAGTAAACGCTTCAGCACCCTGGACACCACCCGACTTCTGTTCGAGCATCCGAAGATTTTATTCAGGATGATTGAGCGGATGGATCGCAACGAGAGCCGGTATATCCGGGAAAGCGATCTTGTGGCTGAGGTGATGGACTATACCAGCGTGCTTGGTAAAGCAGACCGGCTTCGGGTGCGTTTGGCGATGAACACCGACAACCTGTTCCGAAGCGGTCTGGTGATTGACATCATCAAGGCCGGAGGCGAGCGACGGCTTGTGTTCCAGGATGCTCTGATCAATCTGATGCGGGCCTGTAACGCGTCGCTATACCAGGAGCTGACCGATGCCCGGCTGAGAGGCCATCTGGTTACCCTTCGTGATGTGCGCAACCGCTTGGAAACCAGCAGCTTCAGCGACACTGACCCGGACTACACTGAATTGCGAGACGACCTTAACGAGCGGGTTAGCCAGCTCATCGGCCTGCTGCGCCAGAATGTCCTGCGTATGCAGACAATCAGCGCACAGCTTGCCGACTTGTCTGGCGATGCCAGCCGGACACCAGAGAAATATCTGGAATTCCGCCAGCACCTGTTTGAGCAGATCGTTACCCTTTACGAGCGCCACATCAAACCGACTCTGGTGTTTCTGAACCCGGACACGCGGCTTCCCGATGGCAGTAACCTGTTTGAGACGCTGGAGGCGATCATCCGAATGCTGGAAAACGCCGGCGAACACGATCTGGCGGATCAGTTATTCCGTTCCTCCATCAGCCTCAACGCTTTGTACAAACCCATTCAGGCAGTGGCGCAGGAGGTAGAGCACTTTCTGCGCAAAACCCGGCGGGGAATGTCGCAATACAATGCCATGGAGCATTTCTACCGTAAGCTGGGACGGCTCAAGGATGAAACCGAAACCCTCAGCTTGCGCCGCAAATGGCTGGAAGGCGGAGACTTTGCCCGCAGCACCGGCTTTCTGATGGGGCTGCGTGCCCAGCAGCACCCAAAACACTACGCCTTCGGTAACTCATCCAGCTATTACCAATTGCTGTTCAGCGAGCTGGACTTGCGCCTGAGTGATCTTCGGCGCGCAGCCGAAGTACCGGTTTTGCAAGAAGTAGATGGAAGTGGCCGACACACCCGCATTGATGCCCAGCGCATCAACCAGCTTTATCAATGGCTGGAAACTCTGGAACTGCGGCCCACTGGCGATCTGGTGAGGGAGCTGCATGGCCGCCTGGATGGTTTTATTCCCGGCTACCGCTTCCCGGATTTACTGGCCGCCCTGAACGGGTTGGTGAATTCGCCACCTGAGGGCATGCGGGTGATTACCACCAACCGTTTCAGAATGCTGGAACAGCCATCAGACAGCGAGCAGTTTATCTATCGCAGACGCCGTCTTGAAGCCGATGCTTCGGTTAACCGGGAAGAGCAACGCCATGCCTGACTTTTCTGACGCAATGGAAACAAACAACATCGTGAACAACCCAAGAACTCCGGGCAGCTTCGAGCAGATCCTGCCTGCCCACAGCGCGGCTATCTACCGTGAATTTCTGGCTGGCCGGGTAATTGTGCGTGATGTGTGGGACAGCAACCGCTCCGAGCTGCGTGCCAATCCGCTCTACAACTTACTGTTTAATCATTTGTCTCATTTTCGGACTTTGTACGAACACTTGGGCAGCGAACTGGTGTTTAACGAAACCGGTGCCTTTTTCTTTCTGAAAGAAAGCAGCGATGACGAGAGTGAAGAGCATGATATGAATGCCTTCCGGGTGCAGATGGTGCTCCTCCTCATTGGCCGCTATTTTGCACGCAGCGGGCGGGATCTGGATTACCTTAGCCGCCCGGATGCCGGATTGACCGAGCAAGACCTTACCGCCCTGGCTGGTGACGAGGAATATCAGGATATTCTCCGGGCTGCGCGCTTTGAGAAAGGCCTGCCCGAAGCGGTGGACTACCTGGATAAACGCAATCTGCTATTCCGGTCTGGTGCAGCCCGTTGCTTCCTGAGTTCTGCCGGTATGTATTTTCTGCATGAACTGGTTAGGGAGTATGAGCAGGAATAGACGTAGAGATTCGTAGAGTAAGTATCGGGGCTGCAGGGTGCATGGCAACTCCCCGATGCTCTTCATCCACACCTTTGATCAACGCACCCCCTACTCTTCAGTAATACCCATTCCGCACTGTTATTCCGACCCCCTCGCGCAGCGTCAACCGCCAGGCGTTATTGGTTTATCCGCCCTGTTACGCATCGCTATCAATGTCGTTAATGCCAGCAGAAAACCTCACCCGCTTTTATCGAGCTTGACACTGCGAGACCAATAACATTATTCTCCGATTGGAGAAGAATGGTAAATGTCGTGTAGGAGGGACTATGTCCGCAGTGGATATCGACAGGAAAGAGGTGGTGAATCGGACTTTTTTAGACGAATTGTCGGATTTTGTTCGCCGTAATCCGGACGGAATATTCTTGCATGGCAGCGATGACATTCAGAGCTGGACGCGACAAGAATTCGTTACCCTGGCGGGCAGGCTCGCAGCGCAGTTAACGAGTCTGGGTGTGCACCGGGAGGAGGCGGTTGGGCTGCTTTTAGGCAATATACGGGAATATTATCTCGTTGATACCGCCACCTTGTTTGTGGGCGGCGTACCTGTTTCGCTGTACCCCACCGCCTCTGTGGAGCAACTGGGATATATGATTCAGGATGCCGGGGTCAGTCTCCTGTTTACCGAGACGGCTTATCTCCCCAGTCTTGCCGCACAGTCAGAGCAGTTCGAAGGTATCACAACCATTGTCACAGTTGATGGCCCGCCCCCCGGCCGGGCCGACGATTATCCCTGGACAGTGTTGGGTCTCGATGCACTGCTGGCGCAGGAAGGCGACGCGCTTAAGCTGGAAGATGCCGCCGCTGCAGCACATGCCGAAGAATTGTTGACTCTGGTTTATACCTCTGGCACTACCGGTGCGCCCAAGGGCGTTCGCCTCAGTCACAAAAACCTGCTTAGCGCTGCACGTAGTATGGGGGCGCTTATGCAAATGGAGGAAGGCGACCGGATTATTGCGTGGCTTCCCCATGCTCATGTCGCGGGGCGTAATGGCCAGTACTATTGCCCGGTTATCTTCGGGCTTGAAGTAACCCTTTGTCCTGATCCAAAAATGCTGCCGCACTATTTGAACGTGGTCCGGCCTACCTGGTTTTTTGCCGTACCCAGAGTGTGGGAAAAACTTAAAGCAGGCATTGAAGCCGAATTTGCCAGGCTGCCGGCTCCAACCCAAGCGGAAATTCAGACCGCTATGGCAACGAACCTGCTTCTCAGTAGTGAGCCAGGTGCTGCGGCAACCTTGTCTGACCAGGTGCATTCTCAGTTGTTGCAGATGGAAACAGCGGTATTCGCTCCACTCCGGGCCAAGCTTGGGTTGGATCAGGCGAGGGCGCTGAATACCGGCACAGCACCCACTCCGGTTCACGTATTAGAGTTTTTCGCAGGTCTTGGTCTGCTGGTCAGCGATATTTTTGGCGCGACTGAAACCTGTGCATGCGGGACTATCGGCCGCCCGGGGGTTTTCCGGCCAGGCAGTGCTGGCACGGTTGTTCCCGGAATGGAGATACAAATCGCTGAGGATGGAGAAATCCTTTTGCGTGGCCGTCCTGTCATGCAGGGCTATCACAATAAACCTGACGAAACAGCGGAAGTCATGACCGAAGGCGGCTGGTACAAAACCGGTGACGTCGGACGTCTGGATGACGATGGTTTCCTGTGGGTTACCGACCGTAAGAAAGAACTGATCATCAACTCCAGCGGCAAGAATATGTCGCCGGCCAATATTGAGGCGATGATCAAGTCTGGTCATCCATTAATAGGGCAGGCTTGCGTGATAGGTAATCAGCGACCGTTCAATGTGGCGTTGCTGGTTCTGGATCCAGACTATGCGCCCGCATGGGCAAGCGGTCGCGGAATAGATTTGTCAACAACAGCGCTGGCTGGCCACCCGGACGTTCAGGCCGCAGTTGCAGAGGGCGTGGCTAATGGCAACTCCCGGCTATCCCGGGTCGAACAGATCAAGAGGTATACCGTGCTTGACGTGGAGTGGCACCCGGGAGGCGACGAGTTGACCTCCACAATGAAGCTCAGACGCAAGGCCATCGAACAAAAATACCAGGCTCAGATCGAGCAACTATACGCAGGCACCTGATCAAACTGACTAATCATCTGGCCCGTTTTCTGCGACCGATGCAGTAAATGGCGGATTATAAATTCTCCGAACGGAGAACTAACAGCAAGGGAGTAGTATGCATGAGCAAGAACACCGAGGTATTTGATCATCTTGTGAAAACTGAGAGACAACGCGGTTTTAGCCGTGATTTTCTCGCCACCTGGGAGGATTGTGAATTCTGGAATACTGTCGAAGTTGGTCAGATGAAACAGAATCCGAATACGTTTGTTGTCAAAGAGGAGGACGTGCTGGCGTATAACGAAGCGCTTGGTGAAACCCACCCGCTGTTTGTTGATCCCGAATATGCCCGCAGCCATGCCCCCCATGGAACAATTCTCGTGCACCCCGTATTCATAACAACAATCGCATTTTGGTTCGCCCAGCCAGGACACTCCGGTTCCTGGATCAGGACCCCGGGAGCACGAAACCCATTTCAGCACATCACGTTCTTCGACAAGATTAAGGTAGGGGATCGCTTAACTCAGATGCAGGAAACGAGTGACCGTTTCTGGCGTCGCGATAAGGCCTATATCACCACGCATTCTGTGTTGACCGACCAGAACGGCCGTAAAAAAGTGGAATTCTGGGGCACTCTTATTTTGCCACCCACTATTGACGATGTTCGCCATTTTGCAACAGCCTGATTTAAGGAAATCATTATGAATACCGCTAAACAAGTGAAAACCAAAGCTGTTCCCTATCTCGACGATCTGAAAGCTGGCGACGAGCTGGAACCATTGGTGTACGAGATTACCCAGGATTTGATTCACCGTTACGGCCTGGCCAGCCTGGATCTTAATCCTGTGCACATGAATCCCGCCTGGTGTGAGCGTGCACAAGTTTTTGGCACACCCAAAACGGTGCAGCACGGCATGATGAGCATGTCTTTCATGGCGTCCGTGATACTGCGCTCTTTTGGGCCGTTAGCAGACGTCATCACAGTGAAAAGCAAATTCACCAAGCCGGGGCCGGTAGGCAACACGATCACGTGCAAAGGGCGTGTGCGAGATATTCACGTTCTTGATAACGGAAATGATTTTGTGATTGTCAATGTTGAGGCTGTTGATCAGGATGGCGACACGGTAGGCATCAGTGAAGTGCATGTTCGGCTACCAAGGCGCGCCGGAGCCGGTGCCGTCTGAATAAGCCCTGTGAGTGTATCATCGGCACCGGGCGTTAAGTGCGGTGCCGATGATCCCGTCAGCTATGTTAAGATCAGGCTTCAGATAACGGCATTGATCCTTAACCTATGACAAAAGCTTCAACAGACAAACAAAAACAAACACCATCCCGTAATTCCAGCCGGGCACCGGCTAATCTCACTCAACGTGGTGCAGAACGGCGCAATGCGCTGCTGTCTGCCGCGCTACGGATAATCGTGCGTGACGGCCCGGGCGCAGTAACCTTTCGCACGGTAGTTGCAGAGGCTAATGCCAGTCACGGATCGGTAGGTTATTATTTTGGCACTCGCGAAGAGCTTATAAAGGCAGCGATGGTGCTGGTAGCCGACCGCAACATAGAAGCGCTTGCCACCGTGTTGAGTCATTTCGAGACTATGCCGACCAACCCCGAAACACTCGCGACAGTGATCGCGCGGCACTCCAATCAGCAAATGATTGAAGACAAAAGCATGGGGATCACGATCATTGAACTGCATCTGGCTGCCGCACGGTCACCGGAGTTGCGACCTATATTGCGCGAGTGGGGCCGGGCGTATGCAAGAATCATCCACAAGGTTTTATCAAACCTTGGTTCTGATAATCCTGATGCCGATGCGGCACTGCTAACGAATACTATCAATGGTCATGTGGTCGGCCAACTGGCATTCCAGCGCAAGGATTTCGAAGCCTCTATTCTTCGTCCTGCACTTGTGAGGCTGCTTGGAGTAATTGCTTCCAGGTAATGCATGAGAAGCGGCGGACGATCAGATATTCTCCGGGCAGTGTGCTGCTTCGTGAGTTTCAACGGTATTTGTTTTCTGCAAGGGCTTTTTGTTAACGGCTCAGTGCGTTAGCGCACTGACTGCTTCCTGACGTTACCCTACCTTCATATCAACGAACAGTCTGGGCATTCGGGATTGAATTGGCGTGTTGCGGTGTGAATCGTCTCTGCGTACTCAGAAGGCTGTGCACGCAATGTGCGCTTTGCCGCCATGTTTAAAGCGGCTGGCAAGGTCTGCAACACCGCAGGTGAGCTGTTTCATGTCAACAAAAAATAAAGCCCCGGCTCCAGCTACACCGGACAAAGTTATAGCGTACCAGAACGAAGGTGCGGTCGATGCGGGAGGGATTGCTGAAAACACCATCCAAATACTGCTTAGGGTGAACGCAATACTGACACCAGTGATCGGTGAACTGGGGGTGAACGCCCTCTTCAAGCGTGCACTGCACCTGACAAGTAAAAGCTTCCCATGGCTTACACCTGCAGAGACTCAGCTGGATACCAGCGACCTGCTTGAAGCTCTTAGTGCGCGCCTGGCGGGTCGCAATGTGAATGAGGCTGCAGAGGCACGTTCGGTGCTGTTGGCAGACTTCACCGAACTACTGACAACGCTGATTGGTCATTCGCTGGTTGAAACCTTACTGGGTTCACTCAGTGCATCTCTCTCCCCATCTTTTAATCAGAAGACAGCACCCAGCCAGGACACAACACCATGAGCAAAAAAGTAACCATACGTCGTCTCAGCACCGGTGTGCAGGGGCTTGATGATATCCTCGGTGGTGGCATACCAGAATATTCCTTCAATCTCATTAGCGGGCCTCCAGGAGCCGGTAAAACAACGTTGTGCCACCAGATCATGTTTGCGCTGGCAACGCCTGAGCAACCCGCGTTATTTTTCACGGCGTTTGGCGAGTCGCCCTTGAAAATGCTGCGCTATCAGCAGCAGTTCACGTTTTTTGACCCCGATAAGATTAACAGGTCGGTTCGCTTCATTAATTTGAATGACGATCTGGCGGCTGGCAATTTTGAACAGGTATTGAGACGCATTAGCCAGGAGGTTGAGGCATTTTCTCCAGCATTAGTGTTTGTCGATTCGTTTCGTTCTGTTTTGCGAGAGGCAGAACATCAGCCAACCGATGCGATCAGTCTGCAACAGTTTCTTCAGCTACTCGGGCTTCAACTGACGGGCTGGCAGGCGACTACCTTCATGATTGGAGACTTTTTATTGGGTAATGGCTCCCATCAGATCTTGACGGTGGCTGACGGTTTGTTGTCGCTGGAGCAATCGCTTGAGCGGAATTCGATGGTGCGCAAGATCCAGATTATAAAAATGCGTGGTCAGGCGACTCTGCCAGGAAAACACTCCTTCCGCATTTCCAATGATGGGATCAATGTTTTTCCGGCGGCAATCGTTCAAAAGGACTCTGAGGATGCAGCAGCCTCTGAAGTGTCACGCAAAAATGAGCGGGTTGGCATGGGCGTACCCCGCCTGGATAAAATGCTGGGGGGCGGCTTGCCAGCAGGCTATTCGCTGCTGGTTGCCGGGCCGTCCGGGTCTGGCAAGACTATTCTTGCCACAGCTTTTTTGGCCGAAGGTGTGCGCTTGGGTGAAACGGGCGTAATCGTCGCGTTTGAACAAACCCCGAACCAGTCCTGGATCCGGACACTTGACGAAATGATCCAGGCTGGGCAGGTTGGCCTGATTAATGTCCGAGCCCTGGATCTGTCCATTGACGAGATTGTGCAGCGCCTGACTAACCTTATTAAGCAGATGAAAGCAACCCGCGTGGTAGTCGACTCGTTGTCTGGTTTTGAGTTAGCGGTGGCACCCACGTTTCGGGCGGATTTCCGTGAATCGTTGTTTCGCATGATCGGCGTACTCTCCGGCATCGGTGTAACGGTGCTTATGACATCGGAACTCGAAGATCGCTATACGGACCTGCGCTTTAGCCCCTACGGAGCGGCATTTCTTACCGACGCCATTATCGTACAGCGCTACATTGAGCTTGAGAGCCGTCTGGAGCGTGTTATGGCGGTCGTCAAAGTACGTGCCAGCCCCCACAGCAGTGAAATCAGACGTTTCGAGATTACTGATCGTGGTATTGTCATTGGCGACCCGGTGACCGACTTTGAAGGAATTCTTGGTGGGCAGCCCACGCGAACAAAAACAACGAGCAGCATTGATCGAGGTGAGAAGGAATGAGTGAGAATGGATGCAAAGGTCCGAAAGCCAAGACAGGGCCTCCCCTTGACACAGACATGCACTATGGCGGCGCTGAGTTTCCGAAAAAAACTTCAGAGCTGCGCCAAGAGAAACAGGAGGCTGCTGCTGTAAAAGCCAAATTGGACACGGACACGCTGGCACTGTTGAAAGAAGCGAACGAGCGTCTTGTGGTTGCTTCAATTCACGCCCAGACGATGGCAGAAGTTGCTGAGCAGGCCAGAGAGAAGATGTCCCATATGGCGGCACATGATTACCTGACCGGCCTGCCAAACCGCTTATTGTTGAACGACCGTATGGCGCAATCGATTGCATTCGCGCAGCGCCATAACAAGAAGGTCGCCCTGATGTTTATGGATTTGGACAACTTTAAACACATTAACGATTCGCTCGGACATGGGGTTGGTGATGAATTATTGAAGTCGACTGCAAAACGTCTGCAAGGCTGTGTCCGTCACTCTGATACGGTTTGCCGCCAGGGAGGAGACGAATTTGTGGTATTGCTGAACGAAGTCGAGAAGGTGCATGACGCAGTCATTATGGCGGAAAAGATAATTGAAGCCATGGCTCACCCGCATCTCGTCGGCGATAACCAACTCAACATTACTTTCAGTATCGGAATCAGTATCTATCCTGACGACGGCAAAGATCTGGATACTCTGGCCAGGAAAGCGGACGCTGCTATGTATCAGGCCAAGGAAAAGGGGCGCAATACCTATCAGATATTTATTGAGGAAATGGAGGCTCGTGCGCTGATACGGCAATCCATGGAGCAGGAACTCCACAGGGCACTGGAGCAGAGTAGGTTTGTGTTGTATTACCAACCGAAGGTGAACCTCAAAACCGGATCAATTACCGGCGTCGAAGCGCTAATTCGAATTCAGGGGTCAGATAACCAACTTGTTTACCCGGAGCACTTCATCAGTGTTGCAGAGGATTGCGGCTTGATCCTCCCAATCGGCAGATGGGTTCTCCACGAAGCTTGCCGGCAAACGCAGGCCTGGTTGCAGGCCGGATACGATATTGGTCAGGTAGCCGTAAACGTTTCGACCAAGGAGCTGCATAGTCAGGGTTTTCTTGCCGGTGTCATCTCCGTACTCAACGAAACGGGTTTGGACCCGCGCCAACTGGAGTTGGAAATTACGGAAAGTGGGCTTATGAAAGACACTGAGCAGTTAACGGTAACCTTGCATGCGCTAAAGAAACTCGGCGTTCGAATTGCCATTGATGATTTTGGTACCGGTTATTCAAGCCTGAATTACCTGGCGCGATTTCCTCTTGATACGCTGAAAATAGACCAGTCATTTGTACAAAATCTGGATAATGACTCACACGATAAAGAAAATGCCATCATCAGTGCCGTTATTGCGATGGGCAAGAGCCTGAAGCATCGTATCGTTGCGGAGGGAATAGAAACAAAACAACAACTTGCCTTCCTGAAATCTGAACGCTGCACTGAGGGGCAGGGATATTACTTTAGCCGACCGGTGGCTGCCCAAGACTTTACCGCATTGATGGCGCTCTCATTTTAACGCCAGATATAATGAGCCTAACGCAAAAGCCAGTACCTGTTTAATCACAAGTACTGGCTTTTAATTCTTATAATGGCGATGAAGTTCAGAGGTTAGAAAGCTTATCCCACTCTTTTTCAGCTTCATCCTTTTTCATGCCATACTTTTCCTGAACCTTACCGATAAAGTTGTCACGGCGACCGGCGATTTTGTCCAGATCGTCATCGGTTAGTTTGCCCCAGTTCTCGCGAACCTTGCCTTTGAGTTGTTTCCAGTTACCTTCAACGATGTCCTTATTCATAGCATGTTCCTCGCTGTAACATTAAGTGGTGTGTTCATAGTTCACCACAGAGACATTTAAGGAATATCCGGTTTTTCCAATGGGTACAACAATGCATGACGTCGGCTTCTAAACTGGCAGATCAACAATAGTTTGACAATGCTTTTGGCGTTGCCATTAGTTCATATTGCGATGGAAAAAGTGCTGCAAGCCACACATGGCAAGGAGTTACAGGGAGTGGGAAGTCGACTCGATCGCTTTATCAGCCGGAACAGTGTGTTCTCGCTTTCAGATACGCGCCTTTTAGTCGCCCAGAAAAGGATTGGTAATCCCCCCATTTTTAACGGGGCTCAAAAGTAGAGTTAGGCCATCATGGCCAACTTCTGTCGCGGCGTGATGCCGCCTAAGGCCATATTTGGCCGTTCGTTATTGTAGGTCCATAGCCATTGTGTTGCATATTCCTGAACTTCCTTAACGGATTTGAACAGGTAATGATTTAACCAGTCATAGCGTACAGTCCGATTGTAACGCTCAATATAGGCATTCTGTTGTGGGTTGCCGGGCTGTATAAAAATCAAGGTGATGCTGCGTTGTGTCGCCCAGGCGGCCAAGGTAGCACTGATGTATTCCGGCCCATTGTCACAGCGTATTTGGCTGGGTTTGCCTCGCCACTCGATGATCTGATCCAACGACCGCATGACACGTTCAGAAGGCAGTGATAAGTCCACCTCTATGCCTAAGCCTTCACGGTTGTAGTCATCGATCAC